>MUNG01000426.1 GCA_002154585.1 Streptomyces pseudogriseolus
CGAGCACCTCGCCGCCGTCGCCTCCGGCTTCCACAGCCTTGCCAAGGGTGTCGGCCGCCATTTCGAGGCCGGTGAGGTCCGCCAGACCGTCGTCGAGCTCGACGAGGCGTTCCTGTTCGTCACCGCCGCCGGGGACGGCAGCTGCCTCGCGGTCCTCGCCGACGCCGACTCCGACGTCGGCCAGGTGGCCTACGAGATGACCCTCCTGGTGAAGCGGGTCGGCGTGCATCTGGGCGCCGCGCCGCGCACGGATCTGCCCTCCGGCGGGTAGTGGACCGACATGAGCGATCACGGTCAGGGCAGCAGCCACTGGTTCGACGACGAGGCCGGACCGGTCGTCCGTCCGTACGCCATGACGCGGGGCCGCACCACCAGTGCGGCCCAGCACCGCCTCGACCTGATCGCCGTGGTCGTCGCGGAGCCGCACGCGGACGACGCCGAGGACGACCCCTCCCTCTCCCCTGAGCACGTCGACATCGTCGCGCTGTGCCGCGAGACCCCGCAGACGGTCGCCGAACTCGGCGCCGGGCTCGACCTGCCGGTCGGGGTGGTCCGGGTCCTCGTCGGCGACCTCGTGGACGCCGAGTTCGTCCATGTGAACCGGCCGGTACCCCCGGCCGAGCTGCCGGACGAGAGTATTCTGCGCGACGTGATCAACGGCCTCCGGGCGCTGTGACCGGCGCGGAAGCGGGGTAGTGACGTGACAGGCTGGCAGTTCTGGGTCGACCGAGGCGGCACCTTCACCGACATCGTCGCGCGCCGTCCCGACGGCCGGCTGCTCACCCGCAAGGTCCTCTCCGACAACCCGGACCCGGACCGCTCGGGCCCGCCCGGCGCCGACGCGGCGGTCCTCGGCGTCCGCGCGCTGCTCGACGGGTCCGGCGACCCCGTCGCTCCCGTCGACGTCGTCCGTATGGGCACCACCGTCGCCACCAACGCCCTGCTCGAACGCAAGGGCGAGCGCACCCTGCTGGTCGTCACCCGCGGCTTCCGCGACGCCCTGCGCATCGCCTACCAGAACCGCCCGCACATCTTCGCGCGCCGCATCGACCTGCCGTTACCGCTCCACGAGCGGGTGATCGAGGTGGACGAACGCGTCGCCGCCGACGGCACCGTGCTGCGCGCCCCCGACCTCGACGCCCTCGAAGGCCCGCTGCGGCAGGCGTACGACGACGGGATCCGGGCCGTCGCCGTGGTCTGCCTGCACAGCGACCGCCACCCCGCCCACGAACAGGCCGTCGGGGAACTCGCCGCCCGCACCGGCTTCCCCCAGATCTCCCTGTCCAGCGAGGTCAGCCCGCTGATGAAGCTGGTGCCGCGCGGGGACACCGCCGTCGTCGACGCCTACCTCTCACCCGTGCTGCGCCGCTACGTGCGCCAGGTCGCCGACGCGCTCGAAGGCGTACGGCTGATGTTCATGCAGTCCAACGGCGGGCTCACCGAGGCCCGCCGGTTCCGCGGCAAGGACGCCGTCCTGTCCGGGCCGGCCGGCGGGATCGTGGGCATGGCCCGCATGTCGAAGCTCGCCGGCTTCGACCGGGTCATCGGCTTCGACATGGGCGGCACCTCCACCGACGTCTCCCACTACGCCGGCGAGTACGAGCGCGTCTTCACCACGCGGATCGCCGGGGTGCGGCTGCGCGCGCCGATGCTCGACATCCACACCGTCGCCGCCGGCGGCGGCTCCGTCCTGCACTTCGACGGCTCCCGCTACCGCGTCGGACCCGACTCGGCGGGCGCGGACCCCGGCCCCGCCTGCTACCGGCGCGGCGGCCCGCTCGCCGTCACCGACGCCAACGTCATGCTCGGCCGCATCCAACCGGCGTACTTCCCGGCCGTGTTCGGCCCCGGCGGCGACCAGCCGCTGGACGCGGACGTGGTCCGCGAACGCTTCACCGCCCTCGCCCGCGAGATCCACGAGAGCACCGGCGACGACCGCACCCCCGAACAGGTCGCCGAGGGCTATCTCCAGATCGCCGTCGCGAACATCGCGGCCGCGGTCAAGCGGATCTCCGTGCAGAAGGGCCACGACATCACCCGGTACGCCCTCACCACCTTCGGCGGAGCCGGCGGCCAGCACGCGTGCATGGTCGCCGACTCCCTCGGCATCCGCACCGTCCTCGTGCCGCCCATGGCGGGCGTGCTGTCCGCCCTCGGCATCGGCCTCGCCGACACCACGGCCATGCGGGAACGCTCCGTCGAGGCCCCGCTGGAATCCGCCGCCATGCCCGGCGTCCACGGCCTCGCCGACGAACTGGAGGCGGCGGCCCGCGCCGAACTCGCCGCCGAGGACGTCCCAAAGGAGCGCGTCGAGGTCATCCGCCGCGCGCAGCTCCGCTACGACGGCACCGACACCACCCTCACCGTCCGCCTCACCGACCCGGACACCATGCGGCGCGCCTTCGAGGACCGGCACCGCGCCACCTACTCCTTCACCCTCGACCGCCCGATCGTCGTCGAGGCCCTGTCCGTCGAGGCCACCGGCACCACCGAACCCCCCGATCTGTCCGCCCTCGCCCCCTGGTCCGGCCGACCCGCCGCACCCGTCACCGTCCGCCTCCACACCGGCGGCGCCTGGCGCGACGTCCCCCTCCACCGCCGCGAGGACCTCCCTCCCGGCGAGACCGTCACCGGCCCCGCGATCATCGCCGAGGACGGCTCCACGACCGTTGTCGACGACGGCTGGCGGGCCGCCACGACCGACGACGGGCATCTGGTCATGGCACGCGTCGCGGTCACGCGAGGTTCCGACGCCGACACCGAGGTCGACCCGGTCCTGCTGGAGATCTTCAACAACCTCTTCATGTCCATCGCCGAACAGATGGGCGCCCGACTGGAGTCCACCGCCCAGTCCGTCAACATCAAGGAACGCCTGGACTTCTCCTGCGCCCTCTTCGACCCTGACGGGAACCTCGTCGCCAACGCCCCGCACATCCCCGTCCACCTGGGCTCGATGGGCACCAGCGTCAAGGAGGTCATCCGGCGGCGCGGCGCCTCCATGCGCCCCGGCGACACCTACGCCGTCAACGACCCGTACCACGGCGGCACCCACCTGCCCGACGTCACCGTCATCACCCCCGTCTTCGGCAGCACCCCCGGGGACGACCCGGAGCGCGACCCGGAGGTCCTCTTTTACGTCGCCTCCCGCGGCCACCACGCCGAGATCGGCGGCATCGCCCCCGGCTCCATGCCCGCGAACAGCCGCACCATCGACGAGGAGGGCGTCCTCTTCGACAACTGGCTGCTCACCGAGAACGGCCGGTTTCGCGAGGAGGAGACCCTCCGCCTGCTCACCGAGGCGCCCCACCCCTCCCGCAACCCCGCGACCAACCTCGCCGACCTGCGCGCCCAGATCGCGGCCAACCACAAGGGCGTCGAAGAGGTCGGCCGCATGATCGACACCTACGGACTCGACGTCGTCCAGGCCTACATGCGGCACGTGCAGGACAACGCCGAGGAGGCGGTGCGCCGCGTCGTCGACGCCCTGGACGACGGGGAGTACGCCTACGAGACCGACTCGGGCGCCGTCATCCGGGTCACGGTGAGCGTCGACCGCGCCGCCCGCTCCGCCACCATCGACTTCACCGGCACGTCCCCGCAGCTCGCCACCAACTTCAACGCGCCCTTCTCCGTCGTCAACGCGGCCGTCCTGTACGTCTTCCGCACCTTGGTCGCCGACGACATCCCGCTCAACGACGGCTGTCTGCGGCCGCTGCGCATCGTCGTCCCGCCCGGCTCCATGCTGGCGCCCGAGCCCCCGGCGGCCGTCGTCGCGGGCAACGTGGAGACCTCACAGGCCGTCACCGGCGCCCTCTACGCGGCGCTCGGCGTCCAGGCAGAGGGGTCCGGCACCATGAACAACGTGACCTTCGGCAACGCCCGCCACCAGTACTACGAGACGGTGGCGTCCGGCTCAGGGGCCGGGGACGGACACCCCGGCGCGTCCGTCGTCCAGACCCACATGACCAACTCCCGGCTCACCGACCCGGAGATCCTGGAGTGGCGGCTGCCGGTGCGGCTCGAGGAGTTCGCCGTGCGCCGGGGCAGCGGAGGCGCCGGGCGGTGGCGCGGCGGCGACGGAGCCGTGCGCCGCATCCGCTTCCTGGAGCCCATGACGGTCTCCACGCTGTCCCAGCACCGCCGGGTGCCGCCCTACGGCATGGCGGGAGGGGCCCCCGGCGCGACGGGCGCCAACCGGATCGAGCGGGCCGACGGCACGGTCGTCCGGCTCGCCGGCAGCGACTCGGCGGACGTCGGCCCCGGCGACGTCCTCGTCATCGAAACCCCCGGCGGCGGGGGATACGGCCCGCCGCCCGACCACCATCGAGCAGGAGAAGAGACCGATGATCTTCGGGCGTTCTGAGCGCGGCAAGCCCCCGGTCGAGCCGGTCACGCTCAAGATCCTGGTGGCCGGCGGCTTCGGCGTGGGCAAGACCACGCTCGTCGGCGCGGTCAGCGAGATCAGGCCGCTGCGCACCGAGGAGCTGCTCACCGAGGCCGGGCGGCCCGTCGACGACACCAGCGGCGTCGAGGCGAAGAGCACCACCACGGTGGCCATGGACTTCGGGCGCATCACCCTGCGCGAGGACCTGGTGCTGTACCTGTTCGGCACGCCCGGACAGGAGCGGTTCTGGTTCATGTGGGACGAGCTGTCCGAGGGCGCGCTCGGCGCGGTCGTCCTCGCCGACACGCGCCGCCTCGAGGACTGCTTCGCCGCCGTCGACTACTTCGAGCGGCGCGCCATACCCTTCGTGGTCGGCGTCAACTGCTTCGAGGGCTCGGCCCGTTACCCGGAGGACGCGGTACGGCAGGCCCTCGACCTGGACGACGACGTACCGCTGGTGCTGTGCGACGCGCGCGACCGCGAGTCGGTGAAGGACGTCCTGGTGGGCGTCGTCCAGCACGCCATGACGCAGGCCGCCCGGCGGCGCAGCGCGGTCACCACCTGACCGCGGCCGGCACGACGCGGCCCGTGCTCCCGCCGACAGGAGCACGAGCCGCCGCACGACGGACGAGACACCACGCGCGCGTGGCTCAGTCCTCGCCCTCCTCGACCCAGCCGAGGCTCTTCTCCACCGCCTTGCGCCAGTTGCGGTACTCACGGTCCCGCACGGACGACGACATGGCGGGCGTCCACTCGGCGTCCTTCTGCCAGTGAGACTTGAGCTCGTCCAGGCCGTTCCACACGCCCGTGGCGAGTCCCGCCGCGTAGGCCGCGCCCAGACAGGTCGTCTCCGACACCCGGGGCCTGATCACCGGCACCCCCAGCACGTCCGCCTGGTGCTGCATCAGCAGGCCGTTCTTCGTCATGCCGCCGTCGACCTTCAGGGTGGTGATCCGCACCCCGGAGTCCTGGTACATGGCGTCGACGACCTCACGCGTCTGCCAGCTCGTCGCCTCCAGCACCGCCCGCGCCAGGTGCGCCTTGGTGACGTAACGGGTCAGGCCCGTGACCGCGCCGCGCGCGTCGGAGCGCCAGTACGGGGCGAAGAGGCCGGAGAACGCGGGGACGATGTACGCGCCGCCGTTGTCCTCCACGCTCGCCGCGAGCGGCTCGATCTCGTCCGCGGTGCGGATGATGCCGAGCTGGTCGCGGAACCACTGCACCAGGGCGCCCGTGATGGCGATCGACCCCTCCAGGCAGTAGACGGGCGCCTCGTCGCCGATCTTGTAGCCCATGGTGGTGAGCAGCCCGTGCTTCGACGGCACGGGCCTCTCGCCGGTGTTGAGCAGCAGGAAACTCCCGGTGCCGTAGGTGTTCTTGGCGGTGCCGACGTCGTAGCAGGCCTGGCCGAAGACCGCGGCCTGCTGGTCGCCCAGCGCGGAGGCCACGGGCACCCCGGCGAGCTGGCCCACGGCGGTGCCGTAGACCTCGGCGGAGGACCTGATCTCCGGGAGCACGGCCTCCGGGACGTTCATCGCGTCCAGGACGGACGGGTCCCACTGGAGGGTCTCCAGGTTCATCAGCATGGTCCGCCCGGCGTTGGTCACGTCGGTGACGTGCCGTCCGCCGTCGGTGCCGCCGGTGAGGTTCCAGATCAGCCAGGAGTCGATGGTGCCGAAGGCGATGTCGCCGTTCTCCGCACGGGCCCGCAGCCCGGGCACGTGGTCCAGCAGCCAGGCCGCCTTGGGACCGGAGAAGTAGCTGGCCAGCGGCAGCCCCGTGCGGTCGCGGAACCGGTCCTGCCCGTCGGAGCCGCCCAGCTGGGCGCAGAGCCCGGCGGTCCTGGTGTCCTGCCACACGATGGCGTTGTGCACGGGCTTGCCCGTGGACCGGTCCCACAGGACCGTCGTCTCACGCTGGTTGGTGATGCCCAGCGCGCTGAGCTGGTCGGCGCGCAGGCCCGCCTTGGCGAGCGCGCCGGCCACCACGGCCTGCACCTTGGACCAGATCTCCGTGGCGTCGTGCTCCACCCAGCCGGGCTTCGGGAAGATCTGGCGGTGCTCGCGCTGGTCGACGGCGACGATCGCGCCGTGCTGATTGAAGACGATGCAGCGGCTGGAGGTGGTGCCCTGGTCGATCGCGGCGACGAACTTGTCCGTCATGACGTCCCCTTCGTCGGTTCTGCGGAGTCAGAAGGCTGCGTTGAACACGAGTCCGGACAGCGCCCCGCCGATGAGCGGCCCCACCACGGGAACCCAGGCGTACCCCCAGTCCGAGGTGCCCTTGCGGGGGATCGGGAGCAGCGCGTGCACGATGCGCGGGCCGAGGTCACGGGCCGGGTTGATGGCGTATCCGGTGGGGCCGCCGAGCGACAGGCCGATGCCGACGACCAGGAACGACACGATGAGGATCGCGGTGCCCGACTCGCCGAGCCCCTCGGTGAGCCCGAACGCCAGGATGGGCAGCACCAGCCCCATGGTCGCGATGATCTCGGTGACGAGGTTGGCGACCGGGCGGCGGATCGCGGGCGTGGTGGAGAAGACGCCGAGCGTCGGCTGGGAGATGTCCTCCTCGGCGTTGGCCTCGAACTGCGCGTAGTAGACCAGCCAGCACAGCACGGCGCCGAGCATCGCGCCGACCATCTGCCCGGCCACGTAGACGTGGACCGTGTCCCACTCGCCGGTGTCGACGGCGATCCCGAGGGTGACCGCCGGGTTGAGGTGTCCCCCGGACAGCGGGGCCGCGGTGTAGGCCCCGGCCATCACACCGAAGCCCCAGCCGAACGCGATGACCACCCAGCCGGCGTCCTTCGCCTTCGAGTAGTTGAGGACGACGGCGGCGACCACGCCGGCGCCGAAGAGGCTGAGGACGGCGGTGCCGATGACCTCGCCGACGAATATGTCTCCGTTGCTCATGGCGGCTCCTGGGCCGGGGCCCGGGACGGTCGGCCCCGGACCTCACGTGCAGGGTGCGTTTCCCGTTTCCCGTGGCGTGACGTCAGCCGGAGGCAGGGAGGATCCGCGCCCCGCCCGGCGTCCGTGACGAGCGTGCCGTCGCAGCCGTATCGCCCGTGGGGGAGTTTTGACGTCGGTGGGACGCCTGCCGTGGCGCGCCAGAATGCGCCGAGATGTACGGCGATGTCGACTGACACCGGAAGTGTTCACCGGTGGTCAGGAAGCGTCAAGGTCGGTGACAGAACGGGCCGGGGCGCCTGCTTCCGCGCGACGGCCCCCGTCTGATAGATGCAGGGGACATGACACGTTCTTCGCGCGCGGTACGCGCCCTGGTCACCACCCTCGCCGCCCTGCTCACCGCGACCGCCGCGGCCGCACCCGCCCGGGCGACCCCCGAACCCAAGGCGCCCCGCGACTTCGTGGCCCTCCACAGCGTCGACCCGACGATCCTGCACGAGATCCGCTACGTCACCCCGCACAACTTCGTCGGCGAACCGGTCGACGGCTACAAGCAGCCCCTGTGCATCCTCACCCGCCCCGCCGCCGAGGCCCTCCGCACCGCCCAGCGCCGGCTGCTGCCGCAGGGCTACTCCCTCAAGGTGTACGACTGCTACCGCCCGCAGCGCGCCGTCGACCACTTCGTGCGCTGGGCCGAGGACCTCGACGACCAGACCATGAAGGCCGAGTTCTACCCGAACGTCGACAAGACCCGCCTGTTCGCCGACGGGTACATCGCGGAGAAGTCCGGCCACAGCCGCGGCTCCACGGTCGACCTCACCCTCGTGAAGCTCCCCGCCCGCCCCACGAGGCCCTACCACCCCGGCGAGCCGCTCACCCCCTGCTTCGCAGCGAAGGACGAACGCTTCCCCGACGACTCCGTGGACATGGGCACCGGTTACGACTGCTTCGACACCCTCAGCCACACCCTCGACCCGCGCATCACCGGGGTGCAGCGCGCCAACCGGATGCTGCTCAAGACCACCCTGGAGGACCTCGGCTTCGTCAACCTCGCCGAGGAGTGGTGGCACTACACCTTCAAGCCCGAGGCGTACCCGGACACCTACTTCGACTTCCCCGTGGCCCGCAGGTCCCTCACCGGCCACCACTGAGACCGCCCTACCGGAGACGCCCCTTCCGCCATCGGATACAGTCCCGCGCGTGTCCGATACTCACGTTCCCAACTCCGCGGCGGGCAGCCACTGTTCGTCCTGCGGCGCGCCCTACGGAGAGGGCGTCTCCGGCTGGCCGCGCACCTGCCCCGCCTGCGGCGCCGTCGCCTACCGCAACCCCCTCCCCGTCGCCGTGGCCCTCCAGCCCGTGTACGACACCCAGGGCACCGCCCTGGTCGTCGTCACCCGGGCCGTCCCGCCCGCCAAGGGCGGCACCGCCCTGCCCGGCGGTTACATCGACCACGGCGAGGACTGGCGCCAGGCCGTCGTCCGCGAACTCAAGGAGGAGACCGGTTTCGACGCCGAGAGCCGCGACGTCCGGCTCGCCGACGCCATGAGCGCCCCCGACGGCCACCTGCTGCTGTTCGGTCTGCTCCCCGAACGCCCGGCGGCCGACCTGCCCGCCTCCGCGCCCACCGACGAGACCGAGGGCACGCACTTGCTGCGCCGCCCCGAGGATCTCGCCTTCCCCCTGCACACCGTGGCGGTGCGCGCCTTCTTCGAGGGCCGCTACATCTGACCGCCCGACCCCCCGAGCCCGCGGACGCGTACCGGCCGGGACGGCTCCCGCACGCCGTCCTCCGTCTCCCGCCGCACGACGATCCGCGGGCCCGCGCAGGTCACCGAGTACCGCTCGACCTCCGGCCCGTCCGCGCCGTCCCCGCCGTCCGGCACCACCAGCCCGCCCCCGCCGCGGCCCGGAGCGGGCGCCCACACCTCCAGCTCGGTCCCGCCGTCCTCCCCGCACACCGGGATCACCGCACCCGCCCGCGCGAACACCGGTATCCGCTCCAGCGGCGCGTCCACCAGCACCTTCGCCGGCCCCTCGTACGCCCGCCCCGTCGCCGTGTCGTACCACCGCCCGCGCGGCAGCCGCACCTCCCGCCGGACCGCGCCCGCCTCCAGCACCGGCGCCACCAGCAGCGCGTCGCCCAGCAGGAAGGCGTCCTCGCAGTCACGCAACGCCCGCTCCTCCGGCGCCGCCCACCACACCGGCCGCACCATCGGCGCCCCGGTCCGCCGCGCGAGGTGGGCCAGTGTCACGAAGTACGGCAGCAGCCGACGCCGCTCACCGAACGCCACGCGCGCGTGCCCCAGCACCTCCGCCCCGTGCTCCCACGGCCCGCCCTCCGCGCCCTGCGCGGTCGTACGCAGCAACGGCAGATACGCCGCCAACTGGAGTCGCCGCACATACAGTTCGGGTGATCCGTCCCTACCGCCGCCGCCCACGACGTCCGGCCCGGAGAACGGCACACCGCACAGCCCGAGCCCCAGCACCGGCGCGAGCGACGCCCGCAGCCCGGGCCACCCCGCCGCGC
>MUNG01000427.1 GCA_002154585.1 Streptomyces pseudogriseolus
TGGCGTCCGCGCCGGCGGGTGGTGCCTCACGTGCCGGACCGGCGGCTTCCGGCCCGGCGGGTCGAACTCCCGGTGCCGATACGGCTGGCGGCCGTCCGGCACGGTGGTGCTGTGCGCGTCGGCAACGGTCTGGCGTCCGCGCCGGCGGGTGGTGCCTCGCGTGCCGGTACGGCTGGCTGTCGCACCGGCGTTGTGCCTTGCGCGCGGAAGCGGAGTGGCATCCGCGTCCGCGGTCGTGCCTCACGTGCCGGTACGGCTGGCTGTCGCACCGGCGTTGTGCCTTGCGCGCGGAAGCGGAGTGGCATCCGCGTCCGCGGTCGTGCCTCACGTGCCGGTACGGCTGGCTGTCGCACCGGCGTTGTGCCTTGCGCGCCGGTGCGGGCATCCCGTGCCGACGGGTGGTGCAGTTCGGGACGGTGCGGGCGGGCCCGCGCCGGGTGGTGCCTGAGCCGGTGCGGGCGGGCCCGTACCGGGTGGTGCTGGGGGCGGTGCGGGCTGGCCCGCGCCGGGGTGGTGCTAGTGGGCGCCGGGGTGGCCTGGGCCGTGCCGGCGTCCGGCTATGCGGGGGAGAACAGGTGGTCGCTGATCAGGCGGGCCGCGCCGATGACTCCGGCGGTGGGGCCCAACTCGCCCAGGACGATGGGCAGGTTGCCCGTCGCCAAGGGCAGCGACCCCCGGTAGACCTGGGTGCGGATCGCGGCGAGCAGGGTGTGGCCGAGGCCGGTCACCCCGCCGCCGATCACCACGAGACCCGGGTTGAAGAAGCTGACCAGGCCGGCGATGACCTGCCCGGTGCGGTTGCCGCCTTCGCGGATCAGGTCGAGGGCGGTGGCGTCACCGGCGGCCGCCGCGGCGGCGACGTCGACGGCACTGAGCGTGCCGTTCGCCTCCAGCCGGGTGGCGAGTTCGGGCGAGAGCCGCTGTTCGGCGGCCTCCGTCGCGTCCCGGGCGAGGGCCGCGCCGGAGAAGTGCGCCTCCAGGCAGCCCCGGTTGCCGCAGGCGCACGGGCGTCCGTCGGGCACGGCCTGGATGTGCCCGATGTCGCCCGCGCTGCCCGTCGTGCCGCGGTACACCTCACCGCCGACGACGATGCCGCAGCCGATGCCGGTGCCGATCTTGACGCAGAGGAAGTCGGCGACGGTGCGGGCGACGCCCGCGTGCTGCTCCCCCAGTGCCATGAGGTTCACGTCGTTGTCGACCATGACCGGGCAGCCGAGCTCCTGGCTGAGCGCCTCCCGCACGGGGAAACCGTCCCAGCCCGGCATGATCGGCGGTGCCACCGGGATGCCCTCGGGGAAGCGGACCGGTCCGGGGACGCCGATGCCGGCGCCGTCGAACCCCTCCGCGAGCCCGGTGGCCCTCAGCTTGGCGGCCATGGCCAGCACCTGCTCGAAGACCGCGACCGGTCCCTCGCGCACGTCCATCGGCTGGTTGATGTGCCCGAGGATCTCCAGCTCGGCGTTGGTGACGGCGACGTCGACCGAGGTCGCGCCGATGTCGACGCCGAGGAAGCGCAGGTGCGGGTTGAGCCGGATGTTGTGGGAGCGGCGGCCGCCGCGCGAGGCGGCGAGTCCGTCGGCCACGACGAGTTCCGTCTCCAGCAGCCGGTCCACCTCCACGGCCAGCTTCGACCGGGACAGGTCGACCTGGTCGCCCAGCTGGGCACGGGAGTTGGGTCCGCCGTCGCGCAGCAGCCTGAGCAGTCGTGCCTGATGGGCGTTCGCGGGTCGCGCAGTCATGCGTCTCACGAGCCCCTCCCCGCCTCATCGGCTGTGCGCGCCGGATTCCGGCCACGTGTGTGGCGTGCTTTCGGATGGGAAAGTAGCAGCGCTTGCCGGAGGTGGGAAGAAGTCGCGCAGGAATTGGCCCCTACTTTTTCCACTCTCAGGACAAAGGCGGGGCGCGGGGCACGGGACGACCCCGCTCAGTCCGGGCGAAACCCCCCTCAGTTGTCGCCGCGCGCGTGGTACGACCGCCGCGTGTGCTCGGTGTGTTCGCGCATCAGCCGTGTGGCCGACTGCTCGTCCCGCGCGGCGATCGCGGCGATCATCTCCCGGTGCTCGATCCAGGACTGCTCGCCGCGCTGCCGGGCGACCGGCGTGTAGTACCAGCGCACCCGCCGGTCCACCTGGGCGGCCAGCTCGGCGAGGACCGCGTTGCCCGCGAGCTCCATCACCTTGGCGTGGAAACGGGCGTTGAGCGCCACGGCGGCGTCCACGTCGTCCGCCTCGACGGCCTTGAGCCCCTCGGCGAGGATCCTCTCCAGCGCCTGGACACCCTTGCTGTCGGCGTTGCTCGCGGCCAGCCGGGCCGCCTCCGCCTCCAGCAGCGTGCGGACGGTGAGGAGCTGGTCGGCCTCCTCCTCCGTCGGCTCGTGCACGAACGCGCCCTGTGCGGGCCGCAGATCGACCCACCCCTCGGTGTTGAGACGCTGGAGCGCCTCACGCACCGGCTGACGGGAGACGCCGAGGTGGCCGGCGAGTTCGCTCTCGACGAGGTGCTGGCCCGGCTGGAGGGCGCGGGTGGTGATGAGCTCGAGCAGTGCCTCGTAGACGCGGTCGCGCAGCGGGCCCGGGCGCTCGAGCCGGGGCACCGCCCCGTGGGGCAGTCCTGTCGACAACATCGGTCCCCCTCTTCGGCGGCGCCGCGCGTCCGTCATGCACGCCGGTGACACCGCAGACGTCCTGGGTGATTGTCTTTCGTCTACAGTCTACGGCGCACCGCCGCACCCCGTTCGGGTTGCCCTCGTCACACCCCGCCCTCGCCGCTCCCCCACCACCGGGAGCCGCTCACGGGCACCGCACGACCTGCCCCGCGTACGACAGGTTGCCGCCGAAGCCGAACAGCAGTACCGGGTCCCCGGCCGACACCGCGCCCTGCTCGACGAGTTTGGAGAAGGCGAGGGGGATGCTCGCGGCCGAGGTGTTGCCGGAGTCGACGACGTCCCGGGCGACGACGGCGTTGACGGCGCCGATCCGGCGCGCGAGGGGTTCCACGATCCGCAGGTTGGCCTGGTGCAGCACGACCGCGGCGAGGTCCGCGGGCGTCAGCCCGGCCTTCTCGCAGGCCCGGCGGGCGAATGCGGGCAGCCGGGTGGTCGCCCAGCGGTAGACGCTCTGCCCCTCCTGCGCGAACCGCGGCGGGGTCCCCTCGATGCGCACCGCGTTGCCCATCTCCGGCACCGACCCCCACAGCACCGGACCGATGCCGCTCTCCGTGCCGGGAGCCGCCGCCTCCACCACGGCCGCGCCCGCCCCGTCGCCGACCAGGACGCAGGTGGTGCGGTCGGTCCAGTCGGTGACGTCGGACATCTTGTCGGCGCCGACGACCAGCACCCGGTGCGCCCCGCCGGCCCGCACGGCGTGGTCGGCGGTGGCGAGGGCGTGGGTGAAGCCGGCGCACACCACGTTGACGTCCATGACGGCGGGGCCGGGCATGCCGAGGCGGGCGGCGACCCGGGCGGCCATGTTGGGCGAGCGGTCGATCGCGGTGGACGTGGCGACCAGGACCAGGTCGATCTCGTCGGGCGTCCGGCCGGCCGCGGCGAGGGCCTTGGCGGCGGCATGCGCGGCCAGTTCGTCGACGGGTTCGTCGGATCCGGCGATGTGACGGGTGCGGATGCCCACCCGGCTCGTGATCCACGCGTCACTGGTGTCGACCATGCTCGCCAGGTCCTCGTTGGTCAGGACCCGGGCGGGCTGGTAGTGGCCGAGGGCGGTGATGCGCGAGCCGCTCATGGTGATCCCCTTGCGATCCGGTTGCGGGATGCACCAGTCTGATCAGTGACTCACGGGTACGAGCGCAGGTGAAGCGACAGGAAACGTGCGCGAGCCTTGTCGCCTTCCGTCAGCGCCCGGAAGGCCCCGCCGGGCGTCCCCCGTCCCGCCTCGTGCGCACGGCCCGTGGGGACACGGACCGTGCGCGCCTCCGGGTCACCCCGTGAACAGCTGCGTGGCCTTCCGCACCAGCTCGTACAGGCCGTAGGCGAGCGGGAGGCCCACCCACAGCCAGGCGAAGGCGATCAGCGCGCGGCGCGAGGGCTCAGGCTGACTCGGGCTGCTCTCGCCGGTCATCGGCGGCCTCCTTCGGTGTCCCGGCCGCCGCGTCGGCGGTGGTCGGCTCGTGGTGACGCGGGTGGACGGGGCGGACCAGTTCGTTGGCGACGAAGCCGACGGCCAGCAGCCCGATCATGATCACGAGGGAGACGCCGTACAGGGACGGGCCGTGCTTGCCGGCCTCCTCCTGCCGGTCGGCCACCCAGTTGACGATGAGCGGGCCGAGGACGCCGGCGGTGGACCAGGCGGTGAGCAGCCGGCCGTGGATGGCGCCCACCTGGTAGGTGCCGAAGAGGTCCTTGAGGTAGGCGGGGACCGTGGCGAAGCCGCCGCCGTAGAAGGAGAGGATGACCAGCGCGGCCAGTACGAACAGCGGCTTGGACGAGTCGCCGAGCGACCAGATGAGGGCGTACATCAGCGCGCCGACGCCGAGGTAGACGCGGTAGATGTTCTTCCGGCCGATGAGGTCGGAGGTGGTGGACCAGCCGATGCGTCCCGCCATGTTGGCGGCGGACAGCAGGGCGACGAACCCGGCGGCGGCCGTGGCGGACACCGGCGCGGAGGTGTCCGCGAAGAAGTCCGTGATCATCGGCGCGGCCTTCTCCAGGATGCCGATGCCGGCGGTGACGTTCATGCAGAGCACGAGCCACAGCAGCCAGAACTGCGGGGTGCGCACGGCGGACCGGGCGGACACCTGCGGCCCCGCGGTGACGGCGGGCGCGCCGGCCGCCGGGCGGGCGGTGGGCGGCACCCGCACCAGGAGCACGCCGAGCAGCATGAAGACGGCGTACGTCAGCCCGTGCACCAGGAAGGCGTAGGCGATGCCGACGTTGTCGGTGCCGAAGGAGTCGAGCATCTGCGCCGACCAGGGGGAGGCGATCAGCGCGCCGCCGCCGAAGCCCATGATGGCGATGCCGGTGGCCATGCCGGGCCGGTCCGGGAACCACTTGATGAGCGTGGAGACGGGCGAGATGTAGCCGATGCCCAGGCCGATGCCGCCGACGAAGCCGTAGCCGAACACGATCAGCCAGTACTGCTCGGTGGCCGCGCCCAGCGCGGAGAGCAGGAAGCCGGAGGAGAAGCAGATCAGGGCGACGGTCATCGCCCAGCGCGGGCCCCGGCGTTCGACGAGGGTGCCGCCGAACGCGGCGGACAGGCCGAGCATGACGATGCCGAGCTGGAAGGGCAGCGCGCTCTGGGTGCCGCTGAGGTCGAGCGCGGACTCCAGCGGCGGCTTGAACACGCTCCACGCGTAGGCCTGGCCGATGGAGAGGTGTACGGCGAGCGCGGCGGGCGGGACGAGCCAGCGGCTCCAGCCCGGCGGTGCGACGGGGGGACTCATGAGTCCCCAACCGTAGGGAGCGACTCGCCCCTTGAGAAGACTGTTGAGCGGACAACCACCGGTACTGCACAAAGCCTTGTCGCCCTTGCCTCCATACTGTAGACAATATTTCGTCGACAGAGATTCGGCGATTCCCGGTTCTTCGGTATCCCTCGACCGGACGGAGCTCCCTTCGCCATGAAAGTCGCAGTCCTCGGCGCCGGCGCGATCGGCGCCTACGTGGGCGCCGCGCTCCACCGCGCGGGCGCCGACGTGCATCTCATCGCCCGTGGACCGCATCTCGCGGCCATGAGGCAGGACGGAGTCCGGGTGCGCAGCCCGCGCGGCGACTTCACCGCGCGTCCCCACGCCACCGACGACCCGGCCGAGGTCGGCCCCGCCGACTACGTGTTCCTGGGTCTGAAGGCCAACTCGTACGCGGCGTGCGGGCCGCTGATCGAGCCGCTGCTGCACGACGGGACGGCCGTGGTGGCCGCCCAGAACGGCATTCCCTGGTGGTACTTCCACCGGCACGGCGGCCCGTACGACGGACGCCGGCTGGAGAGCGTGGACCCCGGCGGCGCGGTCAGTGCGGTGCTCGCGCCCGAACGGGCCGTCGGCTGCGTGGTGTACGCGGCCACCGAACTCGAACGGCCCGGTGTCGTCCGCCATGTGGAAGGCACCCGCTTCTCGATCGGCGAACCCGACCGCGGTGTCTCCGCGCGCTGTCTCGCCCTGAGCGAGGCGATGCGGGCGGGCGGACTGAAGTGCCCGGTCGAGCCGGACCTGCGCAACGACATCTGGCTCAAGCTGCTGGGCAACATCTCCTTCAACCCGATCAGCGCCCTGGTACGGGCCACCATGCGGCAGATGTGCCTGCACGGCGGCACCCGCCAGGTGATCGAGACGATGATGGCCGAGACCCTGGCCGTCGCCCGCGCGCTCGGCTGCGAGGTCGGCGTCTCCATCGAACGGCGGCTGGCCGGCGCCGAGAAGGTCGGCGACCACCGCACGTCCACGCTCCAGGACCTGGAGCGCGGCAAGCCGCTGGAGCTCAACGTGCTGCTCGCGGCCGTGGTCGAGCTGGCGGAGATCACCGGCGTCCCCGTGCCCACCCTGCGCACCGTGCACGCCCTGTCCGACCTGCTCGCGCTGAGGAGCGCCGCATGAGGAAACGCGACCGGACCCCGAAGACCTACACCCGCCTCACCCACCCCCTCGTCCGCGACTCCCGGGACGAGCCGTTCCGCAGGGCCACCTGGGACGAGGCCCTCGACCGCACCGCGCGTGAACTCGGCGCGGCACGCGGCGCGTTCGGCATGTTCTCCTGCTCCCGCGCCACCAACGAGATGAACTACGTGGCGCAGAAGTTCGCCCGGGTCGTCATGGGCACCAACAACGTCGACTCCTGCAACCGCACCTGCCACGCGCCGTCGGTTGCCGGGCTGTCCGCCGCGTTCGGCTCGGGCGGCGGCACCTCGTCGTACGAGGAGGTGGAGCACACCGACGTCGTCGTGATGTGGGGCTCCAACGCCCGTTTCGCGCACCCGATCTTCTTCCAGCACGTCCTCAAGGGCATCCGTAACGGCGCCCGGATGTACGCGGTCGACCCGCGCCGGACGTCCACCGCCGAGTGGGCGGAGAGCTGGCTCGGGCTGAACGTCGGCACCGACATCGCGATGGCCCACGCGATCGGCCGCGAGATCATCCACGCGGGCCTGGTCAACGAGGCGTTCGTGCGGCGCGCCACCACCGGCTTCGAGGAGTACCGACACCTCGTCGAGCCCTGGACGCTGTCCCTCGCCGCGAAGGTGACCGGCGTCCCCGCCCCCGCGATACGGGAGCTGGCGCACGCCTACGCCCGCGCCGAACGCGCGCAGCTGTGCTGGACCTTGGGCATCACCGAGCACCACAACGGCACCGACAACGTGCGCGCCCTGATCAATCTCGCCCTGCTGACCGGGCACGTCGGCCGCTACGGCTCGGGGCTCCAGCCGCTGCGCGGGCAGAACAACGTGCAGGGCGGCGGCGACATGGGCGCGATCCCCAACCGGCTGCCCGGCTTCCAGGACCTCCTCGACGCGGGCGTGCGCGCCACGTTCGAGGCCGCCTGGGACACCGTCATCCCGCCCCGGTACGGCATGACCCTGACGGAGATGTTCGAGGCGATGGAGGACCGGTCGCTGCGCGCCGTGTACTGCATCGGCGAGAACCCGGCCCAGTCGGAGGCGGACAGCGAGCAGGCCGTGCGCCGGCTGAAGGAGCTGGACTTCCTGGTGGTCCAGGACATCTTCCTGACGAAGACGGCGGAACTGGCCGACGTGGTGCTGCCCGCGACCGCCGGCTGGGCCGAGACCGAGGGCACCACCACCAACAGCGAACGCCGGGTGCAGCGCGTGCGCCGGGCCGTGACACCGCCGGGCGAGGCCCGCGAGGACATCGACATCCTCTGCGACCTCGCCGGACGCCTCGGCCACGACTGGAAGTACGACGGCGCCGAGGCGGTGTGGAACGAGCTGCGCGCGGTCTCCCCCGACCACCACGGCATGACCTACGAGCGCCTGGAGGAGCACCAGGGCATCCAGTGGCCGTGCCCGAGCACCGACCGGCTCGAACCGCCGTACCTGCACGGCCGGTTGTGGGAGACGGACCCCGGACGCCGGGGCCGTCCGGCGCCGTTCGGGATCGTGCAGCACGACCCGCCGGTGGACCTCACCGACGAGCACTACCCGGTGCGGCTCACCACGGGACGCCGCCTCGACTCCTACAACACCGGGGTGCAGAGCGGCAGTTTCGCCTCCCCGCTGCGGCGCGGCGAGTACGTCGAGCTGAGCCCGGAGGACGCCGAGCGGTACGGGGTCGTGGTGGGCGAGGAGGTGCTCGTGACCTCGCGCCGCGGGTCCGTGCGGGCGCCGGTGTGGGTGGACCCCGCGCTGCGGCCGGGGCTCGCGTTCATGACGTTCCACTTTCCCGACGAGGTGGACACCAACCAGCTGACGATCGAGGCGAACTGCCCGATCGCGGGGACGGCGGAGTTCAAGGCGTCGGCGATCCGGATCGAGAAGGTGAGCACCCATGGATCTGCACTTCGGTGACAGCAAGCCGACGGACGAGGAGCGCGCCGCCGTCGACACCCTGCTCGGGCCGCCCGAGTCGTCCTGGGAGGGCGCCGACCGCTCCGACGCGGACCTGAGGTGGGCGCGCGGCGGACGGGCGGCGCGCGAACGCCGCGATCTGCTGCTGCCGGGGCTGCACGCGCTCAACGACCGGGTCGGCTGGATCAGCGAGGGCGGTCTCGGCTACCTGTGCCGCCGGCTGACGGTCCCTCCGGCGGAGGCGTACGGCGTCGCCACCTTCTACGCGATGTTCTCCGTCCGCCCGCGCCCGGCGACGGTGCTGCACGTGTGCACGGACCTGGCCTGCACGGCGGCGGGCGCGCCGAAACTGTGCGAGTCGGTGGAGGCCCGCCTGGGCCCGGAATCCGGCGTCAAGGTGGAACGCAGCCCGTGCCTGGGCCTGTGCGAAAGGGCCCCGGCGGCCCTGGTGATCCGGGCAGGCGAATCAGCCCGTCTGGGGGTACCCCCTCTGGGGGAGCTCGAGGACGAGGCCCGCCAGGGCCGAAAGGGGGGTCTGGGGGCGCAG
>MUNG01000428.1 GCA_002154585.1 Streptomyces pseudogriseolus
ACACCATGTGGAACTGGATGAGCGCCCTTCGCGACGGCCTCGGTGGCCAGTTCCAGGCGCGGACGCCCGACGGGACGCTCTGCAGCAACAACCTCTCGAGGAACAACAGCCTGAACACGCCCGGGCCGTGGAAGACGACCAACGTCAGCAACAACTTCACGGTCCAGCTGCACGACCAGGCGTCCCACGGGGCGGACTACTTCCGGGTCTATGTGAGCAAGCAGGGCTTCAACCCCAAGACCCAGACGCTGGGCTGGGGCAACCTCGACTTCATCACGCAGACCGGCCGCTACGCCCCGGCGCAGGACATCAGGTTCAACGTCAACACCTCCGGCTACACCGGACACCACATCCTGTTCGTGATCTGGCAGGCCTCGCACCTCGACCAGGCTTACATGTGGTGCAGTGACGTGAACTTCGGCTGACCCGCGGGGTCTTGGAGACCGGCACCCGACTCCACCGGGCGCCGATGAGCCACCGCCCGGCGGTGCCGACCGAGCTCCGTCAGGGCAGGGAAACCCATGTGGCACCCTGCCCCGGCGGGGCTTCCCGCGTTCCTGCTCTTCCCGGGTCCTGCCGGCCCTCCTCCCAGTGCTGTGTCGGCACGGCTCGCCCTGTCTACTCGGCCGGAGGCCGGCGGCTGTGGTCCCTGACCGTCTTCTCGATGACGCGCGCCCACCCGATGAACGCCTGGACTTGGTCGGCCGTCAGGCCTCGTACCGAGATCTTTTCGAGGGAGCGCCACATGTCGGCGATGGGCTCCTTGAGGTCACGACCGGCATCGGTGAGGTGGACGACCATGACCCGCCGGTCATGGGCAGCGGGCTCCCGGGTCAGCAACCCCGCATCCTGCATCCGCCGCAGAGACTTGGAGACGGTGGAGTGGTCGAGACCGACTCGCTCCAGCAGCTCCCCTTGCGTCAGGCCGTCGTGGTCGAACAGCTGCATCAGCAGCAGCTCCTGCCCCGGGTGGAGATTCATCGCGCGCAGCATGGCGGCGGCGTGGCCGCGGTGGGCGCGTGCGAGCTGGAAGATGGCGTAGCTCAATGGCCCCTCTCCCGCCGCATCCGGCAGCTCCGGTGAGGTGATGTCTGACACTGCTGCTCCCTCGGATCACTTGACTGCGGTGACGGATCAGTCGACCGCGAGGACGATCTTGCCTCGGTTGTGGCCCGCGTCGCTGAGCTGCTGGGCTTTGGCCGCTTCCGTAAGCCGGTAGGTGGCGCTGATCGTGGTCCTCAAGGTGCCGTCGGCGGCTTGCCGGGCCAGTTCGGCGAGGCGGGTGGCGGAGCGGCGCTGGGGGCCCTCGGCGAAGACGATGCCGAGTTCGGCCGCGCGGAAGTCGGCGGTGGTGACGATCCTGTCGGTGCCGCCGCGCAGGGTGATGGAGTCCTCCAGTGCGCCCTTGCCCGCCGCGTCGAAGACGGCGTCCACCCCGTCGGGGGCGACGGCACGGACCCGTTCGACCAGATTGTCACCGTAGACCAGCGCGGTCGCGCCGAGTGAGGTGACGTACTCCTGATTGGCCTGTCCGGCGGTGCCGATGACGCGGGCGCCGCGAGCGACGGCGAGCTGGACGGCGATGGTGCCGAGCGCGCCCGAGGCACCGTGGATCAGCAGCGTCTCGCCGTTCTTGACGTCGAGCAGGTCGAGGACCCGTTCGGCGCCGTCGCTCGCCACGGGCAGCGCGGCGGCGTGCGCCCAGTCCAGGCCGGCCGGCTTGGGCGCGAGGACGGCCGCGGAGGCCAGGGCGTACTGCGCGTACGAGCCGGTGTCGGACCACCCCAGGACCTCGTCCCCCACCTTCAGGTGGTCGACGCCCTCACCGACGGCGTCGACCTCACCGGCGATCTCGCCGCCGGGCACAGCGGGCAGCGTGGTGGGGAAGATGGCCTCCATGCCGCCGGAGCGGATCTTGCCGTCCACCGGGTTCACACCGACCGCCCGGACGCGGACCCGTACCTGGCCGGGGCCGGGCTGAGGGATGTCGATCTCCGCCTCATGCAGGACCTCGGTGCCGCCGAACGTGTCGAAAACGATGGCCTTCATGACTGCTCTCCTCGAGTGGGACGTCCCGCCGGCCAACTTTCGTGGCCAGCCACATAAAGGTACCACCGATTGTGTGGCTAGCCAAGTAATTGCTTCGAGAGGCTTCGCCGACGACTCCGTGACCCAGCACCCAGCGTCGACGGCGCGGCCGCCACTACGGGTTCGAACTCGCGCCGATCGGATCGACGGACCAGGACCGCATCCGTCCCCTGACCGTCATGTCGGCGCACCCCGCCGGGGGCGATCAATGCGTCGTGGAGGCGGTGCTCTCCCAAGACGGCCGTTTCACGGACACCGAGTACCACCGGGCCCATCGAGGCCCGGCCCGAGGGCGATGGCGAACCGCTGCTCCCCCGCTGCGTCGTGCCAGTCGCTCCTCGGGCTGCCAGAACGTGCCGGGGGCCCGTTTCGAGGCATCCCCCGCCCGGCGCGTTGAGCCGCTTCGCCATACGGCGAAGTCCTGCATCAGCGCGCCAGGACGACGGTGACCGGTACATCGGCGCAGTGGCTGAGTTGTTCGGACAGCGCCGCGTGTTCAGCCGCATTGACGCTCAAGCCCCACCGGGTCTTGTCGGCCACCCAGTCGGTGACATGCTGGCAGCGGTAGCCGGCGGCAGCCGTGTGGTGGGGTCCTGGTCCGCCTTGGAACGGTTCGAGGCGGCCGAGACCGCGATCAGGGCGCGGTCGTCACCGAGGTCGGTGGTGCAGGCCTTCCGCTCCGCCACGCTCCAGACGGAGGCGCCCGCGTCCCAGACCTCGGCGAGCCGGACGAGGTGGTCGATGCCCAGCCCGCGCGCACCCCTGATGTACTGGAGGGTGACGCCGGTCCCACATGACCATGCTGCGCATGCGCCCCCACCGTACGCGCGATCGGGCGGCCGATGCGGACCGAGCGGGTACCGGCGCCTCTCCCCCGCCGCGCGGAGGGCACCGATGCCGGCGTCCCACGGCACCGCTGGAACCGTCATGTGGGTCTGCGTCAGCGCCACCGAGGAAGCCCCACCGGCCCCACCCACGTAACCTTCGACGTGGGCAACCAGACCTGCCCCTCCACCCCGCTGACCGTCACCTGACGGACGGGGTCCCTCCCCTCCAGAAGGGCGCGCTGCACCCAACCCGTCGGCGCCACAGGCACGGGTGACGGGCGACGACGCCGACGAGGCGACCGCCGCGCTGGGGACCCTGCGCTCGAGCGTGCCTGGAGCCTTCGGTGTGAGGGTGACCGAGACGGAGGACGGCATGGTCATCGAGGGCGCTGCCCGGCTGCGCCCGGCCCGGGTGGACAGCCATGGTGATCACCGGATTGCGATGACGGCTGCCGTCGTCGGCGCGCGCGGCCGAGTGGACGCCCGTGATCGAGGGCTGGGACTGGGTGGGCGACCAGCTACCCGCGGTTCGCCGAGGACCTCGTGCCTCTGACCGGGGCGGGCGCCGAACCCGGCGCATGGAAGCCCCGGGATCCACCCGCTGGCCCGCTCCCCCGGTACTGCCCTGGGAGAGTGGGCCAGCGGTCGTTGAGGCGGGCTACCAGGCGTAGCGGTGGTAGGCGAACTCGGCGGCGTAGGCTTCCTCGACGGCCTTGCGCGCGGCGGGGATGAGCAGGTCGCGGTAGGTGACGCCGGGTGGCCGGAACTGGTGCATCGGCGCGGGGCAGGGTGAGAGTGGGCAGGCCGGTGCGGGCGCTGAAGGCGTCGAGTCCGGCCTGCAGGTGTTCGTGCCGGATGATCTGGTCGACGATGACCGTGCCGCCGTGGTCGGTGTACAGCGGCCCGTTGAGCGCGTCGCGGAGCTCGCCGGTGTCGATGAACTCCTCGATGGGGATGCGCAGGGTGGTGCGGTCCCGGTGGAAGTACAGCGAGACGACCGGGCCAGCGGCCGGTTGCGGGCTGCCTTGTAACCGGCCGATGCGTGTGGGAGTCGGGAACGTTGGGCACGCGAGTCGGTCGCGGCGGGTCGACTGGCGACCGGTAGGGCGGGCCCCGCCCGGACCGGTAGGGCCGACCCCACCACGGATTCTCGGGCGCACCGGCTCGTGCCACGTCCCCACCGTTCCTAGCGTTTGTGCATGACGGAAACGCTGCGACCGCGCACCCCGACCCGGTTACTTGATGTCGACGCGCTGCGCGGGTTCGCGCTGTTCGGCATCCTTGTCGTGAACCTTGCGTACTTCGCCTCGGGCTACCCGTTCCATCTCGTCGCCGATCCGGCGCACGGCTCCTGGCTGGACGACTCCGTCGAGTTCGGGGTCCGATTGCTGTTCGAGATGAAGTTCTACCTACTGTTCTCGTTCCTGTTCGGCTACAGCTTTACCTTGCAGCTGGCCGCCGCGGGCAGGGCCGGCGCGAACTTCACCGCGCGGTTCGTCCGCCGGCTCGGCGGGCTTTTCGTGCTCGGCGGCCTGCATGCGGTGCTGCTGTTCCAGGGCGACATCCTGACCACCTACGCGCTGCTCGGCCTTGTTCTGCTCGCCGTGCACCGGATACAGCCGAGGACTGCGGTCATCGCCGCGGGAGCGATCGTCGGTGTCGTGGCGGTCGGGGCGGCCGTGGCTGCGCTGGCCGGCGTCGAATTGGTCACCGACCAGGAAGCCGCGCTCGCCGCCGGTCGCGCGTCGACCGATGCGCTGGCCGGCGGCCTGGGTTCGGTGATCGGCGAGCACCTGCGCTCGCTGCCGACGATGGCCGGAAGCCTTGCCGTGCAGGGCCCGCTCGCGCTTGCCGCGTTCCTCGTCGGGCTGGCCGCCGGCCGGCGGAAGTTGCTCGCCGACGGGGTCGGCAGGCACACGGGCGCGCTGCGTCGGCTGGAGCTGGTCGGGTACCCGATCGGGCTCGCCGGCGCGCTGGTGTTCGCGATCGGCGGCGGCACCACCAACCTGGCCGGGCTGGCGGTGAGCATTCTGACCGCACCGTTGCTGGTCAGCGCCTACGTGGCGACCCTGCTACGGGTGTTCGCCACTCCGCGCGGCGGCCGGCTGGCACGGGCGCTCGCGCCAGCCGGCCGGATGGCGCTGTCGAGCTATCTCGGTCAGTCCCTGCTGGGCGTGCTGATCTTCACCGGCGTAGGGCTCGGGCTGACCGGAGACACACCGCCGGCGGTCGTGCCGGTCGTCGCCGTCGGCATCTTCGCGGTCCAGCTGGAGTTGAGCCGCCGCTGGCTCGCGCGGTACCGGTACGGCCCGGCCGAATGGGTACTGCGGGCCGTCACGAACGCGGAGCGTCCCCGGATGCGCCGCTGACCTCTGCCGACACGTCACACACTCCCCGACAGAGCCGCTCACTGACCGCCAGGAGCCATTCCTCGGGCTGTCACAGGGAGAGGTGGCCGAGGGCTTGCGCAGCCGGTTCCTGTGCGGCGACGACGCCGCTCATATCTTTGCCTTCTGACACGGGACCGCGTGTCGCGGGTGCTCACTGAGCGCGGCGCATCGTCAAAACTGCACTCAAGACGGCCTGGTGGGCGTAGGCGTCGGTAGGCCCGGGCAGGTCCGGAGCGGTAGTCCACCGACAAGGTCGTCCGTCAGCCGGCAACTTCCGGTCCGTCAGCACCAGCAGGGCCCCAACCAGCGCAGTCGCCCACCTCGGGCCCGAGCGGACCTTGGCGAAGAAGCGCCAGTTCTTGAGATGGGCGAAGCCGTGCTCGACCGGGGCCTGCGCCGCTGCCAAGGCCCTGCTGGACACTTTCTGACTTCAGGTCAAGGCCGCCCACGGTGATCACCGCAGGGTCGGCTTCCGGACCGGCATCGTCGAGGCCGGCGAATCCAAGGCCGGCGATGACTCCGAGCCCGGCTTCTCTCAGTTCTCTGGGTCAGCGAGATCCACAGCAGCCGACCCCGGTCGTCGGTGAGCGCGATCACCAGCAGGCCATGGCATTTGTTCTTGCCAGAGCAGTTCCTCCGGTTCTCTTTCCTGATCCTGCGCCGGGTACGGATCGCCGATCCGTCCAGCAGCACGACTCCGCCACCCGTTCGGGCGATCTTCTTCAGGGCCCGCCCCCAGACGCGGAACGCGGGCAGCCGGCAGACCGACGGCCTCCCAGGCCCATCGGGTCACGGTGGTGCGGTGTATTCCGTTGCCGCCGGCCAGGTCGCCGGGCCGCTGGTCACAGCGCAACGCTGCCAGCACGATGGTGGCGTTCCTCCCCGCAGGCGGGGCCCGCCACCGCGAGCCGATCTTCCTGAGGTGGCCGCGGATCAGGTCGGCGAGCCAGTTCAGGGGGGCACTCAACAGTGGCAGGCGGGCGGTGTGGACAAGGCCGTCATCCGGGAGGGTGCCGAAACGCGCGGCTGCATGCCAGCGCAGCGGATCCCGAGAACACCCAGGAGACCTCCCAGGGGACGTTAAGTCCGTTTCTGACAGCGGCCGCGTCCGGGTTGTTCGAGGAGTCCCTGGCGGAGGAGTCGTCCCAGGCGGGAGCGGGTGACGTTGATCGAGGGCTCGTCGGTGGGCAGGCCGAGGTGCTGGTGCAGGTCATGGACGCGGAGCGCCTTCTCGGGGTGGTCGTTGAACGTGGTCACGATGCGCTGGTAGACGGTCGCGGTGGCGGTCTCCGCGGGAGCGGTTCCGGCCCTCGGGTGGGGTGAGGCAGTCGATGACCTTGCGGGTGGCGGCGAGCTCGGCCAGGCGGGCTTCGGTCTCGGCGAGGGGGTTGGTGAGCCGTTCGATCTGTTCACGCAGGTTGCCGGCGCGAGTGGCGGTCTCATCGTGTTCGGTCTGCAGCAGCCGCAGGAGTTCGCTGACGTTCACGCGGCCGGCTTCACGTCGTCCCGCCAGGCGGCGGTGGGGGTGGTCGGGCGGCGGAGCATGCCGGCGGTGGCGGCCTCGCAGACGCGGGAGGCCGCGTTGTCGGGCCGGTGATCGTAGTCCCGGGCGAGGCACCGCTGCAGCATGAGGGTGCCGTTGACCTGCTCGACCACCCACCGCTTCGGTTGCGGAAGATTGGTACGGGTCCGTTTCGATGAGCGCGGGGTGCCGGGCGACCGTGGATTCGCGCCAGATTGCGCGCTGACTGTTTCCGGCCGAACCGCGAGCGGCGTGCCCGCGTGGCACCGGCCGTCCGGTTCCGCGGGGAACGCGGGACCCGGACGGCCGCACACCCCTGTGGCCAGCGTCCGTGGCCACCGACGCGGGAGCGGGGAGCGCCGGACGCGTGCCGCGGGGACCGCCGGCATCCGGGCGAGGGCGTGCGAACCCGTCGTTTTCGGCCGGGCGGGCACAGCCGTCGTGCCCTTCCTGGGGCCTGGGGGGCGGCGCATTGCGTCCGGTGCGGTTCGCTCGTGCGTACGTGTCGTGTTCCCGCCGGTCAGATCAGGGCACATGGCCCGTGGCTCGGGGGGCGAGTGCCGACTGCCCCGGGCGCGGCCGCTGACCAGAGGTGGGGGACATGGTTCGTACTGTCGTGGTGCACGACGAGGAACTGCTGCGATCGGCATTGGTGCAACTGCTGAGATCCGATGCCGCGCTGGAGGTCTCGTCCCGGGCACCCGGCGCCGACCTGCCGGATCGTGACGAATTGCCGACCGACGTGTGGGTCGTGGACGGCGACTGTCTGTGGGGTCCCGGGCAGACGCACGACACGTCCTTCCGGTCGCAGTGCGGGGGCCGGCTCGTCGTGCTGACGACCGCCAGGCGTCCGGGGATACTCCGCCGGGCGTTCGACGGCGGTGCCCTCGGGCTGGTCGACAAGAACGCTCCGGCACGACGGCTGATCACCGCGGTGCACACGGTCGCAAAGGGTGAACGCTTCCTCGACGAGACGCTCACCGTCGCCCTGCTGGAAGGGGCGGCGATGCCGCTGACCACCCGTGAACTGAGCGTGCTGTCCCTCGCCTCACAAGGGGCGCCCCTGGCCGAGATAGCGGCCCGTCTGCACCTCTCCCGGGGCACCGTCCGCAACTACATGGCCGCCGCCATACGGAAGGTGGGCGCCCGCAACCGGGTCGACGCGATACGCATCCTCCAGAGCGGCGGCTGGACGTAGGCGCGTGGCGGTCCGGGCTCCGGTCGGCCCGCGGCGGTCAGCGCCGGCGGGCCGGTCCGCCCTGCCAGTGGCCCGTCAGGTCACGGTAGAGCGGCGAGCGGTCCAGCACCTCGTCGTGCGTGCCGCACACGGCGTCCGTTCCGTCCAGGACCAGCACCCGGTCGGCGCGTACGGCGGACGACAGACGGTGCGCCACCACCAGGAGCGTTCCCGGGCGCCGTGCGAGGGCCTCCTCCGCGCGCGCCTCGGCGGCGGGGTCGAGATGGCAGGTGGCCTCGTCGAGCAGCAGCAGGGGGGCGGGTGACACCCAGGCGCGGGTCAGCGCGAGGAGTTGCCGCTCGCCGTGGGAGAGTTCGGCGGGCCGCACCGGTGCGTCGAGGCCGCCCAGCCGCTCCACCAGGGGCCACAGGCCGAGGGCGTCGACCGCGGCGTCGAGGTCCGCGCGGCTCGCGCCCGGGCCGAGGTAGGTGAGGTTGTCGCTCAGGGTGCCGGAGAAGACGTACGCCTCCTGGGGCACCAGGACGCGCAGCGCGGCGAGTTCGGCGGGCGGCCGCCCGGTCACCTCCCGGCCGTCCACCCTGACCTCGCCGCCGCTGGGCGCGAGCGTGCCCGCGACCAGGCGGGTGAGGGTCGACTTGCCGATGCCGCTGGGGCCGACGACGGCGAGGTGCTCACCCGGGGCGACGCACAGGTCGAGCGAGTCGAGGACGGGTTCGGCGCGCACGCCGTAGGACAGCTTTACGGACCGCAGTTCCACGGCCGCGGTGCGGGCGCGGTCCGCCGGGCGTCCCCCGAGGTCCGGTGCGTCGTCGCCGGGGCCGGGGATCGCGGCCGTCGCCCGGGCGGTGACGGCCCCGCCGCCCGCGCCGGGGGCCGGACGGGGCGCTGCCGCGAGTGCGGGCTCCGTACGGGTTGCCGCCGGCGCCCGTACGCTCCCCGGCCCCCCGGCCCGCTCCGGCTCCGCCGCCCGGGTCCGCTCCGGCCGCTCCGGGCCGATGATGCGGTCGAGGACGACCAGCAGCCGGGACCCGGCCGCCCCGAGCGCGGTCATCAGCGTGTGCAGGGCGGGCAGCAGCGACTGGACGAGGTAGGTGAAGGCACCGAGCAGCGCGCCCGCCGTCACCCCCCGCCCGCGCAGCCACGGAACGGCCAGCAGCAACGCCAGGACCGGCAGGTGACCCGCGACCCCGAGCGCCGCCGTGCGCACCGCCGCCCAGCCGGCCAGGACACGGGCCGCCGCCGCGGCATCCTCGATCAGCTCCGCCCCGCGCCTCGCCGCCGCAGGCCCGGTCCCGCAAGCGGTCAGGTCCCGCAACGCCGCCCGCGACCGGGCCGCGTGGTCGCCCAGCGCCTCGTCGGCCGCCAGCGCGCGTCGCTGCGCCGCCGCCATCGGGCGCAGCGTCACCAGGAACAGCCCCATACCGAGCGACAGCGGGGGAAGCACCACCACGAGGAGGGAGGGATGCAGCGACAGCAGCCCCAGCAACGCTCCGGCGGCGGTGAAGACGAACGAACGGAGCGTCAGGACGAGACCGGCGAAGCTGTCCCGGGCGATCTCGACCTGATTCGTCAGCCGCGAGACGGCCGCCCGGTCCGTCCCGCCGGGACCGCCCGCCGCGGCGGCTCCCAGGGACCGGTCGACCGCGTGCCGCACCAGACCGTCGCGCAGCGGCTCCGTCAGACCGGCCAGCTCGGCGAACACGCCCCGGATCACCGGGGCCCCGAGCAGCACGGCCACCAGCGCGACCGTGAGCCAGAGCAGCCCCCGGCGCGTGTCACCGGCGAGGAACCCCTGGTCGACGGCCCGGGCGACACCGTGCCCCACGAGGAACGCCTGCCCGGTCTCGGCCAGCGACCAGAGGGCGAGCCGCACCAGGACCCCGGAGCGGCGGGCGAGGAACCGGCGGGCGTGCGGTGCCAGACGCCGCACCGCCCCGGACCCGTCGTCCGTTTCGCGCGTGTCCGCGGACGCGGCGCGGCGGGTCACCGCCGTGCTCCCTCGGGTGCGGGCCGGTGTGTGGCTCCGTCGGGCGGCGCCTGCCCGGCCCCGGCCGGGCCGGCCGCGAAGACCGCCCGGTAGCCGGCCAGTTCCCACAGATCGCCATGCGGCGCGACGGCCCGCACTTCCCCCTCCTCCAGCCAGATCACCAGGTCCGCCCGGGCCGCCACCGACGGGCGGTGCGCGACGACCAGCCTGGTCCCGGGACGCACCGACCGGCGCAGCGCCCGGTCCACCTCGTGCTCGGTGGCGGTGTCCAGGCCGGACGTCGCGTCGTCAAGGATCAGCAGCCGTCCGGCGTGCGCGAACGCCCGTGCCAGACCGAGGCGTTGGTGCTCGCCGCCCGAGAGCGGCGCCTCGGCGAGCGGGGTGTCGTACCCGTGCGGCAGCCGGCGCACGAACCCGTCGGCTCCCGCGGCACGGCAGGCTTCCCGCACCTGCTCGGGCGACACCCGCCGAGGTCCGGTGGCGACCATCTCGGCGACCGTGCCCCCGGCCGGGGCGGGGCGCTCGAAGGCGTAGCCGACCTCGGTGCGCAGGGCGTCCCGGGTCAGCCGGTCGAGACGGACGCCGTCCAGCAGCACCTGTCCTTCGTCGGGGTCGACCAGCCGCCCCGCCACGGCGGCCAGGACGGACTTGCCCGCTCCGCTGCGGCCGACCACCGCCGCCGTGGCGCCGCCCGGCACCCGCACGCCGTCGGCGCGCAGCACCTGCCTGCCGTCACGTACCACGCGTACCCCGCGCAGTTCGAGATCGCCCCGCCCTGCCGGCGGCAGCCGGCGCGTCCCGTGGACCAGCGCGGGGACACGGGCCAGGGCCAGGGTCCGGTTCCGTGCCTCGCGGCCGCGCACCACCGCGCCCAGCAGGAACGCCGCGCCACCGATGCCGGCCGTCAGCTGCGCGTAGCGGATCACGGCGAGGAGCTCGCCCACGCTCAGGGCGCCCGAGGCGAGCCGCAGGCCGCCGACGGCCGTGGCGGCCAGGGTGAGCAGGGGGACCAGGACCCCGCTGCGGGCCAGGGCGCGTCCATGGAGCACCCACATGTGCCTGCCCTGGGCGGCGAGTCGGTCCAACGGCGCCAGCACACGGGCGCGTTCACGGGCGAGGGTGCCCGCCGCGTTGATCGTCGCCGCGCCCTCCATGGCCTCCAGCAGCCGGGAGGCGATCTCCGCCTGCGTCTTCTGGTAGGCGCCGACCGAGGCGCCGGTGTCCCGGGCGAAGGCCCGCAGGACGAACCCCAGGGCGGGCAGCCCGGCCAGCACGCAGGCGGCCACCCACAGGTCGACCACGGCCAGCGCCGCCAGCGCGCCCACGGGCGTGGCCATCGAGGCCGCCAGCGCCGCCCGGGCCGCCGGGGCGGCTCCGGCGTCTGCGGCGTTCAGGGTCAGCCGGGTCCCGACGTCCCCAGGCGCGTACGGCCGTGCGCGGTCCGGTACGGCTCGCAGGAGGCCGTCGAGGGCACGGGAGCGGACGGACGCCGTCCAGGCGGCGTTGCAGCGTCCGGTGAACAGGGAGGTGAGGCTGTCGAGCAGCAGCTCGCCCACGAGGAGCGCGGCGCTCAGCATCAGCCAGCGTCCCGCGGCACCGGCGGTGCCGCCGTCGCGCAGGAGCAGATCCAGCGTGCGGCCGAGGACGTAGGGCTGGACCACGGTCACCGCGGCCGACGCGACCGAGCACAGCAGCACCAGCGCTTCGGGGGCGCGGCCCGGTCTCGCGCCGCCGGCTGCGCCGCCTTCCTTACCCGCGCGCCGTGCCCGGGACCCGCTCGTCGGCACCAGCCGGCCTCCTTCCGTGCGTCCCACCGTGTCGGGACACCGGCCGCGCGACCGGCCGGCCGAGGTGTCCGTGCATGCGGGTACCGGCGCCCCGGGCGGAAACCCGGAGCGCCGGTACCGGGCGGCAGGGCTCACCGCGTCACCGCGGTGGCCGGCCCGTGTGTCAGTTACAGGTCGTGACGCTCAGGCTGCTGTCGCCGCAGAGCAGCAGGCTCGCGCGGCTGCCGGTCTCCACGTCCCCCATGGCCTCTTCCTTGGGGGTCTCCATCGACTGCAGGTCGAACAGGTTCATGACGTCTTCCCTTCGTACGGCAACGGGCTGTCTTCTTTCATCACGACCCCGGGAGGGGCCGAGTCATGGGGCCGCCGGCTGGGCGGCGGGAGGAACGGCAGTCCGGCGGACCGGGTGCCGTGGACGGAGGCGACGGCGAGCAGGCATCCGGCCGTGCCCGTGGAGAGGTCCATCGACAGGCGCATCATCTGCTCGCCGGGGAAGGCGAGCCGGCCGCGGTAGGACATCGCGTGCCAGGAAAGCGCGTCGAGCTGCCGCCGGATGGCCTCGGGACCGGTGCCGGGCATCCTGGCCGTCGTGCGGCCGAGATGCAGCACCATCCCGGCCACCCCCCGGTACAGGCCTGGCTGGGCGTAGAACATGGCCTGCGCCGCGGCCACGATCTCGCCTCTCGCCCGGACGAAGTCCTCGTCCTGGCGGTGCGCCAGGTAGTCGTCGAGCACCATGCCGATGCCCACACTGCCCGCGCCCAGGTAGGGCATGGTGCGCCAGCCCTCGTCGACCTGGAGCGCGCCGCCCGCGCCGCGGACGCACCGCGCGAGGTCCCGGCGCAGTTCGTCCCGTGCGAGGTCGAGCAGAGCGGGGTCCCGGTCGGCTTCGTACAGCCGCAGGAAGAGCAGGGCCCGCCCGGCGGCGCCGTGCAGCAGGCCCGCGCGGCCCCGGCCGGCGCTCACGTCCCCGGCGGAGCCGCTCCGGGCGGTCAGCTCGGCGCAGCGCCGCGCGGCGGTGCGCAGGGCACTCTCCCCCGTGGCCGCGGCCAGCGAGTCCAGGGCCAGGCCCAGTCCGGCGGTGCCGCTGTGCAGGTCCGGAGCCAGGTCGTCGAAGGGCTGGTCGAGGAGCAGTTCGGCGAGGTCGAGGGCGCGGTCGCGGTGACCGAGGTGTTCCAGCGTCCAGGCGACACCGGCGAGGCCGTCGTGGAAACCGAGCGGCATGCCCGACGGCGGTTGCTTGGTCCGCTCCAGGAGCCACTGTTCCCCGTCCTCGTACCGGCCCGCGCCGCTCTCGGCCAGCGCGTACAGCACTCCCGCTGCGCCGTGGCCGAAGGCCAGTCCGCCGCCGGCCGTGCCGAACTGGGCGATGTCGCCGGGGAAGAGGCGGTCGGTCCGGGACGGTGTCGCCGAGGCGCGGATCGCCGCGGCCATCGAGTCCCTGCTGCGGGGCCAGTCGCCGGGGCGGACCGGGACCACCGGTCCGCCCTCCCGTACTGCCGCCTGGGTGCCGGCGGGCTCGGTGGCGCCGCGGGTGATCTCGTCGACCGCCGCGTCCAGGAACGCCCGGTCCACCGGGAACTGTCCGGCCACCACGTCGGCGAGGTGGGCCGCCTTGCGCCGGTCCAGGGCCAGCAGACTGGTCAGCGGGAGGAACAGCGCGAGCCGCAGGCAGGCCAGGGCGTACCGGTCCACCTCGACGCCCCTGCGGTCGGACGGTGCCACGAACCCCGGGTTGGCGACGGTCTGCCGACCGGCTTCGCCGACCTGGTGCGCGGCCTCGAAGTCCAGCAGGGCCACGCTGTCGTCCTCGCGGATCATGATGTTGAACAGGTGCAGGTCGTTGAAGACCACGCCGCGGGCGTGGACGTCCTCCACGGCGCGTTCCACCCGGGCGTACACGTCGAGGGCCCAGGCCGTGTACTCGGCCAGCCGCTCCTCGCCGGGGTCGGCCTCGATGAGCGGGTGACGGCGGGCGAAGAAGGTGTTGAGCGGCTTGCCGTCGATGTGCTCCATCACCAGGAAGTGGTGTTCGCCGACGGTGAAGTGGTCGAGCACGTCGGGGGTGCAGTCGAGACCGGACAGGCTCTCCAGCGCGCGGCGTTCACGGTGCAGCCGGGTGACGGCGTCCGCGCCGTCGGCCGCCAGACCGGCGTGCGGACGGGCCTCCTTGAGGACGACCCGCTGTCCGGTGCGGGAGTCGCGGGCGAGGTAGACACCGCCGCCGTTGGAGAAGTGCAGTGCCGACTCGATGGCGTAGGGCAGACCGGCCACGGTCAGCGCGTCACGTGCCTTCAGATGCGGGCGCAGGAACGCGGGCGGTTCCACCCAGTCCGGTACGCGGAAGACGGGGCCGCGCAGATCGGGCACGAGCACCCCGTCGGGGCCGGTCACGGCCGGGCGCAACTGCCCATCCGCGTCGTAGCAGTTGCGTCGGGTGAACCCGCCGTAGCGGACGTGCACGGGGCCGTCGCCGAGCCGCAGGTCGCTCAGGATGTGCGGTCCGGGTTCGCCGGCCAGCAGCCGCCCCAGCTCGTCCGCGAGCCGTTCGAACCGCTCCTCGTCCGCCGGGTAGACGGTGATGAACTTGCCGCTGCCGGAGCGGTCCGCGTACTTGGCGTTGCGCTGGTGCAGCAGGTAGCGGCTGGGGACGAACTTGAAGGCGGTACCGCCGGCCACGCAGTGCCGCCACACCCGTTCCAGCACGGACTCGGCGTTGTCGAGGCACGCGGAGACGTGGATCTTCCAGCCCTGATCGGGCAGTTCGGCGTTGGTCGGACGCAGGGCGAGCCAGTCCCCGCTCTCGTTGCGCTGCCATCCCTCCGGGACGGGCCACAAGGCCGCGGCGTACCGGGTGCGTCCCGCGCCGGCCGCGGAGACAGTGCGGTGCGGAGCGTCGTAGAAGTACGGGTCCGCGTCGCAGTACACGGCATAGCCCTTGTTCACGCCGTCTCCCTCCCGTCCGGTCGCTGACGGGGAAGACGCTGTCATGGTGCGTACCGTCCCGCACAGTCACCGCTGTCATCACCTTGATGTGCGGAACGCACGAGTAACCACGGACGTCGCGCCGGGGTGAAGGCGCCTGGGGCGCCTGATGGAAGGGCCGGCGGGCCGCGGGTGCCGCCCAGTCCAGGGGCGACGGCACCAGCCTCTTCCGGCGTCGAGTCGACCACGCGATCCGCTTGGCCGACCGCGCGGGCTGCGCCCCGGCGACCCGGCTCCGACAGGAGCGAGGGACCGCCGGGGCGACGGAGCGGCGCGTCAGTACCAGCCGGTGCAGGCAATCGTCCCGCCCTTGCCGTTGGTGCTGCAGGCGCGCATCACCAGCCCGTTGTCGTTCCACTGGGTGGTGGCGTCCGCGACTCGAACGACATCGCCGGAGTTGGGCGCCTCCACCACCTTGCCGTCGCCGAGGTAGAGCCCGACGTGCGTGATGCCCGTGCCGAAGTAGAGGATGTCCCCGGGCAGCAACGGGGCCTCGCCCTGCTCATTGGTGAATTTGGTGTGGGCGTATTCCGGGTTCTGCCAGGTGGACTGCGTGGTGCGCTCGCTGACGATGTCCTGCCGGGTCGCCGCCCGGACCCCAGGTGGACGAGGTAGGCCGCGCCGAGCAGTTCGATCGCGTCGTAGATCACCGGGGAACGGGCGGCGAGCACAGACAGTCCGATCGCGGCGGCAAGCATGTGCACGCACAGGCCGCTCTGCGCGCCGAGCGCCGCCGCCCGTCCCTTGGCGGGATGGTCGGTGGCCGATCTGACCACCACGAGAAAATCGGGGCCGGGGACCACGTAGGCCACGAGCACCACCCCGAGGAAGCCGACGAGGTCGACCGACATCCACTTCACCCTTTCCGTTGATCCGATGATCCGTTGATCCGTCCTCGCAGTTGGGGGGGATCGCTTGGAGCGTCTTCCCGCTCGTCGCTTGACGCAGCGACGGCTCGCCGGCCCGCTGTCGAGGCATCTGGATGTCGTCCACGATCAGCAGCGCGCCATGCCCGCGGATCGCCGCCGCGCACTGCATCTCCGTACGACACCTGTACGCCGTGCTCGCCCGCTCAGGCATTTGCCTCGGCGACCACGTCCGCGCCCAGCGCCTCGCCGAATGTCGGTGTGAACTCGCCGGGCCGCACGGCCCCGGCCGATGGCGCACCATCACCGCGATCGGCCGACGATGGGAATTCGTGGACGCGGCCCGCTTCAGCGAGGAGTTCGAGCAGGCCTACGGGATGACGCCCCGGGAGTGGCGCGGCCTGCACCATCCGCGCTGAACGGCCGGGCGGTGGGGTGCCGTGCCCGAGGGGAGCGCGGGCACGGTCGGCGCGGGCAGGTACGGGACCGCGGACAGGCCGCCCGGGGGTAGCGGCGGTGACGTACGGAAGGCTGCGTCCGATGGTGGTGGCGCCGCAGCGGGTCATGAACAGGCGCCGGGGGTGCAGCTCGTGCAACTCATCGTCCTGGCCGCGGAATATGACGGAAAACCGTACTGACAGGTACATGACTGATCAAGGTGTCTGGGCGTACTCTCGCATGAGCCCGGAGCGGCGGTCGACGGCGTGTCCGGCCCCACCGGACAGTTGAGCCGCCCCCCCGTACACCCGGCCCCGCGGGGGCCGGACTCCCCACGGAACAGGAGCAGCAATGCCCCTCACCACATGGATCAAGGCCGGCACGTCCGCGACGGCGCTCGTCCTCGCCACGGCGGGCACCGCGTCCGCCGCCCCCGCCGAGCAGCCCGACGCCCGGGCGGCGGTGGTGACCCTCCGCTACGACGACAGCCGTGCCGCGGGCTGGGAAGCCGCCATCGCGGCCGGAGTCGCCTCGTGGAACGCCAGCGTCACCAACGTCAAACTTGTGGAAGCAGCCCCCGGCAGCGCCGCCGAAATCGTGATCGTCGCGACGTCGGGCTGGCCGCAGGCCACTCTCGGCCCCGTCCGCCCCGGCCGCCAGGTCCGGGTCGAACTTGGCAGCCAGGCCGTGAACGACGGGTACAACAAGACCCGGATCGCCGCCCACGAGCTGGGGCACAGCCTCGGCCTGCCAGACACCAAGCCCGGCCCCTGCTCTCAGCTGATGTCCGGCTCCAGCGCCGGGACCGCCTGCACCAGCGCCGTCCCCAACGCCACCGAACGGTCCCGTGTGCAGTCCAACTACGCGAACACCCTCGCCGCCTCCGTCGTCGCCGACGGCCGAACCCTGGTCGACGCGCCCTAGACGTGCTGTCCGGACACGCCCCCCGGCCAGGGGCACCGGTGCCGGGGGCGGCGATTGCGGCGCTCACAGCCGGAGCCACGTTTCGGCGGTGAATTCGTGCCGGGTGCTGCCGAACCGCAAAGGGTCAGGCAGCACCCCGTTGCCTTCGGCGCCGTGGATGCACGCTCCGCGAGAGCGACCAGTACGACCGCGCCGGCGGTGAGCCCGGTGGCGACGGCCGCGCCGCCGGCACATCCACGTCGCGGTCGCCCGGCGACCAGCTTCGGACCCGGCTCCGACAACAACGGCTCGACCAGCGACCACAGTTCGTCCGACACGATCCACGGACGAGAGTTTTCGACCTGACATCCTGTGGCGACCTGACATCCTGGTCTTGCCGGGCTACGCCTCTCGCTCGGCGACGAAGATGCAGAACAGGTGGCCTTGGGGGTCCCGGTAGACACGGAAGCGCTCCTCGTCGTCGGGATCCGGCTGGTCCCGGTTGCTGAGGAGACGGCCGCCGAGGGCGAGCACGCGCTCGTGCTGGTTCAGCAACTCTTCCAGCGAGGCGACGCTCAAGTCGAGGTGCATCTGCTGAGGCACCGGGCCGTCGGGCCAGTCCGGCTCCCGCAGGCGCTCCACCTGCTGGAAGGCGAGCTGCCGTCCGCCGCCGGGATCGCGCAGGACAAGCCAGTCCCTGCCGTGCTCGTCCGGTGCGCCGGGCGGAGGCGGCTCGTCTCCTTCCGCGTATTCGAGACCCAGCAGGGACCGATAGAACTCGGCGAGTGTGCGGGCGTCGGTGCTGTCGAGCACGGTCTGCACCAGCCGGATACGGCTTGTGTCGTCGGTCATGAGCCCCGTCTGCCCGGCCCGGCCTCGCTCGAACGACCCGGCCGGGGAACGCCTGCCGGGCCCCTCCAGCATCGGCAGCTCTTCGGGAACGTCGAAGACCGTTTCGGACAACGCCGAATCGTCTCCCGCCTACTCGAAGAACTTCAGGCTGTAGCCCGCATCGGTCGTGCTCCCGGGAACGTTGGCTCGCCGGTAGGTGGTGTTGCTCCACCAGACCGCCGTACCGGAGTACCAGTAGCGGTTGGACCACGAGTACGGGGTGCCCTTGGCGACCGCGTGGTACAGGATGGGGAAGCGGTTTCCGGAGGGCGGAGCCGCGTTGACGTCGCCCCGGGGCAGGATGAACGAGTGGTGGCCGGGTCCGTTGACGTTCACGGTCGGAGTCCAGCCGGACATCATGGACGGCGCGTGCGAGCCGAAGAGACAGCCGTTGCTCTTGTACCAGTCCCAGACGTACGTGGGGTCGCCGCCCGCCCGCAGACGCAAGTCGGCGATGCAGTACTTGTCACTCCAGCTGCCGTTCGCGGAGTAGACGACGTGCAGCCGCCCGGAGGGGTCGACGACAGGCTGGGGAGCCTCGTTGATGTACGGGTTGCCCACGACCCGCTCCCAGGGCTCGCGCGGCTGCGAGATGACGTACCGGTCGCCGGTGGCAGCGGTGGGGCTGCTCATCCGGGCGAGGTAGAGGTTCTGTTCGACGTTGGTGTCGCCGGACCACCCCGACCACACGAACCAGCGCTGCCCGTTGTAGGTGAAGGGAGCCCCGTCGATGGCCCACTTGTCGCCGGGCAGGGACACCTTGACGGCCGCGGAGTAGCCGGACGTCGGGTTGGCTGACCCTATGTGGTACATCCGGTGGGCCGCGCCCCGACCGGCGGCGAAGTAGATCCGGTACTGGCCGTCGTGGTGCACGATCTCCGGTGCCCACACCTCGCCCAGACCGGCGGTGTCCCGCCACACCTGGTGCTTGGGCGCTGTGGCCACGGCCTCCGGGGTGGCGGCCGTGCGCACCGCGATCCCGCCGTCGACGGCTTTGGCCGAGACATACAGGTCGCCCACCTTGATCACGGTCGGGTCCGCCCCGCCCACCAGGGAGCGCCCCAGCGTCGAGGGCTGATCCGACACGGTCACTGCCCGCTTCGTCGCGTCTCTGTCCGTCTCCTGGGCGCGCCGGTCGGCAGGCCGCTCGTCCGGCTGGGCAGCGGTCGCGGCCTGCCCGAACACGAGGAGGCCGACGAGCCCCAGCGGAACGGCGCCGGCGAGCCAACGCGAAGAGCGCATCACTTCTCCTCGTGTACATGACGTGAGTGAGAGCGCTCTCAACGGTTGCGTCGGCGGGTAGCCCTGTCAAGAGGAAGGGCGAGGCTGATGCGCATCGACAGATGCAGTGCCGATCACGTCCACGCCGCGGGCAGGCCGCCGCTCGGACAGTCCCGGCTCCTTCCACAGACGACCGTGTCCCCTGGCAAGCAGACCCCGGCAGGCGAAACGCCGGCTCCGATGGCGAAAGGGCGCCCAACTCGAGCGTCTGGGGTGATGATCGGCCGGCGGACCCACCCGCACGGGGGCCCTCCCGGCCGACAGCGGAGGTGTCGGCCGGGAGGGAGGGCT
>MUNG01000429.1 GCA_002154585.1 Streptomyces pseudogriseolus
CCCTCAGGGGCGCGGGGAACCGCGCGAACAGCCGACCCGCACCCGGCGGCGACCCGAACGCGCGGGTCCGGCGGACTGACGGGCGCCGGTGGCGTCGGCGGAGTGGGAGCCCGGCCGAGACCCAGGTGGCGGTCACGACGCGAACAGGCGTCCCGTGCGGGCCGCATGCGCCTCGGCGTAGAGCTCCAGCAGGGGCGCCGACCTCGCAGGGAGCGCGTCGACGCCTTCCGTCGTGGCCCGGTGGGCCGCGCGTACGGCCGTCTCCGCCACGCGGTCGGCCTCCGGCGCCAGACGGGCGAGGACCGCCGTCGCGTCGAACGGGTCCAGGCTCAGCAGCCGTACCGTCGCGGTCGCGGGACCGCCCACGCTCTCGTACAGCGCGCAGTGCGCTGCGTCCTCCGGGCCGAGGCCCGCCGCCCGCGCAACCACCCCCAGCACCACCGGCTGGTGCGCGCCCTTCGGGAACCTCCGTGCCAGGGCGTCGAGTTCGGCGCCGGGCCAGGTGGCGCGGGCGGCGCGCAGCAGCTGGCGGCCCAGCCTGCGCGCCGCCGCGCGCAGTGCGGGCGAGGGCGTGCGGGCGTCGGCCGCCGCGTCCAGGGCGGCCGGGTCCACGCCCAGCGCGGCGGAGGCGGCCAGCGCGGCCGACACCAGCCCCGTGGTGTGCAGCCGCCCCCGGCAGAAGTCCTCCAGGGTCTCCGCCCCGGTGATCCGCCCGGCGTGGACGGCGGCCTCCGCGCCCCCGGAGTGGGCGTGCCCGCCGGCGGGAAACCGGCCGTCGGCCAGGACGAGCAGCGCTGCCCTGGACATCAGAAGAGGAAGTAGCGCTGGGCGAGCGGGAGTTCTGCGGCCGGTGTCGCCTCGACCAGTTCCCCGCCGATGCGTACGGCGAAGCTGTCGGGGTCGATCCGCACGTCCGGCAGGGCGTCGTTCTCCCGCATGTCCGCCTTGGTCACCGCGCGCGTGGAGTCGATGACCGCCCACCGTTTGCCGAGGCCCAGCCGGTCGGGCAGGCCCGCGTCGAGGGCGGCCTGTGCGACGAAGTTGACCGAGTTGGCCGCCGGCGCCCGGCCGGTCGCTCCGAACATGGGCCGGGGCAGCACCGGCTGCGGGGTCGGGATGGACGCGTTGGCGTCCCCCATCTGCGCGTAGGCGATCTGCCCGCCCTTGAGGACGAGGTGGGGCTTCACCCCGAAGAACTTCGGCTCCCACAGGACGAGATCGGCGAGCTTGCCGCTCTCCACCGAGCCGATCTCGCCCGCCATGCCCTGCGCGACCGCCGGGTTGATGGTGTATTTGGCGACATAGCGACGCACCCGGTGGTTGTCGGCCCGCCCGTCGCCGGGCAGCGCACCGCGTCTGCGCTTCATCACGTGGGCCGTCTGCCAGGTCCGCACGATCACCTCGCCGACCCGGCCCATCGCCTGGGAGTCGGAGGAGATGACGGAGATGGCACCGAGGTCGTGCAGCACGTCCTCCGCGCCGATGGTGGACGGCCGGATCCGCGACTCGGCGAAGGCGAGGTCCTCGGGCACGGCGGCGTTGAGGTGGTGGCACACCATCAGCATGTCGAGGTGCTCCTCGACGGTGTTGACGGTGAACGGCCGGGTCGGGTTGGTGGAGCTGGGCAGGACGTGCGGCTGGGAGACGACGGTCATGATGTCCGGCGCGTGCCCGCCGCCCGCACCCTCGGTGTGGTACGCGTGGATGCCGCGCCCGGCGATCGCGGCGAGCGTGTCGCCCACGAATCCGGCCTCGTTGAGGGTGTCGGTGTGGATGGCGACCTGGACGCCGGTGCGGTCGGCCGCGGTCAGCGCGGCGTCGATGACGGCCGGGGTCGATCCCCAGTCCTCGTGCAGCTTCAGCCCGACGGCGCCGCCCCGGATCTGCGACAACAGGGCGTCCTGCGACACCGTGTTGCCCTTCCCGAGCAGCCCGATGTTCAGCGGGTACGCCTCCATCGCCGCCAGCATCCGCGCCAGATGCCAGGGGCCGGGCGTGACGGTGGTCGCCTTGGAGCCCTCGGCGGGTCCGGTGCCGCCGCCGACCAGCGTGGTGACGCCGGAGGCCAGCGCCTCGTCGGCGATCTGCGGGCAGATGAAGTGCACGTGCGCGTCGATCGCCCCGGCGGTCAGGATCCGCCCGTTGCCCGCGACGACCTCGGTCTCGGGGCCGATCACCAGGTCCGGGTGGACCCCGTCCATGGTGTCGGGGTTGCCGGCCTTCCCGATGCCGGTGATCCGGCCGTCGCGGATGCCGACGTCGGCCTTGACCACGCCCCAGTGGTCGACGACGACCGCCCCGGTGATCACCGTGTCGGGGGCGCCGTCGGCGCGGGTGGCGGTGGCCTGGCCCATCGACTCGCGGATGACCTTGCCGCCGCCGAACACCGCCTCGTCACCGGCGCGTCCGGGGCCGCCGCAGCGGTCCTCCTCGATCTCGACGAGCAGATCGGTGTCGGCGAGCCGGATCCGGTCGCCGGTGGTCGGCCCGTACAGGTCGGCGTAGGCCGCGCGGGAGATCTCAGGCATCGAGCGCGCCTTTCGTCTCCCCGCGCAGTCCGGGCACGATCCGCGCCCCGGCCAGCGGCACCAGTCCCACCTCGACGGGGATGCCGGGCTCGAACCGCACGGCGGTGCCGGCGGGGACGTCGAGCCGCTTGCCGCGGGCCGCGGCCCGGTCGAACTCCAGACCCGGGTTGGCCTCGGCGAAGTGGTAGTGCGAGCCGACCTGGACGGGCCGGTCGGCGGCGTTGAGGACGGTCAGCCGGGTGGTTTCGCGGCCCTCGTTGTAGACGATCGGGCCCTCGGCGAACAGGATCTCTCCGGGTGTCACGGCGCTTCTCCCCTCAGACGATGGGGTCGTGGACGGTGACGAGCTTGGTGCCGTCCGGGAAGGTGGCCTCCACCTGGACGTCGGGGATCATCTCGGGGACCCCGTCCATGACGTCGTCCCTGGTCAGCACCTTCCGTCCGGACGCCATGAGTTCGGCGACGGTCCGGCCGTCGCGGGCGCCCTCCAGGATGTGCGAGGTGATGAGCGCGACCGCCTCGGGGTGGTTGAGTCTCAGACCGCGTTCCCTGCGCTTGGCGGCCACGTCGGCCGCCACATGGATGAGCAGCCTCTCCTGCTCGTGCGGGGTCAGGTGCACGGCATCCACCTCACCGTCCTCGCTCCGGGCCGTGCGGGGCCCGGTGGCCGCGGCCACGGGAGGGATCCCCGGTGGCGTGGACCCGGAGGCTAGCCGGGCGGCGTTTCGAGGACGTTAACCGCGCGGCGGCCCGGCTCAGGCGCCGTCGGCGGCACGGCGTGTCGACATGAGGGCCCGCGTGCCGTCGGCGAGCGCCTGCGGCGGGATGTCGCCGAACAGGGCCATCTGGGCGGCGAATCCCTGCACGAGCGCGATCATCGCGCGGGCCATCGCGTCCACGTCGGCGTCCTCGGGCAGCAGTCCCGCGTCCTGGTAGCTTCGCGCCATGCCGCCCCACGCCTCGCGGATCATGGCGTACCCCTCGGCCAGTACGGCCGTCAGCGCCGGGCTGCGGGTGCTCTCGGTCCACACCTGGATCATCAGCCTCGGGAACAGCCACTCCCCCGTCTCCAGGGTCGCCGGGCGCAGTTCCCGCATCTGGGCCAGGGCGCGCGGGACCAGCACCTCGGGGGTGGGCGGCGGATTCTCCCGGGCGGACTTCTCCAGGGTGTCGCGCACCGTCTCGAGCACCTCGGCGGCGATGGCCGCGATCAGCTCCTCCTTGCCGCTGAAGTACCGGTAGACGGCGCCGGCGGAGAGGTCCACCGCCTTGAGCACGTCCTGCATCGACGTGGCGTGGAAGCCGTTGCGCGCGAAGCAGACCGCGGCGCCGTCGAGGATCTGCCGGCGGCGGGCGTCGAGGTGTTCCTGGGATACGCGAGCCATGCCGCCAACCTAAAACGAACATTCCTTCTTGACAAGGGAGCGGGATGGCGGGACGGTGTGGACGAGGCCAAAACGAACGATCCTTCTTTTTAGAGGAGCCCCCATGTCCCCCACCTCCCTGCCGGCACACCGCCGGGTCGCGGCCGTCCTGGTGCTGATCCCGGTCATGGTGGCGCTGGCCCTATGGGCCTTCGCCTGGCCCGCGGCGCGCACGGCGCCGCGCGACCTGCCGCTCGGCGTGGCGGGACCGCCCGCCGCCACGGCGCCGGTCGCGCAGGAGCTGGAGCGGCGCGAGGGCGCGTTCGACCTCCACCGGTACGCCGACGAGGCGGAGGCACGGGACGCGATCGAGGGCCGTGAGGTGTACGGGGCGGTGGTGGTCACCCCGAAGGGTCCGAAGCTGCTGACCGCGTCCGCGGCGAGCCCGGCGGTGGCCCAGCTGCTCCAGCAGGCGGTCACGCAGCAGGCGCAGGCCGCGGGTCAGGAGATCACCGCCGAGGACGTGGTGCCGGCCCCGGCGAGCGATCCGCGCGGTGCGGTGCTGAACACGACCGTGCTGCCCCTGGCGCTCGCCGGGATCGGCGCGGGCGTCGCGGTGACGCTGCTGGGGCTGCGGGGCCTGACCGCGGTGGCCGCGCTGGCCGGCTCGGCGACGCTGGTCGGCGTGGTCGCCGCCGCCCTCGCGCACACCTGGCTGGACGCCCTGCCGGGCGACCGGTGGGCGGTGACGGGCACGTTCGCCCTGGCCACGCTGGCCGTGAGCGCGGCGGTCGCCGGCCTCGCGGCCCTGCTCGGGCGGCCCGGCCTGGGGCTCGGCGCGCTGCTGATGATGCTGATCGGCAACCCGTTCTCGGGCGCCGCGTCCGCCCCCGAGATGCTGCCCGAGCCGGCCGGGGTGATCGGCCAGTGGCTGCCGCCGGGCGCCGGGGTGTCGCTGCTGCGCTCGGTCCCCTACTTCGACGGAGCGGCGGCGACCGGTCCCGCGCTCACCCTGACGTGGTGGGCGGTGCTGGGCCTCGGCGCGGTGCTGGTGGGCCACGCGATGCGCGGGCGCACCGCGCCGGCACGGAACACGCCCGAGCGTGAGCCGGCGATGGCCGGCTGACCCGGCCGCACACGGAACGACCGCGCACCCCCGCCGTAGCGGACGGGGGTGCGCGGTTCCGTGTGCGTGCGGGGCGCGACCGGGCGGCGGGTCCGGGTCCACGCGTCCGACCCGGGCGGCATCACGAGGGGGCCGGGCCCCGGTGTTCCGCCGCGATGCCGAAGCGGCGGCGTTCGCGAGGGGCGGACGCCACGTCGCGCACACCGGCCACCGTGCTGATCACCGGCTCCTCCACCGGTTCCGGCACGTCCTTCATCTCGTCGAGTCGTCGCAGGTCGTCGGCTGAGACAAGGGCGACGAGCGGCTTCCCGTGCCGGGTCACGACGACCCGCTCACCGCCGTACACCACGCGGTTGATCAGGTCGGCGAGCTCGGCCCTGGCCTGGGTCACCGGAATCTCGTAAGCCATACGGCCATCATAACGTCACGTACGTCCTGTACATTTTTTACAGACAACGAGACAGGAGGGCATCATGACGCGACCGCCCGCCCACCACGCCCTGCCCGAGTTCACCGAACGCACGGCAGCAGGGCACCGGACGTCCGATCCGTACGCGCGGCTGCTCGAGGAGCGGATCGTCGTCCTGGGCACGCGGCTCGACGAGACCGCGGCCAACGACGTGACGGCCCAGCTCATGTACCTGGAGCACCACGCCCCGGACCGCGACGTCTCGCTGTACGTCAACTCCCCCGGCGGCCCCTTCCACGCCCTGTCCGCGCTGCACGACGCCCTCACGTACGTCTCCTGCGACGTCGAGACGGTCTGCCTGGGCCGCGCGGAGGGGACGGCCGCGCTGCTGCTGGCCGCCGGCACCCACGGCAAGCGGTACGTCCTGCCGGGCTCCCGGCTGGTGCTCCGTCAGCCCGCCCTGCCCGAGCCGGTGGAGGGCAGCGCGAGCGACCTGGCGATCCAGGCCGACGAGCTGGCCCGGATCAGGGCCCGCACGGAGGAGATGCTGGCCCGGCACACCGGCAGGACGGCGGACCGGGTGCGTGCGGACCTCGAGCGGGACCTGGTCCTCGACGCGCGGGCCGCCGTGGAGTACGGCCTCGCCGACCGGATCGTGCCCCACCACCGGGACGCCCGCACCGCGACCGGCGCGAGGTGAGCCGCGCATGCTGCCGGAACTGCCGCCGCTGCCCGCGCTGACCCGGGCCGAGGCCGAGCTGATCGACCGCTACCTGGAGGCCGTCGACCTGCTCGGCCGGGTCAACCCGGCCCAGGGCGGCGACACCTACCGAAGCCTGCGGGCGGCCCAGGCGCTGGTCGGCAAGGCGGTCGCGCTGCGCGACGCGCTGGCCCTGATGCACCGTCGGGGCGAGACCGATCTGCACGCCGAGACCCTGGCCCGCGCCCTGCGGGTGCTCGACGGCGAGCGGCGTACGGCCAGGGTCACGCTGCCGCCGCGGACGGACCGTTGACGCGGGCGGGTCCGCGTCGGCGGGCCCGCTCGACGACACACCCTGCGACGTGTTGAAACGGACCGAACGGCTTACCCCCGTCCGGCGTAGACGAACCTCCTTTTTCGGAGCCGTCGCAGTTGCGCACGCCGCCCCGCCGAGGGGCGGACGTGACCATTCCACCCCTGGTCCTGGCCTCCCGGGCACTCTTGACGGCGACTCGAACGGACGGCTGTCCACCCGAACGGGTGAGTGGTGAGTAACAACACAAACCCCCCGTTCCGTTGGGAAATCGATCGCCCCATGGGTCAAGATCCCTGACTGACGACAAGACCCCGCCGCCGCGGCGGGGCGATCCGGGCGGACGCCGAGTCCTGCCGCCGCGCGGATGACCGGTCGACAGGAGTGGATCGGCAGGAGTGGAGGACCCAAGCACGACGGGTCGCCGGCACGTGCGCGATGCGCGTTCCGAGCAGCCCTTGGGGTGAAGCCGCGAAAGCGGCCGGGCTACTTCGCCAGCCCGAATCCGACAGGTCATCCTTCACAGGCGGCTGACGAAGGGTTGCGCATGAGTGCGCTCAATCGTGTCCCGTCTCTCATGGCCCGGGCCGGCACGGCCTCGGCCCTCACCCTCGCCGCCGTGGGCGGCTCGATCGTGGTACCGGGGGCGGCCGGGGAGGCCGCCGCGGCGACCGTGGGCACCAAGGCCCTGAAGGTCGCGGCGTCCAAGAAGGGATCGCCGTACCAGTGGGGGGCGACCGGACCGAACCGGTTCGACTGCTCGGGTCTGACGCTGTACTCGTTCAAGAAGGCGGGGAAGAAGCTCCCCCGCACGGCCGCCCAGCAGTACAACAAGACGCGCCACATCTCCAAGAGCAGCCGTAAGGTCGGGGACCTGGTGTTCTTCCACTCGGGCAGCTACGTGTACCACGTCGGGATCTACGCGGGTCAGAACAAGATCTGGCACGCCCCGAAGACCGGGGACGTGGTGCGGCTCCAGAAGATCTGGACCAAGAGCGTCTGGTACGGCCGCGTGAAGTGACGGGCGGAGGCGGCGGCGCCCGCGGGAGCGCCGCCGCCGGGCCGCTTCCGGCCGTGCGGGCCCGGCGCCCGCACGGCCTCCCGCAGGGGCCCGGCGGCCTCGCCCTCGGGACGGGAACGCCCCGGGCCCCTCACGATCCTCCGGAGCCGCGCGCTCGCGTACGAGGGGGTGTCACGGCTCCTGTCGCGCCGCCGCGACGGCCGTTTCCGCGGGCCGGGCGTCCGTGGCGCCGGGCCACGGGAGTTCGACGGCGACCGTCTTGCCGCCCTCCCGGGTGGGGCGGATTCTCAGCCGGCCGCCGCACTCCGCGGTCAGCCAGCGGATGATGACCAGGCCGCGCCCGTTGTCCTGCTGCACCGCCGCAGGCAGCCGCTTGGGGAACCGGGGGTGACTGTCCGTCACCCCGATGTGCACCCGCTCGTCGCGGACCAGGACGACGTCCACCGTGAACGTGGGCGACTGGCCGAAGGTGTGCTGCACCGCGTTGGTCGCCAGCTCGGAGACGATCAGCCGCACGGTGTCGCAGAGTTCGGCGTCCGGTGGCAGCCCCCATTCCGCCAGCGCACCGGCCACATGGGTCCGTGCGGCGGAGACCGAGGCGGGATCGCTCGGCAGAGTGACGGATGCTTCCAGATGGTCTGCCATGGCGACGTCGTCCCTTTCCCACGGGACCGCAGTCCGACACGGAGCGGTTGGTTCGAGTACGGTCCCGCACTGGTGCTTCGCCGCCAGAGTGCCATCACCGCAGGGTGCCGTGCGGCGATCCACCAAGATATGCATATATCTGTCGCTCAAAGCGGTGAACTCTGCGACGGGAGACCGTATCCGGGCGGCCCGGACGGAGTAAGGAGAGGCCCATGCAGCACGGTCCCGCGGTGCGCCGCAGGAAACTGGGCGCCGAACTGCGCGCGCTGCGCACGGCGGCCGGACTCACGAGCGGCGACGCGGCCCGGCTGGCGGGCTGGCACCAGTCGAAGGTGAGCCGGATCGAGACGGGCACGAGCGGGGCGAAACCGGCCGACGTACGGTTACTCCTCGACGTCTACGGTGTGGACGACCCGCGGTTGCGCGAGTTGCTGCTGGTGCTGTCGGGCACCGGCGACCGCGACGGGCGGCACCACTGGTGGCACGCGTACCGCGGGGTGCTGCCGCCGGCCTACCGGGACTTCATCAGCCTGGAGTCCCAGGCGAGCGCGATGCGCACGCTGGAGACCACCGTGGTCCCGGGACTGCTCCAGACGCCCGCGTACGCGCGGGCGGTGACGGAGGCGGCCACGGAGGGCGTGTCGCAGGAGCGGCTCGACGCGCTCGTGAAGGTGCGGCTGGCACGGCAGGACGTGCTGCGCGCCGAGCCGCCGCTGGAGCTGTGGGCGGTCCTGGACGAGGCGGTGCTGCGCCGGGAAGTCGGCGGTCTCGAGGTGATGGCGCGTCAGCTGGAGCGGCTGGTGGAGGCGTCCCGGCTGCCCCAAGTCCGGTTGCAGGTGCTGCCGTTCCGCGCGGGGGCGCACATCGGCGTGACGGGTCCTTTCGTCATCTTTTCATTTCCGCGCACTTCTGACCTGGATGTGGTGGTCCTCGACCACTTGACGACTAGTCACTACCTGGAACGGAAAGAAGACCTCCGGGCGTACTCGGAGGCCTTCGAGGCCCTGGCGAGCCACGCCCTCTCACCCGAGGAATCGTCGGAATACATCGCCGGCGCAGCGGCCGGCGTATAAGGAGGCACGATGCCCGCACCGCCTCGGACCATCCCTTCCAGCCTCGTCCTCAGCGATGTGCGGTGGCTGCGCAGCAGCTACAGCACGGGGGCGAACAACTGCGTGGAGACGGCCCGGCCGGCCGCCGGCCCGTCGGCCGGACTGCTCGCCGTGCGCGACAGCAAGGCCCCCGAGGGGCCCGCACTGCTCTTCTCCCCCGACGCCTGGGCGCGTTTCGTGACGGCGGTCCACTGATCCGGCCCCGTCCATGCCCCTGACCCGGACCGTCCGGCCTTCGCTGCCGGTCCGGCCGACCACCGGTGTCCCGCGCGACGCACGGCCGTGCCCCGCCGACTCATGGCCGCGTGTCGCCGATCACCCGTACAGCGCGTTCGATCTCCGCCCCGGACAGGTCCGCCCGGGCGGTCAGTCTGAGCCGTGAGACGCCGTCAGGCACGGAAGGAGGACGGAAGCAGCCCACGGACAGACCGGCCGCCCGGCAGTCGGCCGCCCAACCCACGGCCTGCTCCGGGGACGGAGCGCGCACGGAGACGACCGCGGCGTCCGGACGCACCGCTTCCAGACCCACGGCCGTCAGCCGGGCGTGCAGCTCGCGCGCGACCTCGGACGCCCGCGCCGCACGCCCGGGTTCGCGCCGCAGCAGCCGCAGCGCCGACAGGGCCGCGCCCGCCGCCGCGGGGGCCAGACCGGTGTCGAAGATGAACGTCCGCGCCGCGTTGACCAGATGGGCGATCACCCGGCCCGTACCCAGCACCGCACCGCCCTGGCTGCCGAGCGACTTGGACAGCGTCACCGTCACGACGACGTCCTCCGCGCCCGCGATCCCCGCCGCGTGCGGGGCGCCCCGGCCGCCGTCGCCCAGCACGCCGAGCCCGTGCGCGTCGTCGAGCACGAGGCCCGCGCCGTGCTCCCGGCACGCCTCGGCCAGCGCGGCGAGCGGAGCCGCGTCGCCGTCCACCGAGAACACCGTGTCCGACACCGCCACCGCGGGCCCCTCATGGCCGTCCAGCGCCTTGCGCACGGCGTCCGGGTCGCGGTGCGCCACCACCTGCGTGGCGCCCCGGGCCAGCCGGCAGCCGTCGATCAGCGAGGCGTGGTTGCCCGCGTCGGAGACGATCAGCGAGCCGTGCGGGGCCAGGGCGGTGACGGCGGCGAGGTTGGCCGCGTAGCCGGAGGAGAAGACCAGGGCCGCCTCGAAGCCGCAGAAGTCGGCCAGTTCGCGTTCGAGTTCGGCGTGCAGCTCGGTGGTGCCGGTGACCAGCCGGGAACCCGTCGCGCCGCCGCCCCAGGTGCGGGCCGCCCGCGCGGCCCCCTCGGTGACCTCGGGATGGCGGGCGAGGCCCAGGTAGTCGTTGCTCGCCAGATCCAGGAGCGGCGTGCCGGCCGGCCGGGGGCGCAGGGTGCGGACGAGCCCGGCCCTGCGTCGCAGTTCCGCCTGCTCGTCGATCCAGCCGAACGCCATGGGTCCTCCACGGATTTTGTAGGCAGTGCACAGACATTAGCGGCAGGCCGCCCGCGCCACGGTGTGGTGATACCCACACCGCCGGACGGCTCTGTTGTACGAAGTCTCCTTGGCCCGGACGGGCCCGGTAGGACAGGATCGGCTCTCATGGACCTGCTGAACACGCTGGTGGACAAGGGGCTTCGGCGCGAGACGCCGACACGGGCCGAGGCGCTGGCCGTCCTCGCGACGTCCGACGACGAACTGCTCGACGTGGTGGCGGCGGCCGGGAAGGTGCGCCGGCACTGGTTCGGCCGCCGGGTGAAGCTCAACTATCTGGTCAACCTCAAGTCCGGGCTGTGCCCCGAGGACTGCTCCTACTGCTCCCAGCGGCTCGGCTCCAAGGCCGACATCCTCAAGTACACGTGGCTGAAGCCGGACGAGGCGTCCCGGGCCGCCGCCGCCGGGCTGGCCGGCGGGGCGAAGCGGGTGTGTCTGGTGGCGAGCGGCCGCGGGCCCACGGACCGGGACGTGGACCGGGTGTCCGACACCATCAAGGCCATCAAGGAGCAGAACGAGGACGTCGAGGTGTGCGCCTGTCTGGGCCTGCTCTCCGACGGTCAGGCGGAGCGGCTGCGCGAGGCGGGCGCGGACGCCTACAACCACAACCTCAACACGTCCGAGTCGACGTACGGCGAGATCACGACCACGCACACCTACGCCGACCGGGTCGACACGGTCCGCAAGGCGCACGCGGCCGGGCTGTCCGCCTGCTCCGGGCTGATCGCGGGCATGGGCGAGACCGACGAGGACCTGGTCGACGTGGTGTTCTCGCTGCGTGAGCTGGACCCGGACTCGGTGCCGGTCAACTTCCTGATCCCGTTCGAGGGCACCCCGCTCGCCAAGGAGTGGAACCTGACGCCGCAGCGCTGCCTGCGCATCCTGGCGATGGTGCGGTTCGTCTGCCCGGACGTCGAGGTGCGGATCGCCGGCGGCCGTGAGGTGCATCTGCGCACGATGCAGCCGCTCGCGCTGCACCTGGCCAACTCGATCTTCCTGGGCGACTACCTCACCAGCGAGGGCCAGGCCGGCAAGGCGGACCTGGAGATGATCGCGGACGCCGGCTTCGAGGTGGAGGGCGCCGGGGAGGTCACCCTGCCCGAGCACCGGGCAGGCGGCGGCTGCGGGTCCCACGCGGGCGGCGGGGCGTGCGGCTCCCACGACGGCGGCTGCGGGTCCCACGACGGCGCCGACGGCGGCTGCGGGTCCCACGCGGGCGGCGG
>MUNG01000043.1 GCA_002154585.1 Streptomyces pseudogriseolus
GGGCGTCTCCTGCTCCGCCGGCCCCGGCGGAGCAGGAGACGCCCGACGGGGTGCCCGAGCCGGGGCCGCCGCGAGGGCGGCGGTTTCTTGGTGCCGCGCTGCGGGAGCGGCTGCCGCTGTGGGTGCAGGCCCGGTGCGGGCTGGAGCGGCGCAGTGTCGTGGCGCTGTCGGCGCTGCTGGTGCTCGCCCTGGTGTTCGCCGTGCAGCACTTCTGGACCGGGCGCACCCAGCCGGTGAAGGCGCCGGAGGTGGTGCGGGCGGCTCCCGCCGCGCGGGGGGAGGGCATGGACGGCGGCGGAGACGCCTCGGGCGCTCCGGGTGCCTTCGGGCAGGCGGGCGGGACGGCGGCTCCCGAGATCATGGTCGACGTCAGCGGCAAGGTGAGAGACCCGGGCGTCCACCGGCTGCCCGCGGGCTCACGGGTCGAGGACGCGCTGAAGGCGGCCGGCGGAGTGCGACCCGGCACGAGGACGGGCGGCCTCAACCGCGCCCGGTTCCTCGTCGACGGCGAGCAGTTGGTGGTCGGCGGCCCCGCGCCGGCCGGAGCGGCGGCCCCCGCGGCTCCGGCGGGCACAGGGACGGCGGCGGTCCCCACGGCGCCCGTGTCCCTCAACACCGCCACCGTCGACCAGCTCGACACCCTCCCCGGAGTCGGCCCCGTCCTCGCGCGGCACATCGTCGACTACCGCACCCGCAACGGCGGTTTCCGCTCCGTGGACGAACTGCGGGAGGTCAACGGCATCGGAGACCGCCGCTTCGCCGACCTGCGCGGCCTCGTACGGCCATGAGCACCCGCGCTGCCGTCGTCCACGACGTCCCGGCCGAGCGTCCGGGCACCTCCCGTCCGCGCCAGGAGGGACCCACCGATCTCCGGCTGGTCCCGCCCGCCCTCGCCGTCTGGGCCACGGCGGCGGTGATGCTGCACGCCCCGCCCGGCTGGACCGTGGCCGTCGTGACCGCCTCGCTCCTGGTGGCCGCCGTCCTGCTCACGGCGCGCGGCGGCTTCCTCCTGGGGCGGGGCCTCCTCCTCCCGGCGCGCCGGGGCCTGACCACCCGGGCGCGCGTCACCGCCCAGGCCGTCGCGGCCACCCTGCTGTGCGCCGCGGCCGCCGCCGCCTCGGCGGGCCTGCACGGCGCGGACGTCCGGCGCGGTCCCGTCCCCGAGCTGGCCCGGGAGTACGCCCGAGCGGTCGCCGAGGTGGAGGTCACCGCGGATCCACGGCTCACCAAGCCCCGGGTCAGCGGCAACCACATGGCCCCGGTGTCCGTGCTGATCGAGGCCGACGTACGGCGCGTGGAGCGGGCCGGTGCGGCGACCCGCACGACCAGGGCGCCCGTGCTGCTGATGATCGCCCCCGGCGACCGGAAGGACACGGCCCCGTCCGCCGCCCACCTGGACTCGCCCTGGCTGGCCCTGCTCCCCTCCACCCGGCTGCGGGTCGAGGCGAGGTTCGCGCCGGCGATGGAGGGGGGCGACCGGTTCGCGGCGGTGCTCCGGGTGGACGGGCGTGACGGCCCTCGGGCGGTGGGCGGCCCTTCGGCCCCGCAGCGGCTCGCGGGACGGCTGCGCGGCGGACTGCGCGAGGCGACCGAGGACCTGTCGGAGGACGCGCGGGCGCTCCTGCCGGGACTGGTCGTCGGGGACATCTCGCGGGTGACGCCGGAGCTGGACCAGGCGTTCCACGAGACCGACCTCACGCACACCCTCGCCGTGTCCGGGTCCAACTTCACCATCCTGCTCGCCCTGCTCCTCGGCCCGCCGGGGCTGGCGCAGCGGGCCGAGCGACGAGGGCTCGCGCCCCGCGCCGGCATCTCGCTGCGGACCACGGCGGTACTCGGCGCCGCGCTGTCGTTGGCGTTCGTCGTCGTCTGCCGGCCCGACCCCAGCGTGCTGCGGGCCGCCGCCTGTGGCTCCGTGGCGCTGCTCGCGCTCGCCACCGGGCGCCGCAGATCCCTGATCCCGGCACTGGCGACGGCGGTCCTGCTCCTGGTGCTGTACGACCCGTGGCTGGCCCGCAGCTACGGCTTCCTGCTCTCCGTGCTGGCGACCGGTGCGCTGCTCACCGTCGCCCCACGCTGGAGCGAGGGACTGCGCCGACGCGGAGTGCCGCCGCGCCTCGCGGAGGCACTGGCCGCCGCCGGTGCCGCGCAGGCGCTGTGCGCGCCGGTGGTCGCCGTGCTGTCGGCCCGGGTGAGCCTGGTGGCGATCCCCTGCAACCTGCTCGCCGAGGCCGCGCTCGCTCCCGCCACCGTCCTCGGATTCCTCGCCCTGGCCACCGCGCCGGTCGCGATGCCGTTGGCCAAGGCGGTGGCGTGGTGCGCGAGCTGGCCCGCGGAGTGGATCGCGCAGGTCGCCAGAACGGGGGCCGCGCTGCCCGGTTCCGGAGTGGACTGGCCGGGCAGCTGGGCGGGGGCGGCGGCCCTGGGCGCCGTCACCCTGCTCGTCCTGCTCGTGGGACGCCGGCTGCTGCGGCACCCCTGGTGGTGCGGCGCGTGCGCGCTGCTGCTGGCACTGCTGGTGGTGCAGCCACGGCCACTGACCCGGGCCGTCACGGGCTGGCCGCCGCCAGGCTGGCGCATGGTGATGTGCGACGTCGGCCAGGGCGACGCGCTGGTACTGGCGGCGGGCGGGAACACCGGCGTGGTCGTGGACGCCGGACCCGATCCGCTGCTGGTCGACGACTGCCTGCGCTCCCTGGGCGTCACCCGGGTCCCGCTCGTGATCCTGACCCACTTCCACGCCGACCACGTGGCCGGGCTGACCGGCGTGTTGCGCGGGCGCGAGGTGGGCGGCATCGGGACCACGGCCCTGGAAGAACCGGCCGACCAGGTGGCGGCCGTCCGGAGAGCCGCGACCGCCGCCGGCGTCCCGCTGACACGGGTCGCCGCCGGGGAGCGCCGCCGGGCCGGCGACCTGACCTGGGAGGTGCTGTGGCCGCCGCCCGGAGGCCACCCGGCGATGGAGGGCCCGAACGACGCCAGCGTCGCCCTGCTCGTCCGCACCGGCACCCTGCGCCTGCTCCTCCTCGGCGACCTGGAACCCCCGGCCCAGCGCGCCCTGGCCCGCTCACCCGCGGCGCGGGACCTGGCCGGCGTCGACGTCCTCAAGGTCGCCCACCACGGCTCGGCCTACCAGGACCCGGGCCTGGTCCGACTGACCGCACCGCGCCTGGCGCTGATCAGCACCGGCGAGGACAACACGTACGGCCACCCGGCCCCGAGCACGCTCGCCGCCCTGCGGGCCGGGGGAGCGGAGGTGCTGCGCACCGACCGGGACGGGGCGCTGGCGGTCGTTCCCGGTGCGGGCGGGGGCGGAGAGCTGGAGGTGGCGCGACACTGAGGGCATGAGCGAGGGGATCGACGCCGCGACCGCTGACGCCTATCTGCGCCGGCTGGGGGTGGAGCGGGCCGGCCGGCCCACGTCGGGCGCGCTGCGGGAGCTGCATCTGCGCCATCTGCGGACCGTGCCGTTCGAGAACCTGTCCGTGCATCTCGGCGAGGAGATCGTGCTGGACGGGAAGCGGCTGGTGGACAAGGTGGTGGGGGCCCGGCGCGGCGGGTTCTGCTACGAACTCAACGGCGCCTTCGGGGCGTTGCTCACCGCGCTCGGTTACGACGTCCCCCTGCTCGCGGCGCGCGTGCACGGGGACGAGGGCCGGCTGGGCATCCCGTACGACCATCTCGCGCTGCGGGTGCGGACGGAGGACGGCGGGGACTGGCTGGCGGACGTCGGGTTCGGGTCGCACTTCCATCTGCCGCCGGTCTTCGCCGAGCGGGGGGAGCAGCGCGATCCGGTGGGTGTCTTCCGGATCGCGGAGGCGGAGGCGGCCGACCTGGACGTGCTGCGTGACGGCCGGCCGGTGTACCGGCTGGAGACGCGGCCCCGGGCGCTCGGCGACTTCACGGCCGGGGCCTGGTGGCACCGCACTTCGCCCCACTCCCACTTCACCCGGTCGTTGGTGTGCTCGCGGGTCACCGCCGACGGCGGGCGGATCACGCTGAGCGGCCGCCGGCTGACCCGCACCGCCCCGGACGGCACGCGGGAGGAACGGGGGGCCGGGTCGGACGCGGAGGTGCTGGAGATCTACCGGGACGAGTTCGGGATCGTGCTGGACGCGGTGCCGGCCGTGCGGGGCGGGCGGACGGACGGCTGAGCCCGTACCGGACAATGAGCCGTGTGAGTGATGTGCGACATGTGCTGGTGCTGCCCGACCGGGACGCGGCCGAGGAGGTGGCCGAGGCGCTGGAGGAGCGCTTCGGCGTGGACGAGGAGCCGCGGCTCGTGCGGGACGCCCTCGCGGGCGAGGACGACGCGGAGGACGCGCAGTGGCTCGTCCTCCTGCGGGACGAGGCGGGACGGCTGGACGCCGGCGAGCTGAACGAGTTCGTCGCCCGGTGGGACGGGTGGCGCGAGGAGCCGTAGCCCCCGCCGCCGGCCGGGCGGGCGGTGATGTCGGTGGCCCGTGGGATGCTTGTCGGCGATGGCCAGGAAGAACGCATCCGACGACCTGCTCGCCCCCGTGACGCTCGCCGTGGGCCAGGAGGAGCTGCTGCTCGACCGCGCCGTGCGGGAGGTGGTGGTCGCCGCGAAGGCGGCCGACGCCGACACGGACGTCCGCGACCTGACCCCGGACCAGCTCCAGCCGGGCACGCTCGCCGAGCTGGTCAGCCCCTCGCTGTTCGCCGAGCGCAAGGTCGTCGTCGTACGCAACGCGCAGGACCTGTCGGCCGACACGGTCAAGGACGTCAAGGCGTACCTGGCCTCGCCCGCCGAGGAGATCACCCTCGTGCTGCTGCACGCGGGCGGCGCGAAGGGCAAGGGCCTGCTCGACGCGGCGCGCAAGGCGGGCGCCCGGGAGGTGGCCTGCCCGAAGATGACCAAGCCGGCGGACCGGCTGGCGTTCGTGCGCGGGGAGTTCCGGACGGCGGGGCGTTCGGCCACGCCCGAGGCGTGCCAGGCGCTCGTCGACGCCATCGGCAGCGACCTGCGCGAGCTGGCCTCCGCGGTGACACAGCTCGTCGCGGACGTCGAGGGCACCATCGACGAGGCCGTCGTCGGCCGCTACTACACCGGGCGGGCCGAGGCATCGAGCTTCACGGTCGCCGACCGGGCGGTCGAGGGGCGTACGGCGGAGGCCCTGGAGGCGCTGCGCTGGTCGCTGTCGACGGGGGTGGCCCCGGTGCTGATCACCAGCGCGCTGGCGCAGGGCGTGCGCGCCATCGGCAAGCTGTCCTCGGCGCGCGGCGGCCGGCCCGCCGACCTGGCGCGCGAGCTGGGCATGCCGCCCTGGAAGATCGACCGCGTACGGCAGCAGATGCGCGGCTGGACCCCGGACGGCGTGTCCGTGGCGCTGCGCGCGGTCGCCGAGGCGGACGCGGGCGTGAAGGGCGGCGGGGACGACCCGGAGTACGCCCTGGAGAAGGCGGTCGTCACCATCGCCCACGCGGCCCGCTCCGGACGCCGGGCATAACCACCCGCCCCCCGCCGGACGTCGGTCGTCCACTGTCGGGGATCCGAGTGGCACCGCGCCGCACGGAGAGGACAATCGGAGGTATCAGCCCAGGCCGCCAGGTATGAGAGGTGGCGAGCGACATGGCTGAACATCCGAACGCGCAACTCGTCCGCAAGGGGTACGACGCCTTCACGCGCGGGGACATGGACACCCTGCGCGGCCTCATGGCGGCCGACGCCACGCACCATGTGCCCGGGACCGGGATCCTGTCGGGCGACTTCAAGGGACATGACGCGATCCTCGACATGTACCGGCGGCTCGGTGAGGAGACCGACGGGACGTTCAGGGTCGAGCTGCGGCAGGTCCTGGTCGACGGCAGGGGGCATGCCGTGACACTGCACCACTTCACGGCGGACCGGCGGGGCCGGCACGTGGACGAGGACGGAGGCATCGTCTTCCGGATCGTCGGGGACAAGATCACCGACCTCGACGAATGCGTCGCGGACCTCGACGTGGTGAACGACTTCTGGTCGTAGCGCCCGGGTACACGAAGACCCCGCCCTCCACCCTGGGGAAGGGTGAGGGGACGGGGCCTCCGGTTCAAGCTGTCGAGCCCGTACCCGCGTGGCGAACGCAGGCCGCGTACGGGCCCTGGGGTGTCGGCCGGGGGCGGATGAGAGAGGGCCCGCCCGGGTCCCGCCGACGGTCAGATCAGGGTGGTTCAGCCCTTGACGGCCGCGACCTTGCGAGCCAGCGCCGACTTCTTGTTGGCGGCCTGGTTCTTGTGGATGACGCCCTTCGAGACGGCCTTGTCGAGCTGGCGCGCAGCGGCGCGCTGGTACTCGGTGGCCTTCTCGGCGTCACCCGCGGCGGCGGCCTCGCGGGCCTTGCGGATCGCGGTCTTCAGAGAGGACTTGACGGCCTTGTTGCGCAGCCGGGCCTTCTCGTTGGTCTTGTTCCGCTTGATCTGGGACTTGATGTTCGCCACGAATGAGCCTCTACAGGTTCTGGCACGGGCCGTACGCTGACGCACGGCTTCGCACCGGGTGATTTCTTGGGGTGTGCCTCGCGCTGAGAGGGCATGAGACACAGCCCCCCACACTACCAGCGGGCCATTCCGTGGCCCAAACCCGTCCCCGGTCGCCACCCGTGGGACCATGGAGGCTACGTATCGATCCGACCCGAGACCGCAGACGGACAAGCACACGTATGCGGACGCCTCAAGAATCAGGACCCTGCGTGCCCGCGATCCCCAGCCATGTGCCCGAGCCGAGCCGTACCGACCCGGCGCTGATCCGCAATTTCTGCATCATCGCGCACATCGACCACGGCAAGTCCACGCTCGCCGACCGGATGCTCCAGCTGACCGGTGTGGTCGAGCAGCGGCAGATGCGCGCTCAGTACCTCGACCGCATGGACATCGAGCGCGAGCGCGGCATCACGATCAAGTCCCAGGCGGTGCGTCTGCCGTGGGCCCCGACCCACGACAAGAGCAAGACGCACATCCTCAACATGATCGACACCCCGGGGCACGTCGACTTCACGTACGAGGTCTCCCGGTCGCTCGCCGCGTGCGAGGGGACCATCCTCCTCGTCGACGCCGCCCAGGGCATCGAGGCGCAGACCCTCGCCAACCTGTACCTGGCGATGGAGAACGACCTCACGATCATCCCGGTGCTGAACAAGATCGACCTGCCGGCCGCGCAGCCGGAGAAGTTCGCCGAGGAGCTGGCGAACCTGGTCGGCTGCGAGCCCGACGACGTGCTGAAGGTCTCCGCGAAGACCGGTCTGGGAGTCGAGGCGCTGCTGGACCGCGTGGTCGCCGACATCCCGGCGCCGGTCGGCGTCGCGGACGCCCCCGCCCGCGCGATGATCTTCGACTCGGTGTACGACTCCTACCGCGGTGTCGTGACGTACGTCCGTGTCATCGACGGCCAGCTCAACAAGCGTGAGCGGATCCGGATGATGTCCACCGGCGCGACGCACGAGCTGCTGGAGATCGGCACCAACTCGCCGGAGATGCTGTCCGCCGACGGCCTCGGCGTCGGTGAGGTGGGCTACCTCATCACCGGTGTGAAGGACGTCCGCCAGTCGAAGGTCGGTGACACCGTCACCAGCCAGTCCAAGGGCGCCACGGAGGCCCTCGGCGGCTACAAGGACCCCAAGCCGATGGTGTTCTCCGGGCTGTATCCGCTGGACGGCTCGGACTACCCGGAGCTGCGCGAGGCCCTGGACAAGCTCCAGCTCAACGACGCCGCCCTGGTCTACGAGCCGGAGACCTCCGCCGCGCTCGGCTTCGGCTTCCGCGTCGGCTTCCTCGGCCTGCTGCACCTGGACGTGATCCGCGAGCGGCTGGAGCGCGAGTTCGGGCTCGACCTGATCGCCACCGCGCCGAACGTGGTCTACCGCGTGGTCATGGAGGACGGCAGCGAGCACACCGTCACCAACCCGAGCGAGTTCCCCGAGGGCAAGATCGACGAGGTGTACGAGCCGGTCGTGCGGGCCACGATCCTCGCGCCCAGCGAGTTCATCGGCTCGATCATGGAGCTGTGCCAGAACCGGCGCGGTGTGATGCTCGGCATGGACTACCTCTCCGAGGACCGGGTGGAGATCCGCTACACCCTGCCGCTCGCCGAGATCGTCTTCGACTTCTTCGACCAGCTGAAGTCCAAGACCCGCGGCTACGCCTCCCTCGACTACGAGCCCACCGGCGAGCAGACGTCCAGCCTGGTCAAGGTGGACATCCTGCTGCACGGCGACAAGGTGGACGCGTTCTCCGCGATCACCCACAAGGACCAGGCGTACGCGTACGGCGTGCGGCTCGTCGCCAAGCTGAAGGAGCTGATCCCGCGGCAGGCGTTCGAGGTGCCGGTGCAGGCGGCCATCGGCTCCCGCGTCATCGCCCGCGAGACCATCCGCGCCATCCGCAAGGACGTCCTCGCCAAGTGCTACGGCGGTGACATCTCCCGTAAGCGGAAGCTGCTGGAGAAGCAGAAGGAAGGCAAGAAGCGGATGAAGATGGTGGGTTCCGTGGAGGTTCCGCAGGAGGCCTTCATCGCCGTCCTCTCCAGCGACGAGAACGCGGGATCCGGCAAGGCCAAGAAGTAGCCGAAGGTTACCGCGGGTCACTCCGCGAACCGGGCGAATCGGGGCCCGTCGCACCTGCGTGCGGCGGGCCTCGCGCGTTCCTCACGTGCCTGTCTGTGTGAAGTTACAGGCCGTGACCCCTTACGCGGTGGCCGGTCGACCTTTACTCTGTCCGTGCTCGATAGTTACTCGCGAGTTAAACAACGTCGCGTGGAAACCCCAGCCGCACTGAGCCAGCCGCACCGTCGCGGGCCCCGGAGGATGTCGTGAGCGACACACAGACACTGATCGAGAACCGTCCGCCGAGCGTGGCGAGCCTCTTCCTGGAGCGTGTGGCGGCCACACCGGACGCCGAGGCCTACCGCTACCCGGTCCCGCCGGCCTCCGGTGAGGGCCCGGACGACTGGAAGTCGCTGACCTGGGCCGAGGCCGCCGAGCGGGTCCACTCCATCGCGGCCGGCCTGATCGAACTGGGCGTGCGCCCGGAGGAGCGGGTCGCCCTCGCCTCCGCCACCCGGGTCGAGTGGATCCTCGCCGACCTCGGCATCCTCTGCGCCGGCGCCGCCACCACCACGATCTACCCGCAGACCAACGCCGAGGAGTCGGCGTACATCCTCTCCGACTCGCAGAGCCGGGTGCTGGTCGCGGAGAACGCCGAGCAGGCCGCCAAGGCCGTCGCCAAGCGTGACGAGCTGCCCGAGCTGACCCGCGTGGTGGTGATCGACGCGGAGGGCGTCGACACCGACGACTTCGTCATCACCCTGGCCGAGCTGGAGAAGCGTGGCGCCGCCCGCCTCCTGAAGGAGCCGGAGCTGATCAAGGAGCGGGTCGCGGCCCTCACCAAGGACCAGCTCGCCACCCTCATCTACACCTCCGGCACCACCGGCCGCCCCAAGGGCGTGCGCCTGCCGCACGACAACTGGTCGTACATGGCCAAGGCGATCGCCGCGACCGGCCTGGTCAGCGGGGACGACGTGCAGTACCTGTGGCTGCCGCTGGCGCACGTCTTCGGCAAGGTGCTCACCTCCGGGCAGATCGAGGTCGGCCATGTCACCGCGGTCGACGGCCGCGTCGACAAGATCATCGACAATCTGCCGGTGGTCCGGCCCACCTACATGGCCGCGGTGCCGCGCATCTTCGAGAAGGTCTACAACGGCGTCGCCGCCAAGGCGAAGGCCGGCGGGGGCGCCAAGTACAAGATCTTCCAGTGGGCCGCGGGCGTCGCCCGCGAGTACGCCAAGGTCACCCAGGACAACTTCCGCCGCACCGGCAGCGCGACCGCCCCCGCCGGACTGCGCACCAAGCACGCCCTCGCCGACAAGCTCGTCTACGCCAAGATCCGCGAGGCCTTCGGCGGCAACCTCCGCGCCTGCGTCTCCGGCTCCGCCGCCCTCGCCCCCGAGATCGGCTACTTCTTCGCCGGCGCCGGCATCCACATCCTCGAGGGTTACGGCCTCACCGAGTCCTCCGCCGCCTCCTTCGTCAACCCCGGCGAGGCCTACCGCACCGGCACCGTCGGCAAGCCGCTGCCCGGCACCGAGGTCCGCATCGCCGACGACGGCGAGATCCTGCTGCGCGGCCCCGGCATCATGCAGGGCTACCACAACCTCCCCGACAAGACCGCCGAGGTCCTGGAGGAGGACGGCTGGTTCCACACCGGCGACATCGGCGAGCTGTCCGCCGACGGCTACCTGCGCATCACCGACCGCAAGAAGGACCTGATCAAGACCTCCGGCGGCAAGTACATCGCGCCGGCCGAGGTCGAGGGACAGTTCAAGGCGGTCTGCCCCTACGTCTCCAACATCCTCGTCCACGGCGCCGACCGGAACTACTGCACCGCTCTCATCGCCCTCGACGAGGCCGCCCTCACCGCCTGGGCGGCCGAGAACGGCCTGGAGGGCAAGCCGTACGCGGAGATCGTCGCCGCGCCCGCCACGGTCGAGATGGTCGACGGCTATGTCAAGCAGCTCAACGAGGGCCTCCAGCGCTGGCAGACCATCAAGAAGTTCCGCCTCCTGCCGCGTGACCTCGACGTGGAGCACGGCGAGATCACCCCGAGCCTGAAGCTCAAGCGCCCGGTGGTGGAGCGCGAGTACAAGCACCTGATCGAGGAGATGTACGAGGGCACGCGCGAGAAGTGACGGACCGTCGGCCGGGGGACACGCTCTCCCGGCCGACTCTCCGGCGATCACGAGGTGGCCGTTTCTCCCGACGGAACGTGGCACGGGGCGCGCCACAGTTGGAGAAACGCTCCAATCGCCGTTCGCCGGAAGCCCGCGCTCAAAAGCGTGGCCTGACGCGCCGACGGCCGCTAGGCTCGAAGATCCTCAGGCGCCCCGTCGGATCGGACGCGGACACGGGGCCAACGGCTGATCAGAGAGAGCGTACTCATCCGATGAGCGCAAGTGGTGCGGCGCGTACGCCCGATCCCAGACTTGCCGGACTCGCCCGCACCTCACGGAACTTCGGCTTCCTGTACGACCATCTGCCCCTGCTCGTGGCCTACGGCGCCGCCGCCGAGGCACATGTCTTCACCGACCCGAACACCTCGCTCCTGAAGTCCCGGCAGTTCGGCGAGACCCTTGCCGCGGACCTCGTCCTCCGGGGCCGTGTCCCGTACACGGGTGACAAGCAGATCGAACGACTGGCCGCCCTAGACCGCGAGGGCTATCTGCACGGCAACGTGAAAGACGCCTTCCACGAGGTCCGGATCCTGGGCAACAAGGCCAACCATGACGGCCATGACAACCCTGACGACGCCTTCCGCGCGCTGCGGACCTGCCATCGCCTGGGCGTCTGGTACTACCGTCTCCTCACCGCCTCCCGCGACCAGCGGACCTTCGTCCCGCCGGACCCAGCCCGCACCCCGGCCGCCGAGAACCGTGCCCTGCGCTCCCAAGTGGCCGAGACGCGACGCGCCCTTGAGGAAGCCCGCCTGAGCTACGAGGGCCAGGCGAGCCAGGCGCAGGCCGAGCAGACGGCCCGCGCCGCCGCACAACGCGATCTGGCCGCCGTCACCGCCGAGCGCGAGGAACTCGCCCGCCAAGTCGAGGCCATGCGCGACCAGCTCGTGGCACTCCAGCAGGCACAGACCGCCGCCGACACCCGTCTGCTTCGCCTGCGGGCCACCACCCCGTCCGCCGCCTCCGAGGCCGTGGCCGAGCGCGCCCGGCTCCTCGACAACGCCGAGCAGGCCGCCCGCGAACCCCTCACCGAGGCCCAGGTGCGCACCCGCCTGGACGAGATGCTCACCGAGGCTGGCTGGAGCGTCCAGGACGCGGGCGCCGACCTCAACCTCTATGTGCAGGGCGACCGGCGCGGCAGCGGCGTCGCCGTCCGCGAGGTGACCACCGCGAAGGGCCGCGCCGACTACGCGCTGTACGTGGAGCGCAAGCTGGTCGGGGTGATCGAGGCCAAGCGCGAAGGCGCCGACCTCACCGCCGCCCAGGAACAGGCCGACCGGTACGCGGACCATCCCACCGACACCCAACAGCGCCTGATCGCCTGGCGCACCCCTCTGCCGTTCCGCTACGTCTCGGACGGCGGCGAGACCCGGTTCCGCAACACCCTCGACCCGGACTCGCGCACCCGGCGCATCTTCTCCTTCCACCAGCCCCGCACCCTCGCCCGGTGGATGCGCCAGGCCGAGCAGGACCCGCAGGCCCCCTCCTACCGCGCCCGGCTGCGCCTGCGCATGCCCGAGCTCGACGAACGCCCGCTGCGTCCCGCGCAGATCAAGGCGGTGCGCGGGGTCGAGGAGTCCGTCGCGCACGGCAGGGGCCAGCAGGGCACCGGCCAGTCCCGTTCCCTGGTGCAGATGGCGACGGGCGCCGGCAAGACGTACACGGCGGTCACGTTTGCCTATCGCATGCTCAAGTACGCGCAGGCGGAGCGCGTTCTGTTCCTGGTCGACCGGAACAACCTGGGCGCCCAGGCGCAGACCGAGTTCGAAAACTTCATCACCCCCGACACCAACCGCACCTTCGCCGACCTGTTCAACGTGCAGCGTCTGGGCGCCGAGGGCATGAACCCCTCCGCCAAGGTCGTCGTCTCCACCGTGCAGCGCCTGTACATGGAGCTGACCGGCGCGACCGTCCCCGCCCGGACGGGCACCGACGGCGAGGAGGAGTTCTCCTACGAGACACCTGGCGAGATCACCGTCGGGTACAACCGGAACATCCCGCCCGAGTCCTTCGACCTGATCGTCGTCGACGAGTGCCACCGCTCCATCTACGGCAAGTGGCGCTCCGTCCTGGAGTACTTCGACGCCCCGATCGTCGGCCTCACCGCGACACCCGTCGCGCAGACCTTCGGCTACTTCAACGGCAACCTGGTCAGCGAGTACACCTATCAAGAAGCGGTCGCCGACGGCGTCAACGTCGACTTCCAGGTCTACGAGATCCTCACCCGGATAACGGGCGAGGGCGGAGTCATCGCCCAGGGCACCATCCCCGTCCGCGACCGGCGCACCCGCAGACAGCGGTACGAGGACTTCGACGAGGACGTCACCTACGGTGCCCGCGAAGTCGGTGTCGGCGTGATCAGCAAGGACCAGCTGCGCACGGTGATCCGCACCTTCCGTGAGCGCCTGTTCACCGAGATCTTCCCCGGACGCGCCAAGCGCGATCCGGAGACCGGCGAGCTGCTGTGGGACGAGATGTACGTCCCCAAGACCCTGATCTTCGCCAAGAACGACAACCACGCCGAAGAGATCGTCGAGGTAGTCCGGGACGTCTTCGGCAAGGGCGACGACTTCTGCGCGAAGATCACCCACGCGGCACGCAAGCCCGCCGAACGCCTCTCCGACTTCCGTAACCTGCCCCAGCTGCGCATCGCCGTCACCGTCGACATGATCGCGACAGGGACGGACGTCAAGCCGCTGGAGTGCCTGCTGTTCCTGCGTGACGTCAACAGCTGGGCCTATTTCGAGCAGATGAAGGGCCGAGGCGCCCGGACCCTGTCGCTCACGGAGTTCGAGCGGGTCACGCCGGGCGTCGGTCCGAAGACGCACTTCGTGATCGTCGACGCGGTGGGGGTGACCCGCAAGGAGAAGGTGGACGCGGGCCCGCTGGAGCGGCACACGGAGAAGGACCTCAACCTCGAGAAACTCCTCCGTCTGACCGCCCGGGGGGTCGCGGAGGACGAGCACGTCTCCACCCTCGCCTCGCGCCTTGCCAAACTCGATCTCCAGATGACGGACGAGGAGCGGGCGGAGATCGAGAGCCTGAGCGGCGGCGTCCCCCTGAAGACCATCGTCCACAACATGGTCGAGGCGGTGGCGGTCGACGAGCAGGCGAAGACACGGGAGGGCGCAGAGCGGCTCGGACTCGACCCGGACAAGGCGGTCAGGGCCGCTGTGGACCGCGCCCTGCGACCACTCGCGTCCAACCCCGCGTTGCGCAGCCGGCTGCTGGAGATGCGGCGCGCGAAGGACATCCTGTACGACGAGACCAGCCGCGACGCCCTGGTCTCCGCCGGCGCGGTCACGGAGGACGAGTCGACGGCCCGCGAGACGGTACGCGACTGGCGGGCGTACGTGGACGAGCACCGTGACGAGATCGCGGCGCTCTCCCTCGCCTTCGCCGCCGGCTCGCAGGTGCCGCCGCGCGAGGCCCTGCGGCGCTTGAAGGACCTGGCGCGCTCCGTGGCCCGTCCGCCGCGCGCCTGGACGACGGACAGGCTCTGGCGTTCCTACGAGCAGGTCGGCGAGGCCGTGGCAGCGGACCGTTCCGCCGCACGGACGGCGGCCGACCTGCTCGCGCTGATGCGGTACGAACTGGAGGGCGGCGCGGAGAAAGGCGCCGAGCCGCCACGTCCGCACGACGAGGTGATACGGGAGCGGTACGCGGCCTGGCTGGCGCGGCAGGAGCAGGCCGGTGTGATCTTCACCGAGCAAGAGCGCTGGTGGCTGGACCACATCGCAGCCGCCACGGTCAAACATGTACGCTTCGACACCGCCGACCTCGACTACGCCCCGTTCACCAAGCGGAACGGCACGGACGGCTTTCTGGCGCAGTTCGGCGAGACGAGGGCGGAAGACATCCTCGACGAACTGGACAGGGAGCTGGGCGCGTGACGCTGGGGCTGAGTGCGACGGCCGGGGGCGGGCCCGGGGAG
>MUNG01000430.1 GCA_002154585.1 Streptomyces pseudogriseolus
CCGCAGCCGCTCGTACGCCGCGAGCCCGTCCGGCACCCACTCCCACTCGCCGAGCCGCCGCTCCACCTCCTCCTCGGGCAGGAAGGCGTGCCAGGCGACCTCCTCGGCCTGCGGCCGCACCGGGAGGTCGCAGCGCACCTCGTACACCGCCGACCACCAGGTCCGGTTCCCGCCGTCGTCGTAGAGGAAGGTGAACAGGTGCCGGGGCGCGGGCAGACCGCTCACGCCCAGCTCCTCCTCGGCTTCCCGCAGCGCCGCCTCGTCGTACGTCTCGCCCGCGCCGACCACGCCGCCGACGAACATGTCGTACAGCGACGGGAAGACCAGCTTGGCCGCCGTGCGGCGGTGGACGAAGATCCTGCCGTCCGCGTCCCGCGCCAGGACGAAGGCGCAGCGGTGGCGCAGCCCGCGGGCGTACGCCTCGCCGCGCGGGGCCTGTCCGATCACCCGGTCGTGCTCGTCGACGATGTCGAGGATCTCGCCGGCGCTCCTGCCGGTCACGCCCTCGCCGCCCTCGCCGCTCTCACGGTTCACACCCTGTCCACCGCTCTCGCTCATACCGCCATCAAAGCAGCGTCCGCGTCCTCGCGGGCGCCCCCGACCTGCGCCGTCCTGGGCCATCCGGTTGTTCACGGATGACGCAAGTTGCCCGTTCGTGACCGCAGTTGACGCGTGTAACGGCCCCGACGCCCTTGACGTGATCCGTTGGCTGACGGTTTGCTGTCCGTGATCAGCTCATGGCATTCGGCAGCCGACCACTGCCACCGACCACCCGCCCTGAGCCGTGTGACAAGAGAAACGCGTGAGGAAGTCCCGCGGTGTCCCCACCCCCGCCTCCCCTCGGCCGTGCCCGCAAACGAGCGGCACAGGCCTACGACGAGGCCCTCGACGACGCCGAACTCGTCGCCGCGCGGGCCGCACTGGCACAGGGACGCTGGCAGAACACCCGCTCGCTGCTGGTGCGGACGGGGGACGACTGGGACCGCCGCGGACACCGGATCACGGTGCTCGCGAAGGAGTCGTACTGCGCCGCGTGGGCCCGCGAGTGGCTGCTCGCCGAGCCCGACTCCGGTGACGCGACCGTGCTGCTGGCGCTGGCCCGGGTGCGGCGCGCCCTGCGCGGCAAGGAGAAGCCGGCCCGGGTCCGCGAGGTCTGCCGCAAGGCCGCCGAACAGCTGCCGTACGACCCGACGCCCTGGCTCGGGCTGCTGATGCTGGAGTGCTCGCTCGGCGCGGAAGGCGACGTCGTCCGTATCTTCGAGCAGGTCCGCACCCGCTACGCCGACCACCACCACGCCCACCACCTGGTCGTCGGCTGGCTCGCGGAGCGCCGGGTGGAGGCGGGCCCCGACCCGCTGCACGAGGTGTACGACTTCGCCAACTGGGCGGCCGAACAGGCCCCCGCCGACTCGCCGCTGGCCATCCTGCCGGTCATCGCGCACGCCGAGCGCTACCGCTCGCTCGCCGCCGCCGGGCATGAACCCGCCGACCCGGTCGCCTCCGGCCACTGGGTCGGGCGCCGCGCCCGGCAGGTGATGAAGGCGGCCTTCGACTGGTGGCTGGAGTGGGAGCACGAGGAGCATCCGCGCCGGCTCGTCGACCTCAACTTCCTCGCCCACGCCAAGGTCTGCGAGGGCCGGGGGGCCGAGGCCGCCGCGCTGTTCCACCGCATCGGCGACCACGCCACCGCCGCCCCCTGGTCCTATCCCGACCGGGACGGCCTCACCGTCTTCCGCACCGCACGGGCCGCCGCCCTGGGCACGGCCTGACCTCGCCCCCGGACGCCCCCCGCACCCACCACCGACCCAAGGACGGTCTCGAGATGACGACGGACAGTTCGAGCACCAACAGAGCCCCGGCCGCGGGGATCAGCACCTTCAAGGGGAAGGAGCGCGCCCTGCGGGCCGACCGCCTCGGCACGGGGGGCCTGCTGCTCTCCGTGCTGGCCGCGACCGCCCCCCTCATGGTCGTCGCGGGTGTCATGCCCACTACATTCGCGGTGATGGGCATCGTCGGCCAGCCGCTGCTCTTCGTGGTCCTCGGCGCCGTGCTGATCCTCTTCAGCGTCGGCTACGCCGAGATGAGCCGGCACGTCCACAACGCGGGCGCCTTCTACGCGTACATCTCCCGCGGGCTCGGCGGCACCGCCGGCGCGGGCGCCGCCCTGGTCGCCCTCGTCGCCTACAACTCCCTCCAGGTCGGCATCTACGGCATCTTCGGCTTCGAGGTCTCCGGCCTCTTCGCCACCTACGCCGACCTCGAGGTCGCCTGGTGGATACCGGCGCTCGTCGCCGCGCTCGCCGTGGGCGTGCTGGGCCTGCTCAAGATCGACGTCAACGCGAAGGTGCTCGGCGTCCTGCTGGTCATCGAGGTGCTGCTGGTCGTCGTCTTCGACATCGCCGCCGTCGCCGACCCCGGCACGGAGGGCCTGTCGCTGCACGCCTTCAACCCGGACACCCTCACCGGCGCGGGCGTCGGCACCGCCCTGTGCTTCTGCATCGCGGCCTTCCTCGGCTTCGAGCAGGCGCCGGTGTACGCGGAGGAGACCAGCAGGCCGCACGTGCTGGTGCCGCGTGTGATGTTCCTCGCCGTCGCCGGCGTCGCCGTCTTCTTCGCCCTCAGCAGCTGGGCGCTCACCGTGGCCACCGGTCCCGCCGCGATCGTCCCCACCTCGCAGGAGCAGAGCGCCGGCCTGCTGTTCTTCCTCACCGAGGACCGGCTCGGCTCCACCTTCACCGACGTGCTGCACGTACTGTTCGTGACCGGCATGTTCGCGGCCATGCTCAGCTTCCACAACGTCGTCGCCCGCTACGCCTTCGCCATGGGCCGCGAGGGCCTGCTGCCCGCCGCCTTCGGCCGCACCTCGGGCGCCAGCGGCGCCCCCGGCACCGGCTCCCTGCTCCAGACCGGCATCGCCGTCGTGCTGGTGCTGGCCTTCGCGCTCACCGACGACAAGCCGGCCGGCGACCCCACCGCGCCCGTGCTGCACCTGTTCACCTGGGGCGGCAACATCGGCGCGCTCGGCGTCATCGTCCTGATGGCCATTGCCTCGCTGTCCGTCGTGGTCTTCTTCGTACGGCGCGGCGCCGCCGGCGCGCAGGCCTGGCGCCTGGGCACCTCGGCGGTCGCCGGGATCGCCCTCGTGATCATCGCCGGCTACACGGTCAAGGACTTCGACGTGCTGGTCGGCGCCGGCCCGGACTCCGCCCTGCGCTGGGTCCTGCCCGGTGTCATCGGCCTCGCCCTCGTCGTCGGCCTGGTCCAGGGCGCCGTCCTGCGCGCCCGCGCCCCCGAGACGCACGCCCGCATCGGCCTGGGCAACGAGGCGTTCCAGCTGGAGAAGGAGGCGGAGCGCACGCCGTAGCTCCGCCCTCGCGTCTTACCGAAGTCTGACGAGCACCCGCGTTCCCTGGTCCCGCCGGGGCCGCGGGTGCTCGAATGAGGGGGTGAAACCCGAACACCCCTCGCAGGACCGGGACGCCCCGGGCGCCGGCGACCCGGACACACGCGGCGCGCCCGTCGGCCGGCGCGTCCTGCTCGGCACCCTCGGCCTCGGCGCGCTCGGCCTGGCCGGCGCCCCGTACCTCCAGCGCGGTCTGGAGTCCTTCCTCGCCGGCGCCGCCGACCGCGACCCCACCGGCCTGACCGGACTCCTCCCCAACGGCGGCGGCTTCCGCTACTACTCGGTCACCGCCTCCGTCCCGCGCAAGGACGCCCGCAGCTACCGGCTCACCGTCGACGGCCTCGTCGACCGCCCCGCCTCCTACACCCTCGCCGACCTGAAGGCGCTGCCGCAGACCCGCCTGGTCCGGGACGTGCAGTGCGTGACCGGCTGGCGGGTGCCCGGGACGCCGTTCGAGGGCGTGCGGCTGTCCCGGCTGCTGGACGCGGCCGGGGTGCGCCCCACCGCCCGCGCGGTGCGCTTCACCTGCTTCGACGGGGCGTACACCGAGAGCCTCACCCTCGAGCAGGCCCGCCGCGCGGACGTCCTGGTCGCCCTGCGCATGCAGGACGAGGACCTCGGCCACGGCCACGGCGGCCCGGCGCGGCTCTACGTGGCCCCCATGTACTTCTACAAGTCGGCCAAGTGGCTCTCCGGCATCACCGTCACCGAGGACGTCGAACCGGGCTACTGGGAGGTGCGCGGCTACGACGTCGACGCCTGGGTCGGCCGCTCGAACGGACGCGACGATGCCCCCACGAGCTGACGCCCCGCCCGCCGCCACGACCGTACGGCGCTTCGGCCCCGCCCAGCGGTGGGCACACCGCGCCACGGCCGTACTGATGGGCGTCTGCGTGGCCACCGCCGCCTGCCTCTACCTCCCCCAGCTCGCCCAGCTGGTGGGCCGCCGCGCCCTGGTCGTCACCCTCCACCAGTGGGCCGGCCTGCTCCTGCCCGTCCCCGTGCTCGCCGCCCTGGTCTCCCGCGCGTTCCGCGCCGACCTGGGCCGGCTCAACCGCTTCGGCCCGCACGACCGGGTCTGGCTGCGGGCCGCCCTGCGCCGCGACCGCCGGCCCGCGTCCCGCCCGGCCGGGAAGTTCAACGCCGGACAGAAGCTGTACGCGGCCTGGATCGCCGGGGCCACGCTGGTGATGCTCGGCACCGGGCTGCTGATGTGGTTCACCCACCTCACCCCGTTGGTCTGGCGCACCGCCGCGACCTTCGTCCACGACTGGCTGGCGCTGACCGTCGGCATCGTCCTCGCCGGGCACATCGGCATGGCCCTCGCCGACCCCGAGGCCCGCCGGGGTCTGCGCACCGGCTCGGTCGGCCGGGAGTGGGCCGAGCGCGAGCACCCCCTGTGGCGGCCCTGAACACGACGGCGGCCGGCGCGCCCCTCCGCCGAGGTGCGCACCGGCCGCCGCGAGCCCGGACCGGGCAAGGGCCTTTCGTTTGGATCAGGCCGGCCGTGAGGCGCGGTGCCTCGTCGACTGGCCCGAGCGGGGTGATCCAAACGAGAGGCCCTAGATGATCAGGGACAGCAGGAGCACCAGCGCTCCCGCGACCACCGAGATGATCGTCTCCATGATCGACCAGGTCTTGATCGTCTGGCCGACGTTCAGGCCGAAGTACTCCTTCACCAGCCAGAAGCCGGCGTCGTTGACATGGCTGAAGAACAGCGAACCGGCGCCGATGGCCAGCACCAGCAGGGCGGCGTGCGTGGTCGACATGTCGGCCGCGAGCGGCGCGACCAGACCGGCCGCCGAGACGGTCGCCACCGTCGCCGACCCGGTCGCCAGCCGGATCGCCACCGCGATCAGCCAGGCCAGCAGCAGCGCCGGGATCGACCAGTCCTCGGAGATGTCCAGGACCATCTGGCCGACCCCGGTGTCGATCAGCGTCTGCTTGAAGCCGCCGCCCGCGCCGACGATCAGCAGGATGCCCGCGATCGGCGCCAGGCCCTTCTCCACCAGGGAGGAGATCCGCTCCTTGCTGAACCCGGCGGGCATGCCGAGGGTGAAGATGCCGACCAGCACGGCGGCGAGCAGCGCGATCAGCGGGGAGCCGATCACGTCGAAGACGCGCTGCACGTGGTGCTCGGGGTCGTCGATCACGATGTCGACCAGCGCCTTGGCGAGCATCAGCACGACCGGCAGCAGGATCGTCGCCAGGGTGGCGCCGAAGCCGGGGCGCCGCTCCAGGTCCTCGGAGGGACGCTGCGGGATCATTCGCTCGGGCGCCGGGACGTCCACCCAGCGGGCGGCGTACTTGGAGAACACCGGACCGGCGATCACCACGGTCGGGACGGCGACGAGCACGCCGAGCGCCAGCGTCACGCCCAGATTGGCGCCGACCGCGTCGATCGCGACCAGCGGGCCCGGGTGCGGCGGGACCAGGCCGTGCATCACGGACAGACCGGCCAGCGCCGGGATGCCGATGCGCATGAGCGAGTAGTTGCCGCGCTTGGCGACCATCAGCACCACCGGGATCAGCAGCACCACGCCGACCTCGAAGAACAGCGGCAGACCGATGACCGAGGCGATCAGCACCATCGCCCACGGCATGGTGCGGCCGTTCGCCTTGGCGAGGATGGTGTCGACGATCTGGTCGGCGCCGCCGGAGTCGGCGAGCATCTTGCCGAGGATCGCGCCGAGGGCGATCAGCACGCCCACGCCGGCGACGGTGGAGCCGAGCCCGGCGCTGAAGCTGGTGATGACCTTGTCCAGCGGCGCGCCGGCGAACGCGCCGAGCGCCAGTGACCCGATGGTCAGCGACAGGAAGGCGTGCAGCTTGAACTTGGTGATGAGCAGGACGATGACGGCTATGCCCGCCAGGACGGCGATGCCCAGCTGAGCGTGGCCGGCCGAGGTGATCGGCTCGGGTGCGTCCGCTGCCAGCATCTCGACGCTGAGTCTGGTCACGGTGGATCCCTAAGGTGTACGGGG
>MUNG01000431.1 GCA_002154585.1 Streptomyces pseudogriseolus
CCCCGGAGCCGCCCCCTCCGGTCTCGCCCGAGGACGACATCCCGGAGGACGACGACCCCGATCTGGACGAGTCCGCCCTCTCCGGTCAGGAGCTCCTGGTCCGCGAGCTGGGCGCGACGGTCGTCGAGGAGTTCACGAACGAGTAGCGGACGGGCGGGGCACCGCCGTACCGGCTCACGGGCTCAGGCGCCGGTTCCGGCAGGCCCGTGACCGGCCGGTTCGGAGGAACGTACAACCGCTCACGCCCCACCCGTTCGGAAGCCCGCACAAAGGACCCCCGCCGGCTGCCGTTAGGCTGACCCCCGTGAAGGTCCTCGTCATCGGCAGCGGCGCCCGCGAACACGCCCTGTGCCACTCCCTGTCCCTCGACCCCGATGTCACCGCGCTGCACTGCGCGCCCGGCAACGCCGGCATCGCCGAGGTCGCCGAGCTGCACCAGGTCGACGCCCTCGACGGCGCCGCCGTGACCGCGCTGGCCCAGCGGCTGGGCGCGGACCTCGTCGTGGTCGGTCCCGAGGCGCCTCTGGTCGCCGGGGTAGCCGACGCCGTGCGCGAGGCGGGCGTCCCCGTCTTCGGGCCCTCCAAGGAGGCCGCGCGGCTCGAGGGCTCCAAGGCCTTCGCGAAGGACGTCATGGCGGCGGCCGGCGTGCCCACCGCCCGCTCCTACGTCTGCACCACCCCGGACGAGGCCGACGCGGCCCTCAGGGCGTTCGGCGCCCCGTACGTCGTCAAGGACGACGGGCTCGCCGCCGGCAAGGGCGTCGTCGTGACCGACGACCTCGAAGCGGCCCGCGCCCACGCCGCCGCGTGCGAGCGGGTCGTCGTCGAGGAGTACCTCGACGGTCCCGAGGTGTCGCTCTTCGCGGTCACCGACGGCGAGACCGTCGTGCCCCTCCAGCCCGCCCAGGACTTCAAGCGCGCGCTGGACGGCGACGAGGGCCCGAACACCGGCGGCATGGGCGCGTACTCCCCGCTGCCCTGGGCCGACCCCAAGCTGGTCGACGAGGTCATGGAGACCGTGCTCCAGCCGACCGTGGACGAGATGCGCCGCCGCGGCACGCCGTTCTCCGGTCTGCTCTACGCCGGTCTGGCGATCACCTCGCGCGGTGTGCGCGTGATCGAGTTCAACGCGCGGTTCGGCGACCCCGAGACCCAGGTGGTGCTGGCCCGGCTGAAGACCCCGCTGGCCGGTCTGCTGATGGCCGCCGCCACCGGCAACCTCGCCCACCTGGAGCCGATCCGCTGGAGCGACGACGCCGCGGTCACCGTGGTCGTCGCGTCGCACAACTACCCGGGCACCCCGCGCACCGGCGACCCGATCACCGGCCTCGACGAGGTCGCCGCCCAGGACGCCCCGCACGCGTACGTCCTGCACGCCGGGACCCGCCTCGAGGGCGACACGGTGGTCAGCGCGGGCGGGCGCGTGCTGTCCGTGACGGCGACCGGCACGGACCTCACCGAGGCCCGCGACCGCGCCTACCGCGCCGTGGCCCGCATCGGCCTCGACGGCTCCCAGCACCGTACGGACATCGCGCGGAAGGCGGCGCAGGACGCGCAGAACGCGTAGGGCGCGTAGGGCGCCTGAGCGGCACGCACGGCAGGGCTGTCACTCACCGGCCCCGAAGCCACAGGCCCCGAAGCCACAGGTCCCGAAGTCACAGGCCCCGGATCCCCTGCGGATTCGGGGCCTGACCCTTGCCGTCCGTCGACCACCTTTCCCCAAAGCTATTCCATCGAGTGAGCGATGTGCCATCCGGCTGACGGGGGCCGGGGCCCCAACTAGGGTGCCGCGCAAGCGTTCCGGCACTTGGCCCATCGGCATTGCGATGTCAGTGGCGGGTGCCACAGTGGGGGCATGGGCAAGCCAGGACTGCGTCAGGCGCCGGGAGGGGGTGAGGGCGGGCCATGAGCGTGAGCGGTGCGGGACCGGACACCGGTGCGCCGAGTGCGCGGGCCCGGGCGCTGGCCGTGCTGCGTGTCCGCAGCCGGGCGCTCGCCGTCGCGCTGCTGCCCGCGGCCGCCGCGGTGATCCTGCTGGCCGGCGGGTCCACCGGGCATCTGCCCGGCCCCGGCTGGGACCTCGCCCGCCGGATCCTCACGCCCGTCGCCGTGCTGGTGCTGCTGCTCGCCGCCGGGGTCGCCCTGGTCGTCGCCCGCGCCCGCCCCGCCGTCAGCCCCACCGTGCCGATCGCCGAGGAGGCGGCCCCCGACCTGTACCGGATGGTGAGGGACCTCGCCGACCGCCTCGGCGTCCCCGCGCCGTCCGCCATAGCGCTCACGCCGGACTGCGACAGCTGGCTGGAGGACCGCACCCATCCGGCGCACGCGCCCCCGCCGCCCGAGGAGCGCGGCGACACGGCACAGGCGGGCCGGCCCGCACGCCGCGTGCCCGCCGCGCCGGTGCTGGTCATCGGCTCGCCGTTCCTGTGGTGGATGCGGGTGGCCGAGCTGCGCGCGCTGCTCGCCCCGGTCGTCGCCGGCACGGGACCGTCGGCGCACCCGGACATAGCCGCCGCCCGGCGCTTCGTACGGGGCCTGGACGCCGCGGTCGCCGTGACGTCGGCGCCGGACCGCGGGCCGGTGTCCCGCGCGGTGCTCGGCGGGGTCGGCCGGGTGGTCCGCCTGCTGCTGCACGGCAGCCGGGTGCACGCGGCCGAGATGGAGCGCGGGGTCGCCGCCGCCGCGGCCGAGCGCGCCAAGACCGTGGACTACGGGCTGCGGATCGTCGCCCAGGAGCAGGTCGGGCTCGCCTACGCGGGCTGGGACCGGCTGCTGACCCGGGTGGCGCTGCCCGCCTGGCGGATGGGCCGCTGGCCCGCCCGGCTCAACGCGGGCGTGGTCGCCGCCCTCACCGAGCTGTCCCGCCGGGACCGGCTGGCCGAGGGGTTCGCCTCCCGGCTGGGGGAGCGTCCCGCCTGCGACCTGCTGGAGGAGCCGGGCGCGGTCGACGAGGCCACCTCGCTGCTCGCCGCCCGTCTCTTCCACGGCGGCCCGGCGGAGACCGGCCCCGACTGGTCGCCGGTCCACTGGGGCGACTATCCGGAGGAGGTCGTCGACCGCAAGTGGCGCACCGACGCCGCCCGCCTGCACCGGATACTCGACCGCCTGCGCGTCCCGCCCGCGGACGAGGAGTCCCGGGCCCCCGACGGCCCCACCCTCGCCCGCGTCCTGACCCACCTCACCGCGTCACCGGACCTGCCCCCGGCACCCGTACCGGCCGTGACGGCCGTCGAGGCCCCCGCCCCGGACGAGGACGACCCGGCCGGCGGCACCGCCCATGGCGCCGCCCTCGCCGCGCGCCTCACGGCGGAGCTGGCCCGCGAGCAGGCCACCGCGGCCACCGTCGCCGCCGGTCCGCAGGGCTCCGCCACGCCCGACCCCGACCCCCTCCGCGACGACCGCGCGCTCCCCCTCTTCCCGCTCCAGCCGCCCCGCACCGGGCGCGAGCTGCTCGCCGACCACATCACGGCGATGGTCTGCTGCGCGGCGATGGACACCGTGGGCGCCGCCCCCGGCCTCGACTGGCTCGACGGACCCACCCTCCTCGTCGGCGGTGCCCGCGCCACGGACCTCTCGCCCCAGGTGCTGACCCTCATCGAGGACGGCGACCCCTCGGACCTGCGGAACTGGCTCACCCGGCAGGGCATACGCCCTGAGAAGCCCGTACGCCTCGCCTGAGCCGCGACCCCGCTGCCCGCCCTGCCGTCCACCCGGCCTCCCCACGCTCCCGGAGCGCATTGCTCCACTTCAACGCGCACGCGACGAACGGTGACGACGCCCGTGCGGAATGTGATGTGCTGGGGCCGTTCAGGCTCAGGGGAGGGGGAACGGTCATGCGACCGGAGCGCGTCAGCGACGAAGCGACGGGATCACCGGCACCCGACGACACCGACCCCGTCGATCCCTTGGATCCTTTCGCCCCCGTCACCCTCCCGTGGCCGACCCCCTCACCCCCTGCCGTCCCTACCGCCCCTTCCGCCTCCGACGACGGCACGGGCCGCAACTAGGGGTT
>MUNG01000432.1:0-144 GCA_002154585.1 Streptomyces pseudogriseolus
ACCCCCAGCTGATGGCCGCCTTCCAACGGGGCGTCAGCCTCGCGGAGTCCCAGCCGGAGTCCCCCGCGCCCGCGCGGCCGGCCGTGCCCGCACCCCGTACCGACCACACCGCCCGGCACGACGGGAGCGCGTCCGCCGGATGAC
>MUNG01000432.1:188-597 GCA_002154585.1 Streptomyces pseudogriseolus
GACGGACTGGTGAAGTCCGTCCACGGCCTCGACCCGGACGCCGCCGACCACATGGCCGCCCTCGCCTCCGGCCTGTACTCCCTCGGCCGCAGCGCCGGCATCCGCTTCGGCGACGGCGGCGACGTCCGGCAGGTCGTCGTCGAGCTCGACTCGACGCTGCTGTTCGTCACCACCGCCGGGTCCGGCACCTGTCTCGCCGTGATGGCCGGCCGCGAGGCCGACGCGGCGGTGCTCGGCTACGAGATGGCGATGCTGGTCAAGTCCGTCCGGCCGTACCTGATGACCGCCCCCCGGCAGCAGGGCGTCGAGCCCCCTGCGATGAGGCCTTGAGCGTGCGGGCGGCCGGGGACGGGCCGTGGCTCGACGACGCGGCCGGCCGGCTGGTGCGCCCCTTCACGGTCAGCAACGG
>MUNG01000433.1:0-710 GCA_002154585.1 Streptomyces pseudogriseolus
GACCCGAAGCCCGGTCCGTGGCCCCCCCCGACCCCCTTCCCGAGCAGCTGGCCGAGCCCCTTCCCGAGCCTGCTCGCGCCCAGGAGCCCGGCCCCGCCACCGCCCGCACCCATGTGCTCGACCGGGCCCAGCAGGGCACCGCCGCCGTGGTCACCCGCGCCCACCGGGAGGTGCCCGTCGCCTTCGCCGCGGTCGAGGTCACCGTGGACGCGGTACTGACCAGACTGCGCACCCTGTCGGACGAGACCGGCGCCGAGGTGGGACTGCCGGAGGCGGTGGTCAAGGCCGTGGCCGCCGCGCACCCCGCCTTCCCGCACCTGTTCGGCACCCTGGTGGACGAGCGGACCGTGCGGCTCGCCGACACCGTGGACATCGGCGTCACCATGGACGCCGGGAACGGCCTCTACATCCCCGTGCTGCGGGACTGTGCCGGCCGTTCCCTCGCCGATCTTTCCGACGACCTCATGGACTTCCGGCTGAAGGCCTTCCGCGCCGAGTTCACCGCCGGTGAGCTGTCCGGCGGCTGCCTGAGCGTGTCGCTGAACACGGAACCCGGTGTGCTGTTCGTCCAGCCGATCGTCATGGCGCCGCAGCTCTGCATGGTCTCGGTGGGCGGCCCGCTCACCCGGCTCGTCCTCGAGGACGGGGTGCCGGCCTCCACCACCGTGGTGACCCTCGGACTCGCCTACGACCACCGGGTGGTCAACGGC
>MUNG01000433.1:715-2172 GCA_002154585.1 Streptomyces pseudogriseolus
CCTCGCCGTCGAGGCCGGGCGGCGGGCGCTGACGGGGGTGAACCCGCGCGAGGTGGACCTGCTCGTCCTCGCCCTGACCGACCTCGCCGACCATCTGTACTGGGACGCGGCGGCCCGGGTCCAGTGGGAACTCGGCCTGAGCCGGGCCGAGGCGGTCCTCGTCGACCAGGGCTGCGCGGGCGGGGTCACCGCCTTCGACACCGTCGCGGGACGCTTCGCCACCCACCCCGGCTACGGCACGGCGCTGGTCGTCGGCGCCAACCGCACCGTCGAGGCGTACTGGAACCGGCTGGACACCCACTCGCTGCTGTTCTCCGACGGGGCCGCCGCCGCCCTCGCCGTACGCGACGCGCCCACCCTGCGCTGGCGGGCCTCGTACGCGGAGACCGACGGCCGGTACGCCGACTTCTTCCGGATGGACGTCGGCGGTGCCAGGCAGCCCTTCGCGCCCGGCGCCGGGACACCCTCCGTACGGGACTCCTGGGACGTGGTCGAGTACTTCCAGCACGACGCCGGGCGACTGGCCGCGTACGCCGAGGAGATCGACGACCGCACCGCGCGCGCCGTGCACCGGGCCTGCCGTCAGGCCGGGTGCGCCGAGGAGGACCTGGCCTGGCTCCTGCTGCTCAACGACAACGCCCGGGTCCTGGCGGCGCAGGCGGAGCTGATCGGGGTGCCGCTGGAGCGCACCAACACCGAACTGGCGCGTCGACACGGGCACTTCGGCGCCGCCGACCACCTGTTCTCCCTCGCCCGGACGTACGAGGCCGGGGAGCTGTCGCCCGGGGACCTCGTGGCCCTCGCGACCAACGGCCGCGGCATGCACTGGGCGTGCGCGGTCCTCCAGTGCTGACCACCCGGCCAGGTCCTGCCCGGGGAGCCCTCTCCCGCCACCGAACAGATCGGAGTGACACGCTATGAGCCGTCAACCCGCCCGGCGCGCCTGGACGGCCGCCGCGCTGGTCTGCGCCTGTCTCGGGCTGGTGTCCTGCGGGGCCGAACCCGACTCGGCCGTGCGGGCCTCCGCCGCGGACGACACCCCCGCCTGCAAGGTGCTGCGTCCGCTGGCCGTCGAGTTCGGCCTCGGGGAGCCCTCGGTGAGCGAGATGTCCGGGGAGGGCTGTACCGCACACAGTCACGACTTCGGCACCCTCACCGTGCTGCTGCGGGACCGGCCGCTGGAGGACACGGCCACCGGTCAGGGCAAACGGAGCACGATGCGCTTCGGCGACCACGACGCCGTGATGCTGATGGGTTCGCTGGACGGCGTCTGCAAGATCTTCCTGGACGCGGGGGAGCGGAACACCGTGGAACTGCGGCTCGGCCGGACCACGGCGATGACCCCGCAGGTGTGCACCTCACTGAAGAAGGCGACGGCGAAGGTGGCCGACGGGCTCGCCCCGAAGCCGTCGGCCACAGCGGCCGGCTGACCCGGTACAAGGGAACCGGGGGTGGCG
>MUNG01000433.1:2191-12741 GCA_002154585.1 Streptomyces pseudogriseolus
CGCCACCCCCGGTTCCCTTGTGCCGCACGACCTCGGCCGTACGACGTCACGCACCGCCTCACTCCAGCGTCCGGGTGGTGGCGGCCAGGGAGGCCTCTCCGAGTGAGGCGACCCCGAGCGCGGGCGGCCGGGTGCCGTCCGGTGCGTCGGCCGCCGGCCCGGGGAGACCTTGCGTACGGTCGACGACGCGGATGGTCGCCGGCCCCGCACCCAGCTCCAGTTCCAGTTCCGCGCCCCGCGCCGGCACATGACGGATCCACAGCTCCCAGGGGGCGTCACCGGCCGGGTCGTCGGCGTGCCGCCCGGGCACCCCGGACAGGGACCAGCCGCGGACGGCGGTCCCGCTGACGAGGAGCACCAGCTGGTCGGCCCCCCGCCTGGACGCCGCCGTCACCCGGACCCGCCGTCCGCCGTCCGCCGTCCGCGCGACCACCTGCGTGGTGACCCGGGGACCGGGCAGTGGGAACGCCTCGGCCGGACCCCGCCGGACCGGCACCCGCCAGCCCGGCCAGAGGTCCTCCACCGAGCCGGGCTCGGCGTCGGCGGGCAGGAAGTCGTCGCTCCACTCGTCCGCCGGGACCCCGCTGATCCAGTGGCCCGCACGCCGGTCCGCGTCCCACAGGTACAGAAGATCGGCCCGTACCGGGTTCTCCGGTTCCCGGGGCAGCAGCGCGGCGCCCGCCAGCATCGCCGTCGCGACCACGGCGGCGGTCACCGGCAGCAGCCGGGGCAGGACCGGCAGCACCCCCGGCAGCAGCGCCGTGAGCAGCGCCGCCACGGCCACCGGCGCGGCCACGAGCCCCAGGCCCAGGGCGTTCGTGAGCAGCGGCACCAGCGGGAACACCAGCAGGGCGGCCGGTACCGTGCCCAGGGCGGCGGCCAGCACCCGGCCCCCAGCCGTGTCCCCGGACCGCGAGGTGAGCACGGCGGCGGCACAGAGCAGTCCCAGTGTCGGCCAGACGAACACATGGCTGCCGCCGGGCAGCAGCACCGCCGACACGACGGACAGGACGATCCACAGCAGCACGGCCCCCGCCACCTGCGCCCGGGCGCCGGCCCACCGCCTGGCGACCAGCGCGAGCGCGCAGCCGACGGCCAGGGCGAGCGACAGGAACCCGGTGAGGGCCGGGACCTGGCCGTCGATGTCGTAGTAGTGCGCGAACTCGGGGTGTCCCGACGCGACCAGGGGCGCCAGGCCGAACGCGGCCCCGGCGGCGAGCAGCAGCTGCCCGAGGGCGACGGCGAACCCCCGCAGGACGGCACCCACGGTGAGCACGCCGCGCGCCCGGAGCCGCAGCAGCAGCGCCAGGCCGAGCCCGGCCGTCACCAGCGCGGCGGGCAGCGCCGCGCCCAGCGGGTAGGAGACGAACCATCCGCCCGCCCGGAAGTACGCGGAGTCCCCGGCCGGGGTGTGCGTCAGGTCGGCCGAGGCGAGTGCGCGGGCCAGGCCGAGGGCCTGCTCTCCTTGGTGCTGGACGGTGGCCGGGTCCACCCGCTCCGGGGTGTCACCGGTGCCGTGGTAGTGGGTGTAGCCGTCGAGATAGGCCAGGTTCAGGCCCTGGTGCCCGGCCTCCTGGAACACGGTGAAGTCGGTGAGGTTGGGCATGTAGCGGTACGCGGCGTCCAGCAGCGAGTCGGCCCGCGCGTCCGGCGCCGACTCGGTCAGGGCGCGCACCAGCCAGCCGGCGTCCGGTCCCGTCTCGAACATCAGGCTCGGACCTCTGCTGCCTCTGGCCTCGAAGTTCAGGATCACCGTGTCCGGCGGCAGCGTGCCCGGCTCGGCCACCAGGGCCTGCGCGCCGAGCAGTCCGCTCTCCTCGGCGTCGGTGAACACGAAGAGGACGTCGTTGCGCGGGGGCGGCCCCTCCCGCAGCGCACGGGCCGTCTCCAGCAGCACCGACACCGGGACCCCGGCGTCGTTGGCGCCGGGCCCCGCCTCGGTGGAGTCGTAGTGGGTGACCAGCGCGACCGGCCGCGTGCTCGCGGTGCCGGGGACACGGGCGACAACGTTGTGCAGCCGCAGGTCGGCGTAGCGGGAGTCGGCGCCGACGGGGGAGAGGTCGGGACGGTGGGACGCCGCCGCCCCGGTGTGCACCCGGGTGTCGAGGCCCAGCGCGGTGAGGGTGCGGACGATGTGGTCCCGGGCCCGGGTGTGTGCGGCGGAGCCGCTGGGCCGGGGAGCGGTGGCGATCTCCCGTACGTGCGCGGCGGCGCGGGCCGCCGAGAAGGTGCCGGCCGGCGCGTCCGGCCCTCGCGCGGCGGGCATCCTGCTGTTCCAGGCGACCAGGGACACACAGAGCGCGGCGAACACGGCGACGGCTGCCGGGAACACCCAGCGCCCTCCGGCGGTGCGCCGCGTCCCCTCCGTACCGGTCCGGCCGGCGCCGGGGCGTCCGGGGCTGTCGTGGGATTCCTCACCGGGGCGGGGATCGCTCAGGCGGGCCGGCGCGGACGCGTTCCGGTCCTCGGGGCGGGAGCCGCCCGCCTCCCCGTCATACCGCCTGAGTGCCATAGACCGTGCACTCCTTGTCCGGCCGTAACAATGCGCCGGACATCCCGGCCGTGCCCTCCCGCCCGGACGGGGCGAGGGCGATGCGGTCCACCACGTCCTGTCCGGCCAGGGCGCCGAACTCCGTCGCCGCGCGCTGCCGGGCGTGGTCGCGCACCAGCGGGTTGAACGAGTAGCGGGGGCCGTCCGGCGCCCGGTCCTGGGTGACCGTCAGCAGGTGAGCGTTGACCAGGCTGTCCAGCAACCGCTGGGTGTCCTCGCCGGGGCGGTCGGACACGGCGAAGGCCATCCACTCGGGCACGGAGTCCACGTCGCACATGCTGAGCCGGAGCCACAACCGGTAGGCGAGCGGCGACAGCTGCTCCACGGTCGAGTCGAGCCGCGCCCCCATGTCCAGGGAACCGATGGACAGTTCGGCGATCCGGTCCCGCCATGTCGCCAGCCGGTCGGTGAAGCCGCGCAGGGTGCAGTGGGGGCGGGCCCGCAGCCGCGCCCCTGCGGCCCGGATGGCGAGCGGCAGGTGGCCGCAGAGCTCGACGATCCGCCGGGCGCTGTCGACCTCGGCGAAGACCCGCTCCACGCCCGCCAGGGAGGCGAGCAGGTCCAGCGCCTCGTCGGTGGGCAGCCCGTCGACGCGGTACTCGGTCAGGCCGGGGATCTTCAGCAGACTGGCCCGGCCGGTGCACAGGACCGCGCTCTCGCCGCTGGGCAGCAGGGCCTCGTAACGGGTGGACTCCGCCACGTCGTCCAGGACGATCAGCAGGCGCTTGCTGGCGGTGATGCTGCGGAACAACGCGGCGCGGGCGGCGAGACCCGCGGGGATACGCTGCTCCGGCACCCCGAACGCGTCGAGGAAGCCGAGCAGCACCTCCTGCGGGTGCACGGGGTCGGTGTGCCCGCGCAGGTCCGCGTAGAGCTGGCCGTCGGGGAAGTGCTGCTGGAGGGCGAGACCGGCGTGGATGGCGAGGGCGGTCTTGCCGGCGCCGCCGCATCCCGCCAGCGCCACCACGCGCGGTTCGCCGCCCGCGCGCAGGTCCGAGGTGATGCGCTGGAGCAGGTCGCGCCGGCCGGTGAAGTCCTTGATGCGGGGCGGCAGCTGAGCGGGCACCTTGGCGCCGGGCCAGGGCTGGTGCGCCACGACGGAGGCCGGCGGGGCGATCGGCTCACCGGCCAGGATCTTCTGATGCAGTTCCTGAAGACCCGTGCTCGGCTCCAGTCCCAGGTTCTTGATCTGGGCCATGCGGCTGTTGCGGTAGACGGCCAAGGCCTCCGCACGACGCTGGGACTGGTACAGCGCGGTCATCAACTGGGCGCACAGCCGCTCGCGCATCGGATATTCGGCGACCAACGGTTTGAGCTCACTGATGAGTTCGGCGTGCCGGCCGAGGGTGAGCCCGATGTCGAGCCATTCCTCGAGGACGGAGAAGCGGCGTTCCTCCCAGTGCGCGGCCACCGCGTACGTGAGCGGCCCGGAGATGTCGGCGAGCGGCTGGCCCCGGTAGAAGGCGAGCGCCCGCTGGTATTCGGCGGAAGCGGACTCCAGGTCGCCGGCGGCCGTCAGCTCCCGGGCCCGGCGCACCGCCTTTTCGAACGCGTGTGCGTCGAGATCGTCCTCGTCGAGCCGGATGCGATAGCCGCCCTGTTCGGTCTCGATCAGGTCGACCGGCGCACCGGCGGCAGCGAATGCGTTCCGCAATCGCCAGACGCAGGTCTGGATCTGCTTGTCCGCCGTGGCGGGAGGAGCGGAACGCCATACGGCGTCGATGAGCGAATTGACCGGGACGACGCGGTTCGCATTGAGCAGTAACGCCGCCAGAACAGTTAACTGGCGATTGCGGCCCACCCGGATCGGTTTACCGCGGACGGCTGCTTCCAAGGGCCCGAGAATGCGAAAGAAAACATCGCGGACATGGTCGTTTTTCCCCTCGCTCGAGCCACCCGTGTCGAGAGATGAATAACCATTGGTGATCGGCAAGATCATCCTCCAGGTGTCGGACTCATCGCAGCCAACGGGGACCTTACAGAGCTCCACTTGTCATGTCTATACCCAACCTGAACGCCCATATGGGGTTACCTTGGCCGAGTCTTTCCGGTGGCGGCGCAAGAGTGCAATGTGTGCCACGAGAGAGGAAGGATGGCTTGAACGGAACGGTTTATCGAGAACGGTTATCGGCGATGCCCGTTCGGTCATCGGCCGTGCCCGCTTGGCTGAGAACCGGCAGGGTGCGAAGCGCCAGTGCGTCCACCTTTCCGCCTGGTGTTCTCGGCAGTCGCGGCACCATGACGATGCGGTGGGGGCGCATCTGCTCCGGTACCGACTCGGCGATTTTCCGCTGCAACTCCGGCACGGTCACACGCGATCCCACGACCACGAAGGCGACCAGCTGTTCGGCCGCGCCGTCCTGCCGCAGCAGCACCGCGCACTCGCTGACGGCCGGATGTCTGCGGACCGCCGCCTCGACCTCACCCAGCTCGATCCGGAAACCGCGCACCTTCACCTGGTGGTCCACCCGGCCCAGGATGCGCAGCCGCCCGTCCTGCCCCCACAGCCCGCGGTCGCCCGTCCGGTACAGCCGCCCGCCGGGCCGGTACGGATCGGGCAGGAACCGCTCGGCGGTCAGCGCCGCACGGCCGTGGTAGCCACGGGCCACCCCCGGCCCCCCGAGCCAGATCTCGCCCGGCACCCCGGGCGGGACCGGCCGCAGCCCGCCGTCGAGCACGTACGCCTGGTACCCGGGCACCGGACGCCCGATCGGGATGCCCGCCCCGGCCGCCTCCGCCGGACCGCAGCGGTGCGTGGTGGCCCACACCGCGCACTCGGTCGGCCCGTAGTCGTTGAACAGCGGCGCCTGCGGGCACAACCGCAGATGCTCGGCCACGATCTCCGGGCCGAGCGGCTCCCCGCCCACGGCCACCATCGACAGCCGCGCGAGTGCCTCCCGGCCCGCGACCTGGAGCACGATCCGGTAGTGCGAGGGCACGGCGTGGACATGGGTGACGGCCGCGGACTCCAGCAGCTTCCGCAGCGCCATCGGGTCGTGCGCCTCCTGTTCGGTGGGCAGCACCACCGCGCCGCCGGAGGTCAGCGCCCAGTACATGCCGCCCGCCGCCCCGTCGAAGCACAGCGGCGGCAGCACCAGGTCCCGGCCGGGCGGCGGGCCGGCCACCGCACGGGCAGCCGTGGACGCCACGATCGCCCCGTGGTGCACGCCGATGCCCTTGGGCGTCCCGGTGGACCCGGACGTGTAGATGACGTATGCCAGGTCGTCGGGGGCGACCGGGACGCCGAGCGGGGCGCCGGACAGCCCGGCCGCCTCCCCGCCCAGGAGCACCGGCACCGGCACCGCGTACTCAGGCTCCCGGCCGGCGAGCAGCACCACGGCGCCCGAGTCGTCGAGGATGCGCCGGACCCGCTCGGGCGGATACGTCGGCTCGACCGGCACGTAGGCGGCGCCGGCCTTCAGGACGCCCAGCATCGCCGTCACCGACCAGGCCGCGCGTTCGGTCAGCAGCGCCACGAGCCCTCCGGGGCCGACCCCGGCCGCGCGGAGCAGGCGGGCCACCCGGTTGGCCTCCTCGTCCAGCCGTCGGTAGGTCAGCTCGGTCTCCCCGCACAGCACGGCCGGCGCGTCCGGCGTCCGCACGGCGTGCTCCTCGACCAGCGTGTGCAGACAGACGGCGGGAACCGCACCCTCGGCACCGCGTGACCACTCGGCGAGCGCGGCCCGCTCCGCCGTCCCGGCACCGACGATCCCGTACACGGGCCGGTCGTCGAGCAGTTGCTCCAGGACGGCGAGCAGCCGCGCGGCGAACGTGGCGACGGCGTCCTCCTCGTACAGACCGGTGTCGTGGTCGATCCGCACCTGTTCGTCCTCCAGGGCGACCAGCAGCCCGTGGTGGGCCACCGAGTCCGGCGGCCGGACCGCCGACGCGGTGCACGCGCCGACCCGTTCCGGCTCCGTCACCGCGCACGGGGCCACGGCGAGCGCCGCGTGGAACCCCGGGGCGACCGGGACACCCGAGGCGAGCGCGTGCCCGCCCGCGCGGAGCGCGACCGTCCCGGACACGCCTTCGGCCACCCGCGGGGCGACCGCCACCGGCGCGTCGGACGCGACGACGATCCCCGTACCGGGCGAGCCGCCGCAGCGCACCCGCAGCACCGCCAGGGCCACGGCCAGCGACGCCTCGACGGGCACCCCGGCGGAGGGCAGCCGCGACGCGACCCGCCCGGCCGGGACCCGTACCGTCCGCGCGTACCCGGAGGCCCGGTCACCGCCGTCCGGCAGCCCCGACGGCCCCCGCTCGGCGGCCCCGGCCCGCCCGTCGTCCTCCGGCCCGACGGCGCTCCGTGAGAGGCGTCCGGACCCCGCGCCGGCCTCCGCCGGGAACGGGGCGTCGTCCGTCAGCAGCCACCGCATCACCGCCGCCGGCGGCAGCGCGTCCTCGGTGACCACCACCAGCAGGGACCGCTCCGCGTCGAGCCGGGCCAGGAGCGCGCGGGCCGAGCCCGGTTCCGCCTCCGCGGCGGCCGTCTCCTCACGGATCAGCTCGCCCCACTGGGCACCGTCCGTCCCGACGCTCCCCGGGCCCAGCACCGTGAGCGGAACCTCCCGGCGTCCGCGCGCGATCCGCCCCCGCAGCGTCCCCGGATCGAGCGGCCCTTCGACCACCCAGCAGCCGGCGGTCAGCCCGGCGCGGCCGCCTGCGGGCAGCTCGGCGGGTCCGGCCGCCCCGGCCGGAGGACCATCCATCGGACCGGTCACCAGGACTGGGGCGCGCACGGACCGGGACACGGGCGACGGAGGCATGTTCGTTCCCTTTCAGGTGTGCTGTCGTGGTGAGGCGACCGGACGGGAACCGCCCGGTCGCCTCGGTGTGTTCACAAGCCGTCAGAGCAGCACGCGCTCCGCCGGCGACTTCCGGTGCGCCCGCGACTTGCGCAGGTCCCGGGTGACGACCGCCTTCTTCAGCCAGCGGTCCGTGCCGTCGAACCGGGCCTTGAACGCGGCCCTGCCGTGCACCACCCGGTAGTTGTCGATGACCAGCAGGTCACCGGGGCTCACCACCACGTCGGTCAGGTTCCGCTGCAGCTCCGCGGTGAGCGCCTCCAGCGCCGCCGCCGCCTCCGGATCACCCGGCAGCGGCGACATGAACGCCGGATCGATCCGCAGATACGGCCGGTCCGGGTGCCCGAACAGCACCGCACACGGCTCCGGTTCGTCCTCCATCAGCTGCACCGCGTGCGGGCTGCCCCGGTCCGCGGTGAGCGTCCGGGCGTGCCGGAGGTGCTCGGTGTCCGGCCGGATCAGGAACCGGGGCTGGCTCAGCACCTCACGGTGCCCGTCGCTCAGCACCACCTCGTCGACGCCGGCCACACCCGTGGGCACCGCGTCATGGTTCCGCAGCCCCAGCAGGAGCAGATAGTCACAGCGGTACGGGTGAAAACCGTCCTCCGTGTGCCAGGCCAGCTCCACCGTTCCATGACCGCTCTGGTCGTTCTCGTGCGACGGCACCGGCAGCACGTCGTGCACCAGCCGCCCGTTCTGGAGCGTCGACCAGCCGAAGATGTCACCGAGGTGCGCCGTCGCCAGCGTCAGGAACACCTCGTGCACCTCCGACTCCGGCTCCCGAGGCGGTTCCCGCCAGTCCAGCGGCGTCGGCCCCAGCCGGCGGTCGTCCACCGGCAGGCCGCGCACGACCAGGCAGGACGCCTCCTCGGCGGTCCGGAACCGCCGCAGCTCCCGGATCAGACGCGGCGGCATCCGATGGGCCACCAGCGACAGGTCGTCCAGCAGGGACGGGGCACTGCTCGCCCCGTGGTCCCGCAGGACCGAGCGGCTCAGTTCGTCCAGCGCGGCCGCCTCGGCCGCGTCCAGGTCCACGTATCGGATCATCGGTGATCAGCTCCCGGTCGGTCCCTGCGGGAGCGATGGCGTGCTTCCACGAGCTCTCCTTGGTCTGACGGTCTGACGGTCAGTTGCCGGATCCCTGCGGGACGACGACGTCCTCGGGCGCGGGCAGATAGCCGCCGTCGACCAGGAACTGGAAGCAGGCGTGCGCCCACTCCTCGGTCACCGGCGGGCAGCTGATGCCCGACCCCTCGAGCGCCTCGGTCAGCACCCGGCACTCGTCCTGCGGGTCGATCTGCTTCTGCAGCTCCGGGTCGAGCGCGGCGTGCCGCATCGAGGCGACCCGCAGCAGCGGGGTCATCGGGAACAGGATGTGGTCCTCGTCGACGCCCAGCGCCCGCTGCCGCGCGTCCTCCTCGTCGATGACGTTGAGGTCGTAGCCGAACGACCGCAGCCACTGGTAGCACTGCGTCATCGTGGTGGGCGCCGGGTTGGTGATGTTGAAGTTCTTCCCGAAGTTCTCCTCCCGCAGCGACGTGTAGACGATGGCCTGTGCCGTGAAGTCCACCGGCACCGCGTTGATGACATCGTTGTAGAGGGGCAGCACCCCGAGGTCGAGGAAGCCCCGCAGGTACACGTACAGGTAGTCCGTGTGGTGCGAGGCGCCCGTCTGCGTGTGACCGGTGATCATCCACGGCCGCTGCACGGTCACCGGGATGCCCCGGTCGCGGGCCAGGTAGACGATCCGCTCGGCCAGCCACTTGCTGCGCGGGTAGCCGGTGGGGATGCGGATCGGACGGCTGTCCAGGTCCTCCTCGGTGAACGGCCGCTCCGCCCCGGTGCCCATGAACACGTCCACGCTGGACACGAAGTGGACCGACTTGAGCGTCGTGGTCGTGGCGAGCCGCAGCACCTCCTTGGTGCCCTCGACGTTGGCCGGCCGGGCGGCCTCGTACGGGTAGGTGAAGTTGACCACCGCGCCGCTGTGGTAGACCACGTCCAGCTCGGCCGCGGCGGCGGCCCACTCCGCCTCGCCCAGGCCGAGCCGCGGCTTGGCCAGGTCACCGACCACCATCCGCATCCGGGACCGGTAGGACTCGTCCCACGCGTGGTACTTGCGGAGCGTGGCCTCCATGCGCTCCCACGCCTCCTCCTCGTCCTCCGCCCGGACCAGGCAGTGCACGAGCGCGTCCGTGCGCAGGATCAGCTCCACCGCCAGGAACGCGCCCAGATATCCGGTCGCGCCGGTGACCAGGGCGTGGCGCGGCGCGAACCACTCCGAGTGCGGCAGGTCCCCGGGGGTGATCTCCTCGGGCAGCGTGATCTCCGCGTGCAGCTCCTCCAGTTGCTGCGCGTACAGCACCTCGCTGTCCACGTTGTCCCGCTGCCGCCGGTCCTCCTCGATGGCCGCGGCGACGCCGGCCACCGTGGGCACCCGGAAGATCTGCTCGACCGGCAGCGTCACGTCGTGCGTCCGGGACAGCTGCGCCGTCAGCCGCGCCACCAGCAGCGAGTTGCCGCCCAGCTCGAAGAAGTCGGCCACCGCGCTCACCTTGGACAGGCCCAGCAGCGAGCAGAACGTCTCCGCGATCTCCGCCTCCAGCTGCGTCCCCGGCTCCACGAAGTCCTCGATGCCGAGGTCCGGGGCGGGCAGCGCGGCCGTGTCGATCTTGCCGTTCGGGGTGAGCGGCATCCGCTCCAGCGTCACGAACGCGCTGGGCACCATGTAGTCCGGCACCTGCGCCAGCACATGCTTGATCAGGGTCTCCTTGGTCACCACCCGGCCGACGACGGGGACCACGTACGCCACCAGGCGCGGCACGCCCGGCTGGTCCTCCCGGGCGATCACCGAGGTCTCGGCGACCAGCGGGTGGCGCAGCAGGACGTTCTCGATCTCCGTCAGCTCGATCCGGAAGCCGCGGATCTTGACCTGGGTGTCGGCCCGGCCGAGGAACTCGATGCTGCCGTCCTGCCGGTAGCGGGCGAGGTCCCCCGTCCGGTACAGCCGGGCGCCGGGCTCCTCGGAGAACGGGTCGGGCAGGAAGCTGCCGGCCGTCATCCCCGGCCGCTTGACGTAGCCGCGGACCACACCGCCGCCGCCGATGTACAGCTCGCCGGGCACACCGGGCGGCACCGGGTTGAGCCGCTTGTCCAGCAGATGCACCCGGGTGTTGGGGATCGGCCGGCCGATC
>MUNG01000434.1 GCA_002154585.1 Streptomyces pseudogriseolus
TCGGGTACGGGCGCCCGTACCGCCGGGGCGGGCGTGGCCGGTGGACATGTCGGGCATGGTGGGGTGCGGGTCGGGGGCGGGGCGTGCAGGGTCGGTGAATGTGTGATGTGCGTGCGCCGGGTTCGCCGAGCCGAAATGCGTATCGGACACGCGTGTTTCGGTCGTATCGGTTGCCGTGGGATGAAGCGTGCGCCGGATGTGCCCCGCCCGTATCCATTAGGGTTCCGTGCCGGACGTGGTGTTGCGTGCAGGTGGGGGGCCGTCGGCTCTTTCCCCGGCCACGGGAGATTTCGTACGACGTGAGAGGGTCTGACGGGTGAGCGAGACACCACCGAACACCCTGCAATACCGCTTCGACGGGCCGGAAGACGCCCCGGTTCTGATCCTGGGCCCGTCCCTCGGTACCACCTGGCACATGTGGGACCGGCAGATCCCCGAGCTGACGAAGCAGTGGCGGGTGTTCCGGTTCGACCTTCCCGGGCACGGCGGCGCCCCCGCCCACCCCGCGGCCTCCGTCGCCGACCTCGCCACGCGGCTGCTCGCCACCCTCGAAGGGCTCGGCGTCCACCGCTTCGGGTACGCCGGCTGCGCCCTCGGCGGCGCCGTCGGCATCGAGCTGGCCCTGCGCCACCCGGAGCGCCTCGCGTCCCTCGCGCTGATCGCCGCCTCGCCCCGCTTCGGCACCGCCGACGAGTTCCGCCAGCGCGGCGTGATCGTGCGCACCAACGGCCTCGACCCGATCGCCCGCTCCGCGCCCGAGCGGTGGTTCACCGGCGGGTTCGCCGCCGCCCAGCCCGCGATCACCGAGTGGGCCGTGCAGATGGTGCGCACCACCGACCCCGGTTGCTACATCGCCGCCTGCGAGGCGCTCGCCTCCTTCGACGTGCGGGCGGGGCTCGGCAGCGTCGGCGTCCCGACCCTCGTGCTCGTGGGCTCCGAGGACCAGGTCACCGGGCCCGCCGAGGCCCGCACCCTGGTCGCCGGCATCCCCGACGCCCGGCTCGCCGTCGTGCCCGGCGCCAGCCACCTGGTGCCGGTCGAGCAGCCCGCCGCCGTCACCGACCTGCTGGTCCGGCACTTCTCCACCGCCTGGCAGCCCCTCCCCGAGAACGCCACCGGCCATGTCGTGCTGCCCGCCGCCGCGCCCGCGGCTCCGGTCGCCGTCGCGCCGCAGCCCGCACCCGTCGCCGCGATCGCCCCGGCCGCGGCGCCCCCGCAGACGCAGGGCGTCCCGGACACGTACGACGCCGGGATCAAGGTCCGCCGGGAGGTGCTGGGCGACGCGCACGTCGACCGGATCCTGGAGCAGACCGACGCCTTCTCGGAGGACTTCCAGGAGCTCGTCACCCGGTACGCCTGGGGCGAGGTCTGGGACCGCCCCGGACTCGACCGCCGCACCCGCAGCTGCGTCACCCTCACCGCCCTCGTCGCCGGCGGTCACCTCGACGAACTCGCCGTGCACACCCGCGCCGCCCTGCGCAACGGGCTCACCCCGGACGAGATCAAGGAGGTGCTGCTCCAGGCGGCCGTCTACTGCGGCGTCCCGGCCGCCAGCCGCGCCTTCCGCGTGGCCCAGCAGGTCGTCCGCGAGGAGACCACCCCGCCGGAGTGACGTCCGAGCCCTGCCGGAGTGAGGTCCGAGCCCCGCCGGAGTGAGCGTGTCCGTCCGCGGGACCTCGTACCCGCTCGCCCCCGGCGCGCCGCCTGCGCCCCGGATGCAGGATGGAGCCATGAAGCTCACCAAGATGTCGCACTCCTGCGTCCGGCTGGAGAAGGACGGACGGGTCCTCGTCGTCGACCCCGGCGGGTTCAGCGAGGAGGACGCCGCCGTCGGCGCGGACGCCGTGCTGGTCACCCACGAGCATCCCGACCACTTCGACGAGGGCCGGCTGCGGGCCGCCCTGGAGGACGATCCGGCGGCCGAGATCTGGACGCTGAAGGCGGTCGCGGACCGGATCTCCGCGGCGTTCCCGGGCCGTGTGCACACCGTCGGCCACGGCGACGTCTTCACCGCCGCCGGTTTCGACGTCCAGGTGCACGGCGAGCTGCACGCGGTGATCCACCCGGACATCCCCCGCGTCACCAACGTCGGCTTCCTGGTCGACGGCGGCAAGCTGTTCCACCCGGGCGACGCGCTCACCGTCCCCGGCCACCCGGTCGAGACGCTGATGCTGCCCGTCATGGCGCCCTGGAACAAGATCTCCGAGGTGATCGACTACGTCCGCGAGGTGCGCCCCCGGCGTGCCTACGACATCCACGACGCCCTGCTCACCGACCTCGCCCGCCCGATCTACGACCGTCAGATCGGCGCCCTCGGCGGCACCGAGCACCTGCGGCTGGCCCCCAAGGACGCGGTCCGGCTCTGAGGCCGGCCGAGGGATTCCGGGGCGAGCCCGGGCGAGCCCGGGCGCCGGCCGCCGCCCGTGCGTTGTCGGACCCGGCGGGTAGGTTGTGAGGCATGCGCATCGCGACCTGGAACGTGAACTCGATCACCGCCCGCCTGCCGAGGCTCCTGGCCTGGCTGGAGAGCAGCGGCACGGACGTGCTGTGCCTCCAGGAGGCCAAGGTCGCCGAGGCCCAGTTCCCGGCGGAGCAGCTGCGCGAGCTGGGCTACGAGTCGGCGGTGCACGCCACGGGCCGGTGGAACGGCGTGGCGGTGCTCTCCCGCGTCGGCCTGGAGGACGTGGTCAAGGGCCTCAAGGGCGACCCGGGGTACGACGGCTCGGTGGAGCCCCGCGCCGTCTCCGCGACCTGCGGCCCGGTGCGCGTCTGGTCGGTCTACGTGCCGAACGGCCGCGAGGTGGAGCACCCGCACTACGCGTACAAGCTCCAGTGGCTGGAGGCCCTGAAGGCGGCGGTCGCGGGCGACGCGGCGGGCGACCGCCCGTTCGCGGTCCTCGGCGACTACAACATCGCGCCGACCGACGACGACGTGTACGACCGCGCCGCCTTCGAGGGCTCCACCCATGTCACCCCCGCCGAGCGCGCCGCCCTCGCCTCCCTACGCGAGGCCGGCCTGAGCGACGTCGTCCCGCGCCCCCTCAAGTACGACCACCCGTACACGTACTGGGACTACCGCCAGCTCTGCTTCCCCAAGAACCGCGGCATGCGCATCGACCTGGTGTACGGCAACGAGCCGTTCGCCAAGGCGGTCACCGACTCCTACGTCGACCGGGAGGAGCGCAAGGGCAAGGGCGCCTCGGACCACGCCCCGGTCGTGGTCGACCTGGACGTGTGACGGCGGTCGGCCCGGCGTCGGCGGACCCCGCGCGCCTGTGGTGCGCGGGGCGGTTCGAATGACAGGCTGGCAGTATGAGGATCCCGTTCCTGGGCAGGCGGCGCCGGGAGGACGAACTCCCCGGCCCGGAAGGGCTCGCCGAACTCCTCGCCGAGTGCGCGCTGTTGCGCTCCCAGGCGGAGCTGGAAGGGGTCCGGCTGGACGACGGCCCGGCCTCGCTGGAGGCGCTCGACCAGCTGGTCCCGCGCTGGCGGGACGACGAGGACGCCTCCGACTGGCTGGGCAACGACGCCGGGTTGTACCTGGGCACCGTGATCGTCCGCACCGTGGCGGGCGCCGCGTGGGACCTCCGTCCCGACGGGCAGCCGGTCGTACGGCTCGCCGGCGGACGGGAGTTCGACGTCGTGGACGCCGGACACCGGTGGGCGGCCGACGGCGCGCCCGAACTGTCGCAGCTCTACGCCGAGGTCGCGGAAGGCTGATCCGCACGACAGGCTTGAGGCCGATGACGGCTGATCGCCCATGGGGTTCACCCACGCCGAGGTCGTGGAAGACCGGCGTGCGCGCCCCCGCGCACACCCCATCACCCGCCGTAAATACGGCTTATGCCCGGAAAGTGCGTGTCGCCCCGCCCTGGCGATCTTGCCCGGATACGTTGCGGCGGTCACCATGACGCACCGGATCCTGTCCGCCCGGACCTCGACTACGATGTCTCCTCCGTCCCGGTGGGGGAGGAGACTTCGCGGCGTAAGCGGGGACGCCGCCGCCGGGAGGGGACCGCCCGCCCAGCCGGGGCGGCGGATCACACAGGCCGGTCCCGTCCGGCGGCAGCCGGAGATCACTGCTCCCGGCGGCAGCGACCGAGCCACGGTCGCCCGCGGGTGAGGAGAAGGTCAGCTGCGCGCCGGACGGGTGGTGCCGCCCACGCCCCCCCCGGCCGTCTCCGAGGCGCCCGCCGCGAGCGAGGCGCGCCCCTCAGTCCGCCCGGTGCGACTTCTTCTGCGCCGAGGGCTCCGGCGCGGGCAGCGGGCTCTGCGCCGGCTTGGTGACGTCCGCGACCAGCTCCACCACGTCCGGGCCGTACGCCTGCGAGCTGACGACCTTCAGCAGCAGCACGAAGGACCCCGACCCGTACTTGCGGGCCAGCCGCTCGTGGTTGCGGGCGAGGTAGCGGGTCGCCGCCTGGTTGGTGATCGCCCGCTGGCCGCAGAACAGGAACACCGGCCGTGTCTCGCGCCGTTCGCCCGCCGTCAGCCGCGCCAGCAGCACGTACTCGGTGACGCCCGGCTCCATCCGGTACAGCTCGGAGCCTATGCGGAAGGCGCCGCGGTCCGGCCCCGGCTCCGGGTCGACGTTGACCCGCACCCCGGGCAGCATGGCCGCCATGTGGGCGACCATCCGCCGGTTCGAGCCCGGCCCGCCGACGCAGAACTCGGTCCGCTCCCCGAACCCCTGGTGCGCCGCGTCCTGGGTGACCACCTGGACGTGCGCCCCGCAGTCCTTGATCAGCGCGGACAGTTCGAGCAGCGCGAACACGTCGAAGCGGTGCACCGCCGGTTCCGCCGTCGCCGGGTCGCGGTTGACGACGAGCAACGACTCGGCGTTCTCCGGCAGTCCGAAGAACGCCTGCTTACGGCGGAGCTTGCGATTCCAGAGGTAGGTACGGGCGATCCAGCCCAGGGCGGCGCTGATGCCCGCGGCCACCAGGCCCAGCACGATGTTGCGCACGTCGTCATTCATGGGCGCGCATGCTAGCGGTCCTGAGCGCACCCGTGTTCGACGCCCCGGCGCGCCGGACGCACCCGCCGCGCGAGCCGCCACGCCCGTACGGCCTCACTGACGCGGGCATGGCGGCGAACTAAGCTGCCCGGACGGCCCTTTACTGGAGGTGCGGATGCGTCGCCCCGTCGCACGGAAATTCGCGGTCCTCGCGGTCACCACCGCCGTCGTCTCGGTGGGAGCGGCCGCGCCGCCCACCCCCCACGGCGGACCAGCCGCCCACACAGCCCCCCACACCCGCCCGGCGCCGAAGGTTCCGGTGGCCGTCGGTCACGGCGGCGCCGTCTCCAGCGTCGACGGCGTTGCCGCCCCGGCGCAGCACCCCGATGCCGGCGCCGCTGGCGTCGGCGTCGAGGGGCTGCGCCAGTGCGGCAACGCCGGCGAC
>MUNG01000435.1 GCA_002154585.1 Streptomyces pseudogriseolus
GCTCCCCCCTCCTGTTCTCCCCCACCACTCGACCCCCTCCGGGAGTTGTGCACCATGACCGAGCGACTCGCCCCCGGGGCGCGGGAGTCGGAGCCGATACCGGCCCGCCGACGCCGGCCCCGGGTGGGGCACATCCAGTTCCTCAACTGCCTGCCGCTGTTCTGGGGACTGGCCCGCACCGGCACCCTCCTCGACATGGAGCTGCGCACCGACACCCCGGACGGCCTCAACGACGCGCTGGCCGCGGGCGACCTCGACATCGGGCCNNCGCCGTCGGCAGCGACGGCGACGTGATGTCCTGCCTGATCGTCAGCCAGGTCCCGCTGGAGGACCTGGACGGTGAGCGGGTCGCGCTCGGCTCGACCAGCCGCACCTCCGTGCGCCTGGCGCAGCTGCTGCTGGCCGAGCGCGTCGGCGTGCGGCCCGACTACTACGTCTGCCCGCCCGACCTGCGCACCATGATGACCGAGGCGAAGGCCGCCGTGATCATCGGTGACGCGGCGCTGCGCGCGGCCCTGCACCAGGCGCCCGCCATGGGGCTGCACGTGCACGACCTGGGCCGGATGTGGAAGGACTGGACGGGGCTGCCGTTCGTGTTCGCCGTGTTCGCCGCGCGCCGTGACTTCCTGGCCCGGGAACCGGAACTGGTGCACCAGGTCCACGCCAACCTGCTCGCCTCGCGCGACCTGTCGCTGACCGAGGTGACCAAGGTGTGCGAACAGGCGTCCCAGTGGGAGGAGTTCGACGCCGAGACGCTGGAGCGCTACTACACCACCGCGCTCGACTTCCGTCTCGGGCAGGCCCAGCTCGACGGCATCGCCGAGTTCGCCCGCCGGGTCGGCGGCGACGCCGAGGGCTTCCCGCCGGACGTCACCGTCCGGCTGTTCGAACCCGCCGCTTCCTGATCCCGTTACCGCACGCATCGCACGTCTTCACCAGGACGCGCTCCCGCACCACGGGCGCGCTCCCGCTCCCGACCGCATGTCCGTCCCGATCACGCCACCGGAAAGGCCGGCACCGTGTCCCGACCGCCGCACCACCCGCTCCAGCCCGTTCTCGACCGTGCCGCGGCCGGGGAACGGATCACGCCCGAGGAGGCGCTCGCCCTCTACCGCGACGCGCCGCTGCACGCGCTGGGCGCCGCCGCCGACGCCGTGCGCCGCCGCAAGTACGCCGGGACCGAGCACATCGCGACGTACATCATCGAGCGGAACATCAACTACACGAACGTGTGCGTCACGGCGTGCAAGTTCTGCGCCTTCTACGCCGCCCCCAAGGACACCGAGAAGGGCTGGACCCGCGACCTGGACGACATCCTGCGCCGCTGCGCCGAGACGGTCGAGCTGGGCGGCACGCAGATCATGTTCCAGGGCGGTCACCACCCGGACTACGGCGTGGAGTACTACGAGCAGCACTTCGCGGCGATCAAGAAGGAGTTCCCGCAGCTCGTCATCCACTCCCTGGGCGCGTCCGAGGTCGAGCACATGGCCCGGATCTCGAAGGTGAGCGTGGAGGAGGCCGTCAAGCGGATCCACGCGGCCGGTCTGGACTCGTTCGCCGGCGCCGGCGCGGAGCTGCTCCCCGCCCGTCCGCGCAAGGCGATCGCCCCGCTGAAGGAGTCCGGCGAGCGGTGGCTGGAGATCATGGAGATCGCCCACAACCTGGGTGTGGAGTCCACCTCCACGATGCTGATGGGCACGGGCGAGACCAACGCGGAGCGGATCGAGCACCTGCGGATGATCCGTGACGTCCAGGACCGCACGGGCGGCTTCCGCGCGTTCATCCCGTACACCTACCAGCCCGAGAACAACCACCTGAAGGGCCGCACGCAGGCGACCCTCTTCGAGTACCTGCGCATGATCGCCATCGCGCGGCTCTTCCTGGACAACGTCGCCCACATCCAGGGCTCCTGGCTGACCACCGGCAAGGAGATCGGCCAGCTCTCCCTGCACTACGGCGCGGACGACCTCGGGTCGATCATGCTGGAGGAGAACGTCGTCTCCTCCGCCGGCGCCAAGCACCGCTCCAACCTGATGGAGCTGATCACCCTCATCCGTACCGCGGGCCGGGTCCCGGCGCAGCGCTCCACGACGTACGAGCACCTCGTCGTGCACGACGACCCGGCGAACGACCCCGTCGACGAGCGGATCGTCTCGCACGTGTCCTCCACGGCCATCGCGGGCGGCACCGCCCACCCCGAGCTGAAGCTGATCGCCACCACCTGAGCCCCGGGCGTGTCTCCGGGGCTCGCGCGTGCCGGGTCCCGGACACACGCCCTCCGGCTCACCCCGGCGCACAGCCCTCCCCCATCCCTGCACACGAGGACGGAGAAGCCCATGGCGGGCGCCATTCACGCCACGGGTCTGGTCAAGACCTTCGGCGAGGTCCGGGCCGTGGACGGAGTAGACCTGGACGTGCCGGAAGGCGGCGTGCTCGGACTGCTCGGCCCCAACGGAGCGGGCAAGACCACGACCGTCCGGCTGCTCACCACGCTGCTGCGGCCCGACGCGGGCACCGCCACCGTGGCAGGGCACGACGTGGTCCGCGACCCGGACCGGGTCCGGCTGTCGATCGGGCTCTCGGGCCAGTTCGCGGCCGTCGACGACCGGCTCACGGGCCGGGAGAACCTCCGCATGATCGGTGAACTGTACGGGCTGCGCTCCCGGGCCGCCCGGCAGCGGGCGGACGAACTGCTGGACCGGTTCGACCTGGGCGCGGCCGCCGACCGCGTGTCCAGCACCTACTCGGGCGGCATGCGGCGGCGGCTCGACCTGGCCGGGGCCCTCGTGATCCGGCCCTCGGTGATGTTCCTCGACGAGCCGTCGGTCGGTCTGGACCCCACGAGCAGGCTGATGCTGTGGGACGCCATCGAGGACCTGGTGGCCCAGGGCACCACACTGCTGCTGACCACCCAGTACCTGGAGGAGGCCGACCGCCTCGCCCGCGACCTCGCCGTGGTCGACCACGGACGCATCATCGCGCAGGGCACACCGCGTGAGCTGAAGGAGCAGGCGGGCGGCCAGCGCATCGAGGTGGTCGTGTCCTGGCCGGAGCAACTCGACTTCGCCGCCGCACTCCTGGCGCGTTTCGGCACCCGTGCCCCGGACGTGGACCGGGTGCGCGGCACGGTCTCCGTGCCGGTGAACGGCGGGGTGCGGCTGCTCACGGAGGTCATCGCCGCGCTCGACGCCGACGGCATCGCGCTCACCGACATCGGACTGCGCCGCCCCACGCTGGACGAGGTCTTCCTGGCCCTCACCGAGGACACCCCGCGGGACCCCGGGCGCGCGGCGGTCGGCGCCGGCGCGCCGAGCGAGAAGGAGTGATGAACGTGTCGACAGCGGCACCGCCCGTACCCGAACTCAAGCCGGGCACGGCCGCCAAGTCCCTGCGCGACGTCCTCGTCGTGACGCGGCGCAACGTGATCCGGTCGGTGCGCATCCCCGAGGTGCTCATCCTCAGTCTGGTGCAGCCCGTCGTCTTCGTGCTGCTCTTCGCGTACCTGTTCGCCGGGTCCTTCGGTCTGCCCGGCGCCGAGGGCGCGGCGGCGTACCGCGAGTACATGATGCCGGGGTTCTTCGCGCAGACCATCGCCTTCGCCACCGCCGGCAACAGCAGTGTCAGCATGGCCAACGACGTGCAGAGCGGCATGGTGGACCGCTTCCGGTCGCTGCCGATGGCGCGGAGCGCGCTGCTCACCGGCCGCACCGTCGCGGACCTCGTGCAGAACGTCATCGTGGTCGGGGTGATGGTGCTGTGCGCGCTGCTGGTCGGCTGGCGCATCCATCACGGGCTGCCGCGCGCCGCCGCGGCGTTCGGGCTGCTGCTGCTCATGGGGTACGCGCTGTCGTGGGTGGGTGTCGTGATCGGCCTGTCGGTGCGCGCCCCGGAGGCGGCGGCCACCAGCAACTTCCTGTGGCTGTTTCCGCTGACGTTCCTGTCGAACGCGTTCGTGGCGCCCTCGACGCTCCCGACGGTGCTGCGCTGGGCCGCGGAGTGGAACCCGCTGAGCGCGACCGTGCAGGCCGCGCGGCAGCTGTTCGGCAACCCGGGGCTCACCGCCACGGGCTCCTGGCCCGCCGAGCACCCCGTGCTGGTGTCGGTGACCTGGTCACTGCTGATCGCGGTGGTGTGCCGGACACTGGCGGTGCGCCGCTACGCTTCGGCCGGCTCCTGAGGAGAGATCGTGACCGCGGAGGCCACGTTCCGGGCGGAGCTGATCCGCCCGGTGCACGAACTGCTCGCCGGGCACGCGTCGCGGCAGCCCGACCGGATCGCCTTCAAGGACACCCGTCGGGCGGTGACCTGGGCCGAGCTGGACCGGCGTACCGCCCGGGTGGCCGGCCATCTCGTGGAGCTGGGGCTCGCGCGCGGCGCGTCGGCGGTGATCTACCTGCCGAACCGGGTGGAGACGGTGGAGAGTTACCTCGCCGTCACCCGGGCCGCCGCCGTCGGGGTGCCGCTCGATCCGGGGTCGACCGACGCGGAACTGGCCCATCTGCTGGAGGACTGCGCGGCGGAGCTGGTCGTCACCGGCGCCGCGCAGTTGCCCCAGGTGCGCCGGGTGCTCGCGGACCGGCCCGGCACCGTGGTGGTCCTCGTCGGCGAGGACGGTGAGCCGGGTTTCACGGAGGCGGCCGGCCTCGCCGAGGGGGCCGATGCGGTGCTGCCGCGCTGGGAGGAGCTGGCGTCGTCGTGGTCGCTGCGCCATCCGCCCCGCGACGACCTGGGCCTCGACGAGCCGGCCTGGCTGCTCTACACGTCGGGGACGACCGGGCGCCCCAGGGGAGTGGTGTGCACGCAGCGGACGTCGCTGTGGGCGACCGCCGCCTGCAACGCGCCGCTGCTGGGCCTGTCCCCGCGGGATCGCGTCCTGTGGCCGATGTCGCTCTTCCACGCGGTGGCGCACAACGTGTGCGTGCTGGGTGCCGTGGCCGTCGGTGCCACGGTCTGCCTCACGGACGGTCCGGACGCCGACGAGGTGCTGCGCCGGGCGGCGGACGAGGACGCCACGTTCCTGGTGGGCGTGCCCACCCTGTACCACCAGATGGTGGAGCCGGCGCGGTCCGGTGCGCTCGCCGTGCCGCGGCTGCGGGTGTGCATGGTGGTGGGCTCGTCGTGCCCGCCGTCCCTGCACGATGCGTTCCGCTCCGCGTTCGGTCTCGCGCTGCTGGACAGTTACGGCTCCACGGAGACGGGCGGCGCGATCACCACGAACCTGCCGCAGGGTCCGTACGTGCCCGGTTCGTGCGGTGTTCCGCTGCCAGGGGTGACGCTGCGGCTCACGGACCCGCGCACCGGCGAGGAGGTGGAGCGGGGCGCCGAGGGTGAGGTGTGGGTGTCCAGTCCGGCGCTGATGCTGGGCTACCACCGGCAGCCGGAGGAGACCGCGAGGGTGCTCTCCGGGGGCTGGTACCGCACCGGTGACCTGGCCCGCCAGGACTCCGACGGATACGTGACGATCACCGGCCGGCTCAAGGAACTGATCATCCGGGGCGGGGAGAACATCCACCCGCGGGAGGTGGAGCGGGTCCTGGTCGAGGCGCCCGGGGTCGCGGACGCGGCCGTCGCGGGTGTCCCCCACGGGACGCTCGGCGAGGTGCCGGTCGCCTACGTGGTCCCAGCGGCAGGCGGGCTCGACGTGGAGGCGGTGCTGTCCGCCTGCCGGCGGCGGCTGTCGGCGTTCAAGCTGCCGGAGGAGATCCACGAGGTCACCGAGGTGCCCCGCAACCCCGGCGGGAAGATCGCGCGGAAGCTGCTGGCGGGGCTGCCGACGCGGACGCTGTGGCGACGTCCCCCGCAGGGGCCCGGGTCCTCGCCCCGCTCGTCGGCCGCCGTCGGTCTGGGCCTGGACGACGGCGGCCATCCGCTGCTGTCGGCGGTGGTGGAACTGCCCGGGCGCGACGAACTGGTGTGCACGGGCCGGGTCACCGCGACCGGGGACGATCCGACCCTGGCACAACGCGTGGACGGCACGGTGGTGCTCGCCGGGGCGGCCCTTCTGGACCTGGTGCTGCACGCGGCGGGCCGCGCCGGCTGCGCCAAGGCCCTGGATGTGACGGCGGACGAGCCGCTGGTGCTGCCCCGCCACGGTGGCGTGCAGTTGCGGGTGACGGTCGGCGTGCCGGAGGCCGACGGGGTGCGGCGGGTGACGGTGCACGGGCGGCGCGACGAGCACGGTGCCGCGCGACGGCCGTGGACCCGGTATGCGACAGCGACGGTGGCACCGGCCCCCGTCACGGAACCCGTCGCGGAACCCGCCGCGGGCCGGTCCGTGTGGCCTCCGCGGGGGGCCACCCCGGTCACCGGCCGGAACAATGCCGGCCGGCCGGAGGCCGCGCGCACGCCGCGCGGCGTGTGGCGCCGCGGCGACGAGGTCTTCGTCGAGGTGGCCCTGCCCGACTGGGTGACGGGCCAGGACCGTCACGCCCTCCATCCGGCGCTGCCGGACGCGGCGCTGGCGGGGGCGCTGGGCCTGGCCCGGGGGGCGGCGCCGGCCGGTGCCGGGCCCGTGGCGGCGGTGCGCTGGCGGGACGTGACGCTGCACGCCACCGGCGCTTGCGCACTGCGGGTACGGCTGCGGGAGACGCCGGACGGCTCCTGGGAACTGGAGGCTTCCGACGGCGCCGGGGACCCGGTGCTGAGCGCGCGTTCGGTGAGCTGTGCGCCGCTGCGGAGCGACGCCGTGCGCAGCGCGTCGGCGGCGCAGCAGGACGCCCTCTTCGAGGAGTCGTGGGAGCCGTACGCACTGCCGCGGTCCGCGGTCCGCGCGCACCGGTGGGCCATGGTCGGTCCGGACGCGTCGCGGGTGCGTGCGGCCCTGTCGTCGGCGGGCCGCCCCGGCGAGGCCTATCCCGATCCGGTGGCGCTGCTGAGCGCGGTCGAGGAAGGCGCGCCCGTCCCGGACGTCGTGGTCGTCTCCCCGACCGCGCGGGACGGCGCGGACCCGGCGGACGCGGTGCGTGCGGCGGTCGGTGAGGCCCTCATGTGGATACGGCACTTCGCCGACCCCCGGCTGGCGCGGACCCGGCTGGCCGTCGTGACCCATGACGCGGTCGTCACGGACGACGGGCGGCTTCCGGACGCGGGAGCGGCGGCCGTCCGGGGTCTCGTCGGCGCCGCGCAGGACCGTGCGCCGGGGCGCTTCGTGCTCCTCGACACCGATGCCGGGCCGGATTCCTGGCGCCGTGTCGAGGACGCCGTCGCGAGCGGCGAGCCGCGACTGGCCCTGCGCGACGGCCGTGCCCTGGTCCCGCGCGGGGTGCGGGTCCCGGCCGGGCCCGTGCCGGCCCTCGCCCCCGGGCGTACGGCCCTGTTCGCGGGCGTCGAGACGGAAGGGCCGGCCGAGGCGCTCCTCGTCCGGGCCGGCGGCGGCACCGGGCAGGGGGCGGCGGGGCCGCTGCTGACGGGGCCGTTCGCGAAGAGCGTCGCCGATCGGCTCGGGCCGTGTGCCGCGGCGCCGGAGCTGCTGCGCTGGGATCCGGTGGACCCGGCGGGGACGGTGCGGGCCCTGCTGGACGGTGCTCCCCGCACGGTGCTGTTCACCGCGGCCGTGCGCGCCGACGGCCCGACGGCGGACGCCCGGGCCGACGTGGACGCCGCGCTGCACCCGGTGCTCGGCCCGGCGCTCGAACTGGTGCGGTCGGCGCCGGGGCGTGACCTCGACCGCGTCGTGTTCGCGACGCCCGCGCCCGCCGTGGCGGGCCTGGCGGACGCGGCCGTGGCGGCGGTGTTCGACGTGTGGGCCCGGGCGTTGCGGCGGGCGGGTGTGCCCGCGGTGTCGCTGCGCGGCCCCGAGGGCGGCACCGACGAGGCGACGAACCTGTTCGCCGCCGCCGTCGCCGCGGGGCGGGCCTCGCTCACGGCACAGCGGCCGGACCTCCGCGTCCCGCACGGCGGCGGACCGCTCACCGCGACGGCCGCGCTGCTGCGGGACGCGGCGGGCGGGCTCGCACGGCGGACGGCGCGTGACGCGGCCGCCGGTCCCGGGGGCCTGCGCCGAAGGCTGGCGGTGCTGACCGCCGCCGAGCAGGAGGAGGTCCTGCTGCGCCTGGTGCGTGACCGGTTCGCGTCGGTGCTCGGGCTCGCCTCGACGGGTCAGGTCCCCGGGGAGGCGGAGACCCGTGACCTCGGGTTCGATTCGCTGACGGCGCTGAGCGCGCGCAACGCGCTGGAGTCGGCGACGGGGCTCTCCCTGCCCGCCTCGGTCGTCTTCGACTCCGCGACACCGGCGGGCCTGGCCCGCCACCTGCGCGGCGCGTTGCTGGCCGACGGGGACGGCTGACGGACTCCGGCAGGTCACGGGGCCTGCCGGATCTAGAGAAAGACCTAAGCCGCCCGCACCCATACTGACCCCGTAGGCAGGGGAGGACTCCCCGCCGTTCGCGTGCCCGGCGGCCCGGACCGCCCGAGTCGTGCGTCTCCGTTGCCCAGGTGATTGGAAGTCGAGCGTCGTGACTGAGAAGCCCCGTGTTGCGCTGGTCCGGCCGCTGCATGAGATCCTCGCGGACCACGCCCGGACCCGGCCGGACGCGCGGGCCTTCCAGGACGGCCGTCGCGCCGTCACCTACGCCGTGCTGGAGCAGCGCACGCGGTTCCTGGCCGGCCATCTCGTCGCGCGCGGGGTCGGCCGCGGCGACCGTGTCCTGCTGCGCATGGGCAACCGGGTCGAGATGGTGGAGAGTTACCTCGCCGTCGCGCGCGCGGGAGCGGTCGGCGTGCCGGTCGACCCGAAGTCCTCCGACGCCGAGCTCACCCACCACCTCACCGACAGCGGAGCGCGCACGGTGATCACCGGCGTGGCGCAGCTGCCCCAGGTGCGGCGGACGCTCGGCGGCAGCACCCTCGACGGCGGCCTGATCGTCGTCGGCGCCGCCGAACCCGTACCCGGGACCGCCGACTTCGAGGAACTCGCCGTCACCCCGCCGGCCACCGACGCGCGCGACGACCTCGGCCTCGACGAGACCGCCTGGATCCTCTACACCTCCGGCACCACCGGGCGCCCCAAGGGTGTGGTGTCGACCCAGCGCAAGTCCCTGTGGGCCACCGCCGCGTGCACCGCGACGATCCTCGGCCTTTCCCCGGACGACCGGGTGGTGTGGCCCATGCCGCTCTACCACGCCGCCTCGCACAACATCGGCGTCCTCGCCACGCTGGCCGTCGGCGCGTCGGCGTACATCCTGGAGGGCTCGGCCCCGGACGAGATCATCGAGACCGTCCGCAGCGAGCGGGCCTCCTTCCTGGTCAACTCCCCCAGCGTCTACCGCCGCATGGTGGAGCTGGCGGGCGAGGAGGGGGGCGGACTGCCCGGGCTGCGGGTGTGCATGGCGGCCGGCTCCGTCTGCCCGCCCGAACTGCACGAGGACTTCGAGGCCGCCTTCGGCGTACGCCTCGTGGACAGCTACGGCAGCAGCGAGACCGGAGGCGCCATCACCACCCAGGAGCCGACCGGGGCGCGGGTCCCGGGCTCCTGCGGAACCCCCCTGCCCGGCCTGACGCTGCGCCTGACAGACCCGCAGACGGGCGAAGAGGTGGCCGCGGGTGAGGAGGGCGAGATCTGGGTGCACAGCCCGGCCACCATGGTCGGCTACCACAACGACCCCGAGGCCACCGACGCCGTCCTCGTGGACGGCTGGTACCGCACCGGCGACCTCGGCCGCCTGGACCCGGCCGGCGCTCTCAGCATCACGGGGCGCGCCAAGGAGCTGATCATCCGCGGCGGCGAGAACATCCATCCCGCCGAGGTGGAGCGGGTGCTCGCCGGGCTGCCCGGCGTGGCCGAGGCGGCGGTGGCCGGCAAGCCCCACCCCGTGCTCGGCGAGGTGCCCGTCGCCTATCTGGTGCCGGGACCCGACGGCGCCGAGGGCATCGACACCGGGCGGCTCCTGGAGACGTGCCGCCGGGAGCTGTCCTACTTCAAGGTGCCCGACGAGTTCCACGTCATCGACGCCGTCCCGCGCACGGCGAACGGCAAGATCGCCCGCCGGCGCCTGCGCGACCTGACCACGAGGCTCCTCCTCGTCAACCCCGCCGTCACCGTCCGCCCCGCCACCGACGGCACGGACGGTACCGACGGCCCGGGCGCGGCGGCCGTCGTGATCCCGCGAGCCGACGGCACCGGCCCGTCCGCGGCCCGGCACGGACTGCTCACCCTGGTGCGGTCCGTGATCGCCGACATCCTCGGTCTGCCGTCCGTCCAGGACGTGGTCGTCGACCGGCCCCTGCACGAGGTGGGCTTCGACTCGCTGGCGGCCGTCGCCCTGCGTGACCGGCTGTCCGCGGCCACCGGCCACCGTCTCACGGCCGCCTTGGCCTACGACCACCCGACTCCGCAGGCCCTCGCGCAGTACCTCGACGGGCTGACCCGAGGCGGCTCCGCCACGGACGAGGCGGCACCGGCGGCCGACGTCACCGCCGCGGAGCCGGACGAGCCCATCGCCATCGTGGCGATGGGCTGCCGCCTGCCGGGCGGCACCCGGACACCGGAGGACTTCTGGAATCTGCTCGTGGCGGAGACCGACGCGGTCGGCCCGCTCCCGGAGGACCGCGGCTGGGACCTGGACCGGCTGCTGGACGACGAGGGGGCGGGCGGTGGGAAGTCGTCCGCCCGCCAGGGCGCGTTCCTCGACGGGGCGGGCACCTTCGACGCCGCGTTCTTCGGCATCTCGCCGCGCGAGGCGCTGGCGATGGACCCGCAGCAGCGGTTGCTCCTGGAGACCGCCTGGGAGACCTTCGAGCGCGCCGGCATCGACCCGACGACGATGAAGGGCAGCCGGACGGGCGTCTTCGCCGGGGTGATGCACGGAGGCTACGGCCCCGGGCTCTACGACCGTTCCCCGCGCGACCTGGAGGGCTACCTCGGCAACGGCGCCGCCACCAGCGTGGCCTCGGGCCGCATCTCCTACGCACTGGGGTTGCAGGGTCCGGCGATCACCGTGGACACGGCGTGCTCCTCGTCGCTGGTGGCGATCCATCTGGCCGCCCAGTCGCTGCGGAACGGGGAGTGCTCGCTCGCGCTGGCCGGCGGCGCCACCGTGATGTCCACCCCGGGTGCGCTCGTCGAGTTCAGCCGGCAGGGCGCGCTCTCCGCGGACGGGCGGTGCCGTGCGTTCGCGGACAGTGCGAACGGTACGGGGTTCGCCGAGGGCGTCGGTCTGGTGCTGCTGGAACGGCTGTCGGACGCGCGGCGGCTGGGCCATCCCGTCCTGGCGGTGGTGCGCGGCTCGGCGGTCAACCAGGACGGCGCGTCCAACGGCCTGACCGCCCCGAACGGACCGGCCCAGCAACGGGTGATCCGCGCCGCCCTGGCCCAGGCGGGCGTCTCACCCGCCGACGTGGACGTCGTCGAGGCCCACGGCACCGGCACATCCCTGGGCGACCCGATCGAGGCACAGGCACTCCTGGCCACCTACGGGCAGGCACGCTCCTCGGACGAGCCGGTGCTGCTGGGCTCGGTGAAGTCCAACATCGGCCACACCCAGGCCGCCGCCGGAGTCGCCGGCGTCATCAAGATGGTGCTGGCCATGCGGCACGGCACCGTCCCGCGCACCCTGCACGTCGACCAGCCGTCGACCCACGTGGACTGGGACACCGGCCACGTCCGGCTGGCGACCCAGACTCAGCCCTGGCCCCGCACGACGACCCCCCGCCGCGCCGGCATCTCCTCCTTCGGTGCCAGCGGGACCAACGCCCATCTCGTCCTCGAAGAGGCGCCGCACATCGAGCAGGCTCCGCCGACCGCCGATTCCGGCGCGTTGGTGCCGTTGGTGGTGTCGGGACGTGACGAGGATGCGCTGCGCGCGTCGCTGGAACGCGTCGCGGACTTCGTCGAGCGGCACACGGACGTGCCGGTCGAAGAAGTGGCACGAATGCTGGCCGGCTCACGGACCGTGTTCGAACACCGCGCCGCGATCCCCCTCACCGACACCGACCGCGACACCCTGATCCACCGCCTGCGCACCCCCGACGACGTGATCCGCGGAACCGGCCGCCCGGTGGGCAACCCGGTATGGGTCTTCCCCGGCCAGGGCGCCCAATGGACCGGCATGGCCGTCCCCCTGCTCGACGCGGGCGGAGTGTTCGCCGAACGGCTCACCCAGTGCGCCGACGCACTCGCACCCTTCGTCGACTGGGACCTGTTCGCAGTCCTGCGCGGCGAACCCGACCAGCCCGGCCTCGACCGCGTCGACGTCGTCCAACCCGCCCTCTGGGCCGTCATGGTCTCCCTCGCAGCACAATGGCGCGCCACCGGAATACACCCCACCGCCGTCATCGGACACTCCCAAGGAGAAATCGCCGCCGCCACCGTCGCCGGCGCCCTCTCCCTCTCCGACGGCGCACGCGTCGTCGCCCTGCGCTCCCAACTCATCGCCCAATACGCCGGCGACGGA
>MUNG01000436.1 GCA_002154585.1 Streptomyces pseudogriseolus
CCCCCACCCCGACCCCCACCGCGAACAGCCGTGACGCCGGCGGCGCCAGCAGCGCCGCCACGGTCAGGGCCACCACCAGCACCATCCGCACGCACGGCCTGCCCCACCCGCCCCGCGCAATCCGGTCGTCACGCCACCCACAGTCCTTGCTCCGTCCCTGTCGTCGCATGACGGAAGCGTCTCCCTGGGGCGTGATCTCCGCCGGGACCTGTGGACGGCCGGCCGGGTTGTGGACAACGGCGTCACCCGGCACCCCGCGGGTCCCGTACACTTCTGGTGGCGACCCGGGCCACCGGGTCGACTTCGCACGCCCCGACATCGGGACCGGTCACGGCCGTGGCCCGGTGTCAGCGCCCCTCGGTCCTTCGTGGCACGGCGCGTCGTGGGCGTCAGGCGCGGGAGCCGTCCGGCACCCGCGGCACAACCGAGAAATCCAAGGAGATACGGCCATGGCCGTCGTCACGATGCGGGAGCTGCTGGAAAGCGGCGTCCACTTCGGTCACCAGACCCGCCGTTGGAACCCGAAGATGAAGCGCTTCATCTTCACCGAGCGCAACGGCATCTACATCATCGACCTGCTCCAGTCGCTGTCGTACATCGACCGCGCCTACGAGTTCGTCAAGGAGACCGTCGCCCACGGCGGCACGGTCATGTTCGTCGGCACGAAGAAGCAGGCGCAGGAGGCCATCGCCGAGCAGGCCACCCGCGTCGGCATGCCCTACGTCAACCAGCGCTGGCTGGGCGGCATGCTCACCAACTTCTCGACCGTCTACAAGCGTCTGCAGCGCCTCAAGGAGCTCGAGCAGATCGACTTCGAGGACGTGGCCGCCTCCGGCCTCACCAAGAAGGAGCTGCTGGTCCTCTCCCGCGAGAAGGCGAAGCTGGAGAAGACCCTCGGCGGTATCCGCGAGATGCAGAAGGTGCCCAGCGCCGTCTGGATCGTGGACACCAAGAAGGAGCACATCGCGGTCGGCGAGGCCCGGAAGCTCAACATCCCGGTCGTCGCCATCCTCGACACCAACTGCGACCCCGACGAGGTCGACTACAAGATCCCGGGCAACGACGACGCGATCCGCTCCGTCACCCTGCTCACCCGCGTGATCGCCGACGCCGTGGCCGAGGGCCTCATCGCCCGCTCCGGCGGCGGCGAGGGCAAGGGCGAGAAGGCCGCCGGCGAGCCGCTGGCCGAGTGGGAGCGCGACCTGCTCGAGGGCGAGAAGAAGGGCGAGGAGGCCGCTCCGGCCGCCGCCGAGGGCGAGAAGCCGGCCGAGGCGCCCGCCGCCGAGGCCGAGGCCCCGGCCGAGCAGGCCTGACCGCTCCGTCAGAGCCGATGACGGCGGGAGCGGTGACATGACGTCCGCTCCCGCCGTTCACCCGTAGACCGGCGGTGGCCCGGGACCCGCCCGTGCGGCGGTCCCGCCCCGCCGATCTTCGCACCCTCCAGACTTCGAGAAAGATTCACAGACTCATGGCGAACTACACCGCCGCCGACGTCAAGAAGCTCCGGGAGCTCACCGGCGCCGGCATGATGGACTGCAAGAAGGCGCTGGACGAGGCCGACGGCAACGTCGAGAAGGCCGTCGAGGCGCTCCGCATCAAGGGCCAGAAGGGCGTCGCCAAGCGCGAGGGCCGCTCCGCCGAGAACGGCGCCGTGGTCTCCGTCATCGCCGACGACAACTCCTCCGGCGTCATCGTCGAGCTGAAGTGCGAGACGGACTTCGTCGCCAAGGGCGAGAAGTTCCAGGGCGTCGCCACCGCGATCGCCGAGCACGTCGCCAAGACCTCCCCGGCCGACCTCGAGGCGCTGCTCGCCTCCGAGATCGAGGCCGGCAAGACCGTCCAGGCGTTCGTGGACGAGGCCAACGCCAACCTCGGCGAGAAGATCGTCCTGGACCGCTTCGCGCAGTTCGCCGACGGCTACGTGACGGCGTACATGCACCGCACGATGCCCGACCTGCCGCCGCAGATCGGTGTGCTCGTCGAGCTCGACAAGCCGAACGCCGAGATCGCCAAGGGCGTCGCCCAGCACATCGCCGCCTTCGCGCCGAAGTACCTCTCCAAGGAGGACGTGCCGGCCGAGGTCGTCGAGTCCGAGCGTCGCATCGCCGAGGAGACCACCCGCGCCGAGGGCAAGCCCGAGGCCGCGATCGCCAAGATCGTCGAGGGTCGCCTCAACGGCTTCTTCAAGGACGCCACGCTGCTCGGCCAGCCCTACGCGCTGGACAACAAGAAGTCCGTCCAGAAGGTGCTGGACGAGGCCGGTGTCACCCTGAAGCGCTTCTCGCGCATCAAGGTCGGCATCTGAGTCCGTACCGCGACGGGCGCGCGACCCCGATAGGGTCGACAGCAGTCGTTCGGACACGCGTCCACGCACGCGCGCTTGCCGGGCGACAGCAGATCTGACGAGGAGGCCATTGCCGCATGGGATGCGAACCACACCCCACCGGCAATGGTCTTCTTCGTATGTGCAACACGTGAAAGAGGCGGGATTCGACCATGACGACCAAGGCTGAGAAGAGCGACGACGGCAAAGTGCGCGGCCGGTTTCTGCTGAAGCTGTCCGGGGAGGCCTTCTCCGGAGGCGGAGGCCTGGGCGTCGATCCCGACGTGGTGCACGCCATCGCCCGTGAGATCGCGGCCGTCGTACGGGACGGCGCGCAGATCGCGATCGTGATCGGCGGCGGCAATTTCTTCCGCGGAGCCGAGCTCCAGGTGCGCGGCATGGACCGCGCCCGCTCCGACTACATGGGCATGCTCGGCACAGTGATGAACTGCCTGGCCCTCCAGGACTTCCTGGAGAAGGAGGGCGTCGACTGCCGCGTGCAGACCGCCATCACCATGGGCCAGGTCGCCGAGCCGTACATCCCGCTGCGCGCCGTGCGCCACCTGGAGAAGGGCCGCGTGGTCATCTTCGGCGCCGGTATGGGCATGCCGTACTTCTCCACCGACACCACCGCCGCGCAGCGCGCCCTCGAGATCGACGCCGAGGCGCTCCTCATGGGCAAGAACGGTGTCGACGGGGTCTACGACTCCGACCCCAAGACCAACCCCGACGCCGTCAAGTTCGACGCCCTTGGCTACGGCGAGGTCATCACCCGGAACCTCAAGGTCGCCGACGCCACGGCCGTCACCCTCTGCCGTGACAACAGCCTGCCGATCGTCGTGTTCGAACTCCTGCAGGAGGGCAACATCGCCCGCGCCGTCAAGGGTGAGAAGATCGGCACCACGGTGGGTGACCAGGCCGGTCGCAACTGACCGGGGGATGGACAATGTCCTGCCGGTCGTGAACCGTGCAGGAAGAAGACGCGACGCAGCCGGCCGCCGCCCCGACCGAGGACCGCAGCCGGGCCTACTCAAGACACGCAGGAGCAAGTGGTGATCGAAGAGACCCTCCTCGAGGCCGAGGAGAAGATGGAGAAGGCCGTCGTGGTCGCCAAGGAGGACTTCGCCGCGATCCGCACCGGCCGTGCGCACCCGGCGATGTTCAACAAGATCGTGGCCGACTACTACGGCGCGCCGACGCCGATCAACCAGCTGGCCTCGTTCTCCGTGCCCGAGCCGCGCATGGCCGTGGTGACCCCGTTCGACAAGAGCGCCCTGCGCAACATCGAGCAGGCGATCCGTGACTCCGACCTGGGCGTCAATCCGAGCAACGACGGCAACATCATCCGGGTGGTGTTCCCCGAGCTGACCGAGGAGCGCCGGCGCGAGTACATCAAGGTCGCCAAGGGCAAGGGCGAGGACGCGAAGATCTCGATCCGTTCCGTGCGCCGCAAGGCCAAGGAGGCCATCGACAAGCTGATCAAGGACGGCGAGGTCGGCGAGGACGAGGGCCGCCGTGCGGAGAAGGAGCTCGACGACACCACGGCGAAGTACGTCGCCCAGGTGGACGAGCTCCTCAAGCACAAGGAAGCGGAGCTGCTCGAGGTCTGATGAACGACTCTTCCTGGGGGACGCCGCAGACCGGGTACTGGGGGCCGTCCGATCACGGACCCGGACGGGGAGCTGCCCCGGCGGGTCCCGCGTACGATGCGCACAACGCACAGCAGACGCGCCCCATGCCCGTCGTGCCCGACGTACCCGAACACGGCGTCGACCAGGATGCGGACCGGGGGGCTGCTCGGCTGAGCGGCCCCCTGTTCCGAGACGAGCCGACGCGGGCCCGCCCCCTGCCGGGGGAGGTGCCGCAGAATCCGGAGCCCATGCCCCACGCCCCGCAGCCGGCCCCCGCACCGCAGAAGAAGAGCGCGGGGCGGGACCTCGGTGCGGCGATAGGCGTCGGCGTCGGACTCGGCGCGGTCATCGTCGCGTCGCTGTTCGTCGTCAAGGCCGTCTTCGTCGGGGTCATCGCCGTCGCCGTGGTGGTGGGCCTGTGGGAGCTGACGACGCGGCTGGACGAACGCAAGGGCATCAAGGCGCCCCTCGTCCCGCTGGCGCTGGGCGGCGCGGCCATGGTCGTCGCCGGGTACGCCCGGGGCGCGGAGGGGGCGTGGGTCGCCATGGCGCTCACCACGCTGGCGGTGCTGGTGTGGCGCATGACGGCACCGCCGGAGGGCTACCTGAAGGACGTCACCGCCGGCGTCTTCGCGGCGTTCTACGTCCCCTTCCTGGCGACGTTCGTCGCGATGCTGCTGAAGGCCGAGGACGGCCCGTGGCGCGTGCTGACCTTCCTGGTGCTCACCGTGGTCAGCGACACCGGCGCGTACGCGGTCGGCTGGCGCTTCGGCAAGCGCAAGCTCGCCCCGCGCATCAGCCCCGGCAAGACCCGCGAGGGCCTGCTGGGCGCGGTCGCCTTCTCGATGGCGGCGGGCGCGCTGTGCATGCAGTTTCTGATCGACGACGGCCAGTGGTGGCAGGGCCTGCTGCTCGGCCTCGCGGTCGCGGCGAGTGCCACGCTGGGCGACCTCGGCGAGTCGATGATCAAGCGTGACCTCGGCATCAAGGACATGGGCACCCTGCTCCCCGGACACGGCGGCATCATGGACCGCCTGGACTCCCTTCTGCCGACGGCCCCGGTGGTCTGGCTCCTGCTGGCCATCTTCGTCGGCACGGCCTGAGGTAGCGTTCCCGGCCTTGCAGAGCGCAGAGCGGGCCCTCCGTCCTTCACCGAGGACGGGGGGCCCGCTCGCGTGTCACGCCCTGCCGTCGGTCCTCTTCCTTCACCATGCCGATGGCCGGAGAGAGCCCGCCGGGCGCCTCTCGTGCATCGGAAATAGAGTGACAGGAGACGGCGAAACCGGAATCTGGGAGGCCGTTATGGGGGCTCTCCGCTTCGTGGTCGCACCGGACGAGGGCAAGTCGATCTGGCTCGAGGGCATGGGAGTCGATTTCAAGGTCTGGGGCGAGGAGACCGGCAACCAGTTCTCGATCGTCGAGCACCCCATCGAGCCGGGCCGTCTCGTACCGCCGCACGTGCACAGCCGCGAGGACGAGTTCTCGTTCGTCCTGCAGGGCAGGGTCGGTGCACGAGTGGGCGACGAGGAGGCCACGGCAGGTCCGGGCTCGTACATCCTCAAACCGCAAGGGATCCTGCATACCTTCTGGAATGCCGGACCGGAACCGGCGAGGATCTTGGAGATCATTTCCCCCGCGGGCTTCGAGCGCTTCTTCGACGCGCTGGGGACGGCCGGCGAGACGGCCTCGGATCCTGCCGAGTTCCTCCAGCGCCGGGCCGAGCTGGGCGAGCAGTACGCTCTCGGGTTCTCCGACGAGTGGGTCGCCGAACTCACAGACAGATACCAACTCAAGCTTCTCGGTGAATGACTGAACCAGCTCTCTCGACCACCAGGTCGAGGTCCGGCTGGATGAGTGACCGGCAACCGACGAGTGATCACCGCCAGTCCGTCCTAAGCCACTCAAGGGCCACCGCCGATGACCACCACACCGGGCGCCGTCCCCCCGGACGGGGGCCCGGTGCCGTAGGGGGCATAAGATCACCGCGTGGCGAGAGCGAGGCGGGGAGACGACGGCAGGTACCACGGCGACCTTCCCTGCCGCTGGTGTGACGCGCTCCTCGACCAGAACGGCCGCCGCAGATCACGCCTCTACTGCGGCCCCTGGCACCGCACGAAGACCTATGCCGCGAACATCGGCGCCTTGATCGCCGGCATGTTCTGAGCCCGACCGGTCACGACGATCACCGGTCCGGTGGGTGACTCCGCCTGCGCTGGTGGACCTCGGTGGCCGCACTGTTCGCGGTGGCAGCGGGGGCCGCGGCAGGTCGCGGAGCCTCGAACGCGCGGGATCGGGGCGTGCTTTCGGCGTGCGTGGGCGTGGCGGCTGTCGGATGCGCGCTCGAGATGCTCAGGCGACGGGTGGAGGAGGGCCCGGACGGGCTGCGGTTCCGCACCGTACTGCGGTGGCGGACGCTGGAGTGGAACGACATCCACCGCCTGGAGGACCTACGGGTCGCCGCTCCCGACTCCCGCATCAGAACCCCGAGCCGCGGGTCGCGGCCGCATTGCGCGGCGGCTCCGTGATCCCGGTGCCCGTGCCATGGACCGGAGTCGCCGACGCGGACGACTTCGAGAAGCAGCTGTCCCCGCTGCGAGCGCTGCATGTCCGGTACGGGCGCGGGAGTTTGAAGCCATAGCTCGCAACGCTCGGCGAACTGCCTGCCTGGTACAGACGTGGGCTGATGCCGGGGGCACTGCAGAGATCAAGCCGCCGACCACGCACGGCGATGGCGGGCGATGGCGTAGATTCGCTCGACTTCGTCCTTGGTCAACACACCGCGGAGAGGAGCAAGGGCTGACACCTCTCGTGCGCGGTACACCCGTACGGTGAGCTGGGTCGCGATGACCTTCAGGTCCGTAACGCCGACGAAGACCAGAACGGGTTCCACGGGGACGGCGAAGCCGCAGTGGTGCTCGAGCACCCGCTGCACGCGCTTCGCCTCGGCCCGGCTCTTGCGGAGGTACGGCTCGGGGCGCCCGCGGTCGACCCTCACTGCGTCGTCGCCCACCCACACCGCCTTCCGCGGATGATTCTTCGTGTTGACGGTGAACACCCCGCCGGGCCCCATCAACAGGTGGTCGAGGTCCACGTGACGCGGCAGCGGTACGGAATGCAGCACGCGCCACCCATGACGTCGCAGCCGATCGAGTTCAGCGCCTGCACGGCGTTCGCCCGTCATGCCCTTGCGCCAGGAATCTCCGTCGGCCGGACGGCCCTGGATCCGAGCGAGAACGCGCGTCATGAGACCCGCCGAGGTCTCGGTGACCTTGGGCAGCAAAGCGGTGCCGGGCGAGTTGAGGGCGAGGTCGTCATCAGGGGTCAGAGGTGGCAGCACAGGTGCGGGCGCCGGGATTTCGGACGGTGCCGACGCATCGGTCGCGGTGGACAAGTGCTCCCGCAGCACGGCCATGACCGCGTTACGGTGCTCAGTCAGACGGATGGTGATGCTTCCCGTCTTGCAGTCGGCCCAGCCTGCGGCAGTGCCGTCGGGCAGATTCGCGTACAGCCGGTCGTGCCCATGCCGTTTCCACCGCACCACCTTGAGCTCACCCACGATCCAGGCCTCCTCGACGGCGACGCAGCCATCGCAGCTATCGCAGCAACCGGGCTCCGGGTCCACAAGAGCGCGATCGCGCCCCCATGGGCGATGGGGCTGCTCAGGCCCAGGGGGGCGGGAGAACTCGCGCGAATGCGCCCCCGCCAAGGCGTCCGGCGGTCGTACCCACTCGCCTGTGGTCGAGGATGATGCCCGCATGAATGATCAGGTTCCCGCCGCCATTCCGGCGCTGGTGTTCGATCGGGAGTACGTACCCGTGCTCGTCGGCGGCTCGGCAGCACCCAGGCGTTTCACGGTGGGCGGTGCCAGTGTCGTCATGGGCCCGGCCGCAATGCTGATCATCGCGGAAGCGAGTGGCGCACCCGCCAGAAGCGGTGTCTGGAACGCCGAGAGGTTCCGCTTGATCGGGCCCGCTCCGGCACCGGTCACAGAGCGACTCATGGGGGCGCCTTGGGGTGTGGACGAAAGGGCGTCGCCGATCCACATCGCAGTCCGCGTCGAAGGTGAAGCTCTGTACCTGGGCACCGCCCGGGTAAGACAGGCCGGCACCACCGACGGCGTTCTCACCGACTGTGAACTGCGCTTGGAAGCACCCTTGAGCAGAGAACTCCTCGACCGAGTGCGCCCACCACTTCCACCCGGGCACGTGCCGGACTTGCGGTGGCTCGGGAATGTGAACGGTGACCGTGAGGCAGCTCTTGAGCAGTTCGTCACCGGCTGGTACCCGACCGAGGACGCCACCGAATCGCCTGTCGGCGACTCCGCGTCACGCCTTCCCGGTGGACTGAGACAGCTGTACCGGCTCGCGAAGCAGCGGCCGGGTGCCCTCGGAACCCAGAACAAGATCCTGCCCGAGCCGGACCTGCTCACCGACCATCTCGGGGAGATGCTCGTCTTCGGCGTCGAGAACCAGGGGGGCTTCTTCTGGTCACTCCCGTGGACGCTTGAGGAACCTGAAGCCGATCCGACTGTCTGGTTCCGTGAACTCGACGGGCAGCTGATCGCCGAACAAGAAGCGCTCAGCGGCTTCCTGATCCAGTTCTCCCTCTACGAGGCCTCCATGGGCGCCGAATACCTCGCCCTGCCCCGCGAACTCACTGCACCACAGGTCGAGCAACTCACGGGGGCGCTGCACCTTGTGCCCCTGCGTCCCTTCTGGCCCTGGGCACCCACCCGCTTCTACGTGGCCCCCGGCCTCGTCATGCATGTCAGCAGCGAGGACGGCGAAGCATTCCATGCCTGGGCCGGCGCCACCCACCGCAGCGCCCTGAACCCGCTGGCCGACCTCCCTGTCGACTGGAACCGCTTCGATGGCTGATCGCCTCAAGAGACCAACTGACGGCCCGCCATGGTGATCACCTCAGTTGCCGAGTGGTCAACGGGCTGGCCGGGCCGTCCCCCGGACGCTAGGCGGTCCACTCGGTGCCGGGCGGTCGCTGACCTGCCCGGTCACCGCTGCCCATCTGTGTCAGGCCTCAGGCACCGCCCCACGGCCCCCGGCCGACGCCCTCGAGTCCACCGCCGAAGCCGTCACGCAGTGCGCGGCAGCCGTGGCGGACGACACCCCAGGCCACCCATGTCGATCTGCGACACTGGTACAGCCATGCCTAAGCCCGGAGAACTTACATTCGTCGCGCCGCGCGGAGCCAAGAAGCCGCCGCGGCATCTTGCCGATCTCACGCCTGCCGAGCGCAAGGAGGCGGTTGTCGCGGTCGGTGAGAAGCCGTTCCGTGCCAAGCAGCTCTCGCAGCACTACTTCGCGCGGTACGCGCACGATCCGGAGCAGTGGACCGACATCCCCGCCGGCTCGCGCGGGAAGCTGCGCGAGGCCCTGCTTCCCGAGCTGATGAGCGTCGTGCGGCATCTGTCGACCGACCAGGGGACGACCCGCAAGACGCTGTGGAAGCTGTTCGACGGGACGCTCGTCGAGTCCGTGCTGATGCGGTACCCGGACCGGGTCACGATGTGCATCAGCTCGCAGGCCGGGTGCGGCATGAACTGTCCGTTCTGCGCGACCGGGCAGGCGGGTCTCGACCGGAATCTGTCCACCGCCGAGATCGTCCACCAGATCGTGGACGGCATGCGGGCGCTGCGGGACGGTGAGGTGCCCGGCGGGCCGGCGCGGCTCAGCAACATCGTGTTCATGGGCATGGGCGAGCCCCTCGCCAACTACAACCGCGTCGTCGGCGCCATCCGCCGGCTCACCGACCCCGAGCCGGACGGGCTCGGGCTGTCGCAGCGCGGGATCACCGTGTCGACGGTGGGGCTGGTGCCGGCCGTCCACCGGTTCTCCGACGAGGGCTTCAAGTGCCGGCTGGCGATCTCCCTGCACGCCCCCGACGACGAGCTGCGCGACACCCTCGTCCCCGTGAACACGCGGTGGAAGGTGCGCGAGGTGCTCGACGCCGGGTTCGAGTACGCGGCGAAGTCGGGGCGCCGGCTGTCCATCGAGTACGCGCTGATCCGGGACATCAACGACCAGGCGTGGCGTGGTGACCGGCTTGGGCGGCTGCTCAAGGGGCGTCCCGTGCACGTCAACCTCATCCCGCTCAACCCGACGCCCGGGTCCAAGTGGACCGCGTCGCGGCCCGAGGACGAGAAGGCGTTCGTCGAGGCGATCGCCGCGCACGGTGTGCCGGTCACGATCCGGGACACCCGTGGTCAGGAGATCGACGGGGCGTGTGGTCAGCTCGCCGCCACCGAGCGGTAGTCTGACCGGCGTCAACACATCTGCATATTCCGACAGGGGAGCGCCACAGCGCTGAGAGTGCGGCACCGGCCGCAGACCCTCCGAACCTGGCCCAGGTCATTCTGGGTAGGGAGATCGGTCATCACTCGAGCTGTTGCGCCCTGCCCGGCGCCCCGACCAGGGGTTCCGGGCAGGGCCGCGTCTCTTCCTGGTCACTCCAGGAGGAATCAAGTGGGTATCACCAAGAAGGTCACGGTCCTGGCCGTCGGGCTGGGGCTCGTCACGCTGTCCGCCTGCGGGTCGTCCGGCGGGGACGACAGCGGCGGGAGCGGCGGTTCCAAGACCGTGACCCTCGTCAGTCACAACTCGTGGGCCGTGTCCGAGGACGTCGTTGCCGCCTTCGAGAAGCAGTCCGGCTACAAGCTCAAGGTCCTCGAGGACGGCGACGCAGGCCAGGCCGTGAACAAGGCGATCCTGACCAAGGACAACCCCCAGGGCGACGTCTTCTTCGGCGTCGACAACACCCTGCTGTCCCGCGCCCTCGACAACGGGCTGTTCCAGTCCTACGAGGCCAAGGGCTCCGACCGGATCCGGCCCGAGTACCGGGTCGACGAGGACAAGCACCGGGTCACCCCCGTCGACACCGGCGACATCTGCGTCAACTACGACAAGGCGTGGTTCGAGCAGAAGAAGCTGACCCCGCCGAAGACCTTCGACGACCTGGTCGAGCCCGCGTACAAGGACCTCCTCGTCGTCGAGAACGCCGCCACCTCCTCGCCCGGCCTCGGCTTCCTGCTCGGCACGGCCGCCCAGTACGGGGACGAGGGGTGGGAGGGCTACTGGAAGAAGCTCAAGGACAACGGCGTCAAGGTCGTCGACGGCTGGGAGCAGGCGTACAACGAGGAGTTCTCCGGCTCGGCCGGCGGCAAGGAGGCCAAGGCCGACCGGCCGCTCGTCGTGTCGTACGCCTCCTCGCCGCCCGCCGAGGTCATCTACGCCGACCCGCGGCCGGACACCGCGCCCACCGGCGTCGCCGAGGGCACCTGCTTCCGGCAGGTCGAGTACGCGGGTCTGCTGAGCAACGCGAAGAACCCCGAGGGCGGCAAGGCGCTGCTCGACTTCATGGCCGGGCAGACCTTCCAGGAGGACATGCCGCTCAGCATGTTCGTCTACCCGGTGCGCGAGGGTGCGAAGGTGCCCGCGGAGTTCGTGAAGTTCGGGCCGCAGGCGAAGGAGCCCCGGACCATGGACCCGGCGAAGATCGCCGAGAACCGTGACCAGTGGGTCAAGTCGTGGACCTCGCTCGTACTGAAGTGAGCCCGCGCCGCCCCGGCTGGTGGCGCCGCAACGCGGCCCGGCTCGGTCTGATGGCCGTGCCGGCCGTGTTCTTCGCCGTCTTCTTCGCCTACCCGGTCGCCGCGATCGTCGCCCGGGGGCTCAAGGCCGACGGCGGCTGGCAGCCGGGGCGGATCGCGGACGTGCTGGCCCAGTCCGACATCCGTCAGGTGCTGTGGTTCACCACCTGGCAGGCCCTCGTCTCCACGGCCCTCACCCTGGTGATCGCCCTGCCCGGCGCCTACGCCCTGGCCCGGTTCGACTTTCCCGGCAAACAGGTGCTGCGGGCGGTGATCACCGTGCCGTTCGTGCTGCCCACGGTCGTCGTCGGCACGGCGTTCATGGCGCTCGTCGGGCGCGGCGGGCTGCTCGACGAGATGTGGGGCGTACGCCTCGACACCACGGTCTGGGCGATCCTCCTCGCGCACGTCTTCTTCAACTACGCCGTCGTTGTCCGCACCGTCGGCGGGCTGTGGGCGCAGCTCGACCCGCGGCAGGAGGAGGCCGCGCGGATGCTCGGCGCCTCCCGCCTCACCGCCTGGCGCACCGTCACCCTCCCGGCGCTCGCGCCCGCCGTGGCCGCCGCCGCGCTGATGGTCTTCCTCTTCACCTTCACCTCGTTCGGCGTGGTGCAGATCCTCGGCGGACCCACGTTCTCCACGCTGGAGGTGGAGATCTACCGGCAGACCGCCGACGTCTTCGACCTGTCCACGGCCGCCGTCCTCACGCTGATCCAGTTCGCCGCCGTCGGCGCGATCCTCGCCCTGCACGCCTGGACCGTGCGGCGCCGCGAGACCGCGCTGCGGCTGGTCGACGCCTCCGTGACCGCCCGCCGCCCGCGCGGCGCCGGACAGTGGGCGCTGCTCGGCGGGGTCGTCGCCACGGTCGCCGTCCTCCTGCTGCTGCCGCTCGCCGTGCTGGTGCAGCGTTCCTTCGGCGACGCCGGCCTCGCCTACTACCGGGCGCTGACCGAGGCGGACGGCGGGGTGTTCCTGGTCGCCCCGATCGAGGCGGTCGGCAACTCCCTGCGCTACGCCGTCGCCGCCACCGCCATCGCCGTGGTGATCGGCGGTCTCGCCGCCGTCGCGCTGACCCGGCGGGACGCGGGACGGCTGGTGCGCGGCTTCGACGCGCTGCTGATGCTGCCGCTCGGCGTGTCCGCCGTGACCGTCGGGTTCGGCTTCCTCATCGCCCTGGACGAGCCCCCGCTGGACCTGCGCGCCTCCTGGATCCTGGTGCCGCTCGCGCAGGCGCTGGTCGGCGTCCCCTTCGTCGTACGGACCATGCTGCCGGTGCTGCGGGCGGTGGACGTGCGGCTGCGGGAGGCGGCGTCGGTGCTGGGGGCGTCGCCGTGGCGGGCGTGGCGGGAGGTGGACCTGCCGCTGGTGCGGAGGGCGCTGCTGATCGCCGCCGGGTTCGCCTTCGCGGTGTCCCTGGGGGAGTTCGGGGCGACGGTGTTCATCGCGCGGCCGGACAACCCCACTCTGCCGGTGGCCGTGGCGCGGCTGCTGGGACGGCCCGGGGACCTCAACTACGGGCAGGCGATGGCCCTGTCGACGCTTCTGATGATCGTGTGCGCCGTGGCCCTGCTGGTGCTGGAGCGGCTGCGCACCGACCGGACGGGGGAGTTCTAGATGCCCACCGACAGCCCGATGCCCGTCAGCAGCCCGACGCCCGCCGACAGCCCGACGCCCACCGGCAGCCTGCTGCGCATCGAAGCCGCGACCGTCCGCTTCGGCGGGCGGGCCGCGTTGGACGCCGTCGGCCTCGACGTCGCCGAGCACGAGATCGTGTGCGTGCTCGGGCCCAGCGGCAGCGGCAAGTCCACGCTGCTGCGCGCGGTCGCCGGACTCCAGCCTCTGCACGCGGGGCGGGTCCTGCTCGACGGACGGGACCAGGCGGGCGTGCCCGCGCACAAGCGGGGCGTCGGGCTGATGTTCCAGGACCACCAGCTGTTCCCGCAGCGGGACGTGGGCGGCAACGTCGCCTTCGGCCTGCGCATGCACGGCGCGCCGCGCGCCGAACAGACGCGGCGGGTGGCCGAGTTGCTGGACCTGGTCGGGCTGCCCGGGGCGTCCGGGCGGGCCGTCGCCGCCCTGTCCGGTGGCGAGCAGCAGCGCGTCGCGCTCGCCCGCGCCCTCGCACCCAGCCCGCGGCTGCTGATGCTCGACGAGCCGCTCGGTCAGCTCGACCGGTCGCTGAGGGAGCGGCTCGTCGTCGAACTGCGTGAGCTGTTCGGCCGGCTGGGCACCACCGTGCTGGCCGTGACGCACGACCAGGGGGAGGCGTTCGCCCTGGCCGACCGGGTGGTGGTGATGCGGGACGGGCGGATCGCCCAGTCCGGCACGCCTCTCGAGGTGTGGCAGCGGCCCGCCGACGCCTTCGTGGCCCGCTTTCTCGGCTTCGAGAACGTCGTCGAGGCGTCCGTCGCCGACGGCGTGGCCGTCACCCCCTGGGGCAAGGTGCCGGTGCCGCCGGACGCGCCCGAGGGCACGCGGCCGCTGCTGGTCCGGCCCGCCGGCGTCCGGCTGGTCCCGGCCGGGGAGGGACTGCGCTGCACGGTGACCGCGCGCACCTTCCGCGGCACCCATGTCGCCGTGCGGCTCCAGCCGGAGAACGCGCCCGTGCTGGAGGCGGCCTGCGCCCTGCGGGACGCCCCGGACGTCGGGGACGTCACCGGCGTGGAGTTCGACGGCGCGGAAATCACTGTCCTGGGCTGATCACCGGTGCCTAGGGTGAGCGGCATGACTCGACTCGCCCACGAACGCTACTGCGTCGAAATCACCCACCAGGTCGGGCAGTTGAGGGCGGTGGTGACCTCCGGCACGGATCTGTCCCGCACCGTGCCGACCACGCCCGACTGGTCCGTGGAACAGCTCGTGCGGCACCTCGGCGGCGCCCTGCGCTGGGTGGCCCTCATGGTGCGGACCGGGGCCGAGAAGGAGGTCCCGGAGGAGGAGGTGCCGGGCTTCGAGGGGCCGGAGGCGCGCGGTGACGCCGCCGCGCTGGACGCCTGGCTGGCGGAGAGCGGTGACCTGGTCGTGTCCGCGCTGCGGGCGGCGGGGCCGGACGCGCGGGTGTGGAGCTGGGCGGGGACCGACGACGCCGGCTTCTGGGCCCGCCGTATGACCCACGAGGTGACCGTGCACCGCGCGGACGCCACGCTCGCCGCCGGGCTGCCCTACGAGGTGGCGCCGGAGGTGGCCGCCGACGCGGTCGACGAGTGGCTGGAGATCGTTATGTGGGCGCAGCGGACGCTGCCCGACGACGCGGTGCACGGGCTGCGCGGCCCCCTGCGCACGATCCACCTGCACGCCACCGACACCCCGCCCGGTGTGAACGCCGAGTACCTGATCCGGCTGGACGAGGACGGGGTCTCCTGGCGCCACGGCCACGAGAAGGCCACGGTCGCGCTGCGCGGGCCCCTCACCTGGGTGCTGCTCGCCTTCTACCGCCGCATCCCGCTGGACGATCCCCGCATCGAGGTGCTCGGCGAGCGCGCGCTGCTCGACACCTGGCTGGAGCGGACCACGTTCGGCTGACCGGCCGGCAACGGCGTACGGCCCGCCCCCGGTTCGGGGACGGGCCGCAAGCCGGTTCCGTGAGGCGTCAGCGCTGGCTGTTCGCCCCGCGGCGGCGCATGCCGAAGAACACGGCGCCGCCACCGAGGACGACCAGGGCCGCGGCCACGCCGGCGATCATGCCGGTGTTGGAGTTGGCGCCGGTCTCGGCGAGGTTGGACTCACCGGCCGGGGACGGGGCGTTGTCCGACGTGTCCGCCGGGGGAGCGCTCTCGCTGGTGCTCTCCGACGGGGCCGGGCTCGGCTCCTCGCTCTCCTCGGCCGGGGCCGAGGTCTCCTCCGACGGCGTGGGCTCGGGGGACGGGGTCTCCTCGTCCTCCTTGCACGGCGTCGACGGCGTGGTCAGGTTCGGCTTGATGTCCTCGTCCACGTACGGCTTGGCCGACACGTGGATGCGGTACTCGGCGTTGGGCTTCCAGTCCTCCTCGAAGGTGATGGTGGTGCCCTCCTTGGACCCCTTGACCACCTGCTCGCCGATCTTCTCGATGTCGGCGCCGTTGTTCTGGAGGAACACGGTCACGGTGGCGGGGACGCCGGCCGGGTCGACGTCGGTGACGGTGATGACACCCTTGTCACCTTCGCACTTGGCCTCGGCCGAGAACTCGTTGATGTTGCACGCCGCGGCGTTGCCGGCGGCACCGAGCGCGAGCGCGGCGGCCGCGGAGACGACACCGAGGGCGCGCACGGAGCGGGTCACGGAACGGCGTGATACGGACAGAACTGCCACGTTTGTCCTTTACATGATGCGCAAATGCGGGGGGTTGAGGGAGGGGTGATGGAAAATCAGCACTCCCATGAGGCTCCCAGGTCTATAAGCGTCGCATAAGTAGTGTCAACGCATATGCCTACCGGGGAGCCGGGCTTTGCCTAGTCGTTAACCATCCGCACGTTTACCCGCCCTCGAAACCGCAACGATCCGGCCGCAGCGTCCGGGAACGGTCACCGACCGTGTGCGGCGGGGGAGTTGCCGTGACGTCCGGTCAACAGGCAGGTCACCAGCTTACGTTGCCTCCGCTCACGGGAACGCGGCAGGGGCGGGGTGCTCGCGCGAGCACCCCGCCCCTG
>MUNG01000437.1 GCA_002154585.1 Streptomyces pseudogriseolus
CACGCGTGGGAGCGCTCCCACAAGCCCTTGGTGTACCGGATCCCCTCGCCCGGGCGCCCGGGCGTGACATGGCGGGCCGGGGGCACCCGGTGGCCATGAAGCTGCATATCCCGGGCCGGGACGACCGGCCGGCACACCAGGACGCGCCGGACGAGTCCGCATCCTCGCGGGGGGCCGGGCAGCCGGCGCAGGAGCCGGGCCCGAGCGACGCGGTGGAGCGCGCGGCTCCGGACAGCCCGGCGAAGCTGCCCAAGGGCGCCTGGAAGGCGGCCTTGAAGGGCAGTGTGCGCGAGTTCAAGGACGACGAACTCACCGACCGCGCCGCCGCCCTGACGTACTACGGGGTGCTGGCGCTGTTCCCGGCGCTGCTGGCCCTGGTGTCGATCCTCGGTCTCACCGGCAGATCGACCACGGACAAGGTGCTGGAGAACGTCCAGGAGCTCACCGCCCCGGGTGCGGCGCGGGACATCATCACCCAGGCGATCGAGCAGCTTCAGGGCGGCGCGGGCGTCGGTTCGCTGGTCGCGGTCGTCGGTCTGCTGCTCGCCGTCTGGTCGGCGTCCGGCTATGTGGCGGCGTTCATGCGCTCGGCGAACGCCGTGTACGACATGCCCGAGGGACGTCCGGTGTGGAAGGTGCTGCCGGTGCGTGTGGGCGTGACGGTCGCGCTGCTGGTGATGGCCGGGATCAGCGCGCTGATCGTGGTCTTCACCGGCGGTCTGGCCCGTCAGGCGGGCGATCTGCTGGGGCTGGGCGACACGGCCCTCACGGCCTGGTCGATCGCCAAGTGGCCGGTGCTGGTCCTGCTGGTGACGGTCATGATCGCGCTGCTGTACTGGGCCGCCCCGAACGCCAAGGTCAAGGGGTTCCGCTGGGTCACCCCGGGCAGTTTCCTGGCCCTGCTGATCTGGCTGGCCGCCTCCGCCGGGTTCGCCGTCTACGTCGCCAACTTCGGCTCGTACAACAAGACGTACGGCACGATGGCCGGTGTCATCATCTTCCTGATCTGGCTGTGGATCACCAATCTGGCGATCCTGCTCGGGCTTGAGTTCGACGCGGAGATCGCCCGGCAGCGGGCCATCGCCGGCGGTCATCCGCCGGAGGAGGAGCCGTACACGCAGCCGCGTGACACCCGCGCCTGGGACGAGCAGGACCGGGAGAAGATGGACGGCGCCTGACGGGACGCGCGACTCGGGCGGCGGGCGTCAGTCGGCCAGGACCGCCGCGAGGGTGGCGCCCAGCTCCCAGCAGCGCTCCAGGGCGGCCTTGTCGGGTTCGCCCGTGACGGTCACCGCCTCGGCGGCGGCGCGCCAGCCCAGGCCGGTGGTGACCGACTCGATCCCCCGCACGGCGCCGGTGACGTCGTTGCCGCCGTGCACGTAGTACCCGAAGGGCCGGCCCTTCGTGGCGTCCAGGCAGGGGTAGTAGACCTGGTCGAAGAAGTGTTTGAGCGCGCCCGACATGTAGCCGAGGTTGGCGGGGGTGCCGAGCAGGAAACCGTCGGCGTCCAGGACGTCGGCGGCGGTCGCGGACAGCGCGGCCCGGCGCACCACCTTCACGCCCTCGATCTCCGGGGCGGTGGCGCCGGAGACGACGGCCTCGAACATCGCCTGGCAGTTCGGCGAGGGCGTGTGGTGGACGATCAGCAGGGTCGGCACAGCACGACCCTGCCGTGCCGGCCGCCGCGCCCGCAAGCCGGGAACCGTCCGGGTGCCGTTGTGACGACGGCACCCGAGTGGCACGATGCCCGGCATCGGCGACTGGGAAGCGAGGCGGTGGCGTGGGCGACGAGGTGCACGGGTCCCCGGCGGCGGAGGTGTTCGACGCGCTGGGCGGCGACTACGAGAAGGCCTTCGCGTCCTCGGCGGCGCACCGGGCGTCGCTGTCCTGGCTGCTCGAAAGGCTCTCCCCCGGCAGCACCGTGCTGGACGTGGGCAGCGGCACCGGACGGCCCACGGCCGCCACGCTGGCCGGCGCGGGACACCGGGTGCTGGGCGTCGACGTGTCCCCGGTGATGGTGGAGATCGCCTCCCGGCAGGTGCCCGAGGCGGAGTTCCGGTGCGACGACGTGCGGCGGACGAAGCTCGCGGAGGGCTCGTACGACGCGGTCTGCGTGTATTTCTCGCTGCTGCAGATGACCCGGGCGGAGCAGAAGGAGCTGGTGCGCCGGCTGACGGCCGCGCTCAGGCCGGGCGGCCTGCTGGTGCTGGCCACCGTGCCGCTGGACGTGGAGGAGTTCGACGGGTCGTTCATGGGGCAGCCGGTGCGGGTCACCAGCTTCGCGGCGCAGGACGTCCTCGGTCTGGTGCGGGAGGCGGGCCTGGAGGTGGAGTGGGAGGAGAGCACGATGTTCACCCCGAGCCACCCGGCGGCCCGCCCGGAGCCGCAGCTGTTCCTGCACTGCCGGCGGCGCGGCGAGGCGGCCTGACGGCGGGCCTGCCCCGGCCGTTCGGCCGTTCGGCCGCCCGGCTGCCCGGCTGCCCGGCTGCCCGGCTGCCCGGGCGGTCATGACACAGGCCGGGTCTCCCCCTGGGTCGCGGTCGCCTGGGTCGCGGTCGCCTGGAGGTCCGCGAGGAGTCCGGCCTGGCCGGTGAGGACGCCGGACAGGATGGTGCGCGCGACCCGCAGCAGCTCCGCCACGTGCGGGTCGGTCAGCGAGTAGTAGACGGTCGAGCCCTCCTTGCGGCCCACGACCAGGTTGGCGCGGCGCAGCACGGCCAGCTGCTGGGAGAGGTGCGCGGGCTCGATGCCCACATGGGGCAGCATCTCCCCGACCGAATGCTCGCGTTCGCTGAGCAGCTCCAGCACGCGGATGCGGGCGGGGTGCGGCGGAAGGGTGGGCCGCTGCCCGGTCGAGGGGCGGGATCGCGTGACTCAGCCGGTCATCCGCTTGCGCCACATCGGCTCGACCTGGCGCCATTCGTCCTCCCACCGGTCCAGCCGCCGCAGCCGCAGCCGGGCCCGGGCGACCCATCCGCAGAGCAGCACCATGCCCCCGGTGACGACGGCGACCGTGATCCCGGCCATGGCTATCTGGAAGTGCGCCTCGGCGCCCGCGGGCGGCGCGGACACGAGGCGGCCGGCCTCGTCGTTGTGGACGGTGACCTCGGCGCCCTTCTTGCTGTTCGCGGGGACCTCCGCCCGTCCGGTGTGGCGGGTGCCGTCGGGGGCGGTCCAGCGCACCTCGGCCCAGACGCCGCTGCCGCCGTTGTCGGACTCCAGCGCGGGAGCGGCGTCGCGCGCGTCCTCGACCAGCACGGCCGGGACCGGGCGGGTGTGCTCGCGGCGGTCGTCGAGGGACGCGCCGACCCCGTCGGCCGCCGCGAGTCCGGCGAATGCCGAGAGGACCAGGGCGAGGACGGCCGTGGCGATCAGCAGCCAGGCCTCGGCGATGTCGCTGCGGCGGCACAGCGGGTTGTCCCGCCATCGCCACCAGGGCACCATCGGCCTCGCGCCATGCGTCGTCGCCATGGGAGGTCACCTCCTCGCGCGGGTGCCGTCCGCGCCACCACCTCCAGGGTGGCCCGTTCTGCCCCGTCCCGCACGGGCGGAACGGGCCGTTTTCCGGGACGGGCCTCGTCCCGGAGCGGGCCTCGCCGGTCACACGGCCGTCGGATGCACCGGGACGACCTCGTGCTGCGGGACGCCGAGGACGACCTTGAGCGCGCCCGTCTCGGCGGCGCCCGCGAACACGTCGTACGCCTCCTGCATCTGGTCCAGGGGGAACGTGTGCGAGACCAGACCGCGGGTCGGCAGCCGGCCGGCGGCGGCCATCCGCAGCAGCGTGGGGGTGGAGTGCGTGTCGACGAGGCCGGTGGTAATAGTGACGTCCTTGATCCAGAGATCCTCGAGGTGCAGGGTCGCGGGCGCGCCGTGCACGCCGACGTTGGCGACATGCCCGCCGGGGCGCACCACACGGGTGCACAGTTCGAAGGTCTCCGGGAGGCCGACCGCCTCGATCACCACGTCCGCGCCGAGTTCGCCGGTGAGGTCCTCGACCAGCTGCTCGGGACCCTCGCTCGCGTCGGCCACCGCGTCGGCGCCGAACTCCTTCGCCGCCTGGAGCCGGGACGCCGCCAGGTCCACCGCGACGACGCGTTCGGGGCCGAACAGCTGGGCCGTGGCGATCGCGGCCAGCCCGACCGGTCCGGCGCCGACCACGACGACGGTGTCCCCGGGCCGCACCCGGCCGTTGAGCACGCCCACCTCGTAGGCGGTGGGGAAGATGTCCGCCAGCAGCACCGCGTCCTCGTCGGCGAGGGCGCCGGGCAGCGGGTACACCGACAGGTCGGCGAACGGCACCCGTACGTATTCGGCCTGGGTGCCGTCGACGAGGTGCCCGAGGATCCAGCCCCCGCCGCCCCGGCACTGGCCGTACACGCCCTCGCGGCAGAAGCGGCAGCGGCCGCAGGCGGTGACGCAGGAGACCAGGACCCGGTCGCCGGGCCGTACGGTGCGGACGTCGGCGCCGGTCTCGACCACCTCGCCGACCGCCTCGTGTCCGAGGACGGTCCCGGGGCGCACCTCGGGCACGTCGCCCTTGAGGATGTGCAGGTCCGTCCCGCAGATGGTGACGGCGTCGACGCGGACGATGACGTCGCCGGGCTCCCGGATCTCCGGATCGGGAACCTCCTCCCAGGCGGACTGCCCGGGGCCGTGGAAGACGTAACCCTTCATGCCGATCCTCACCCTTCTCGCTGAGCGGCGGGCTCGACGCCGGGCGCGCGCACCCGCCTG
>MUNG01000438.1 GCA_002154585.1 Streptomyces pseudogriseolus
CCTGCGGGGGCGGGTGGGTCGTTCGAGGTCATGGCCCCCGCAGGCTACCGCTACCGTCCCCGCAGGCGGCGTACGAGGATGCTGGCGTCCCCGCGGCTCTCCAGGTCGGCGAGGACCACGGCGACCGCCTCGCGGACGATGCGTCCGCGGTCGACGGCGAGGCCGTGCTCACCGCGCAGGACCAGGCGCGCGTGCTCCAGGTCCATCAGCTCCTCGGCGGAGACGTACACGGTGATCTTCTCGTCGTGCCGCTCGCGGCCGCTGGGCCGCCGTGCCGCGGGCCGTCCCCGCTTGCGGGGGGCCGCGGCGGCCGCGCCGTCGGCGGCGGGCGCCGCGCGGCGTCCGGCGCCCGCGGCGCCCCGGCTGCGGGACTCCGCGGCCTCGGCGGGCTCCACGTCCGCCGCGACGTGCTCCGCGCCCTCGCCGTCGCCGCCCTGCACGGGCACCGACTGCGGCGCGTCCTCATGGGCGGCGGCGGCCGCGTCGCCCTCCCCCGCGGGAGCGGGGACACGGGCGTCGCCGCCGCGCCTGGGGGTGGACGCCTGGAGCCCCATCCCCCCTGTCGTACGGAAGAGTTCGTCGGCCCCCGGCAGACTCACTCGGCGTGACACCGGGCGAGCACCTCCCTGGCGAGCTGACGGTAGGCGGCGGCGCCGACGGAGTTGGACGCGTACGTGGTGATCGGCTCACCGGCGACCGTGGTCTCCGGGAAGCGGACCGTGCGTCCGATGACCGTGTGGTAGACGTGGTCGTCGAACGCCTCGACCACCCGCGCGAGCACCTCACGGCTGTGCACCGTGCGCGAGTCGTACATGGTGGCGAGGATCCCGTCGAGCTCCAGCTCCGGGTTGAGCCGCTCCTGGACCTTCTCGATGGTCTCGGTCAGCAGGGCCACACCGCGCAGCGCGAAGAACTCGCACTCCAGCGGCACGATCACCTTGTGCGCCGCGGTCAGCGCGTTGACCGTGAGCAGGCCGAGCGAGGGCTGGCAGTCGATGACGATGTAGTCGTAGTCGTCCATCAGCGGCTTCAGCGCCCGCTGAAGCGTCGACTCGCGCGCGACCTCGCTCACCAGCTGGACCTCGGCCGCCGACAGGTCGATGTTGCTGGGCAGCAGGTCCATGTTGGGGACCGCGGTCTTCAGCAGCACCTCGTCGGCCGCCATGCCCCGCTCCATGAGCAGGTTGTAGACGGTGAGGTCGAGCTCCATCGGGTTGACGCCGAGTCCGACCGACAGCGCGCCCTGCGGGTCGAAGTCGACGAGCAGCACCCGGCGTCCGTACTCCGCGAGCGCGGCGCCCAGGTTGATGGTCGACGTGGTCTTGCCGACGCCGCCCTTCTGGTTGCACATCGCGATGATCTTCGCGGGTCCGTGGTCGGTCAGCGGGCCCGGGATCGGGAAGTACGGCAGCGGGCGCCCGGTCGGGCCGATGCGCTCACGGCGCTGACGGGCCGCGTCGGGCGCGAGCGTGGCCGCGTACTCCGGATCGGGCTCGTACTCGGCGTCGGGGTCGTAGAAGTGCCCCTCGGGCAGTTCGTCGTAGTCGGCGAAATGGTTGTGGGGCGCGCCACTTCCGTCGCCGGCCATGGCGTTCACGTGATGGCCATCCATGCTCTGGTGTGCTGGGTGAGTCACTCCTGGAGTTCCGTGACTCTGGTGGGCTGCGAAGGTGCGCACAGCGACGGAGCCGACAGCAGCGAATCCCGCGGACCCCTGGCCCGGCGCAGGCATTCCTGGTTGACCACCCCCGGGAGTAAATGTCGACTCATTCACAAGTCGTCTTACCTCCTTGGTGACCAGGAAACTTCTAGACAGGTCAGCGTGGCACCATGCCGACGGTTGGCGACTCTATGGCGTGTCGGGCATCCGCAGCAACACAATCCGCCGGACCCGGCCCGATGTGTCGGCAATGAAACATCCCTCTGTCAAGGGCGTACGGCCGTCGCACAGCAGGTTTCACGGGTGTACGAATCGGTAGAAGGGTTACGTTCGAGGCGAGTTGCTCGCGAACCAGGACGTGACCATACACACACCGGGCCGGACCTTGGCGCGCAAGGTCCGGCCCGGTGCGACGCGTTGACGTCCCGAGTTGACGTATCGCCTTTGCGGATCGGTGACTTGGTCGACTTGGCGTCGCGCCGCGGCTCAGCCGAGCAGCGAGGCGAGCTCCACGTGCTCCAGCCCGTGCGCCTCGGCGACCTCCTTGTAAACGACCTTGCCGTCATGGGTGTTGAGACCCTTGGCGAGCGCCGGGTCGCGGCGCAGCGCCTCCACCCAGCCGCGGTCGGCGAGTTCGACGATGTACGGCAGCGTGGCGTTGGTGAGCGCGTAGGTCGAGGTGTTGGGCACCGCGCCGGGCATGTTGGCGACGCAGTAGAAGACCGACTCGTGGACCTTGAAGGTCGGTTCGGCGTGCGTGGTCGGACGGGAGTCCTCGAAGCAGCCGCCCTGGTCGATCGCGATGTCGACAAGGACACTTCCGGCTTTCATCCGGGAGACCAGCTCGTTGGTGACCAGCTTCGGCGCCTTGGCGCCCGGCACCAGCACGGCGCCGATCACCAGGTCGGCCTCCAGGCAGGCCTTCTCCAGCTCGAAGGAGTTGGAGACGACGGTCTGGATGCGCGTGCCGAAGACCTTGTCGGCCTCCTTGAGCTTGTTGATGTCCTTGTCGAGCAGGGTCACGTGGAAGCCCATGCCGATGGCGATCTGCGCGGCGTTCCAGCCGGACACGCCGGCGCCGATGACGACCGCGCGGCCGGCCAGCACGCCGGGGACGCCGCCGGGGAGCACCCCGCGGCCGCCGTGGGCGCGCATCAGGTGGTAGGCGCCGACCTGGGTGGAGAGGCGGCCGGCGACCTCGGACATCGGGGCGAGCAGGGGCAGGGCCCGGTTGGGGAGCTCGACGGTCTCGTAGGCGATGGCGGTGGTGCCGGACTCCAGCAGGGCGTCCGTGCACTCCTTGGACGCGGCCAGGTGCAGGTAGGTGAAGAGCGTCTGGTCCTTGCGCAGGCGGTGGTACTCCTCCGCGACCGGCTCCTTGACCTTGAGCAGCAGGTCGGCGGCGGCCCAGACCTCGTCGGCGGTGTCCAGGATCTGCCCGCCCGCGGCGATGTACTCGCCGTCCGGGATCGAGGAGCCGACACCTGCGCCGCGCTCGATGACGACCTGGTGGCCGTGGCGCACGAGCTCGTGCACGCCGGCGGGGGTGATGGCCACCCGGAACTCGTTGTTCTTGACCTCGCGGGGGATGCCGACCTTCACGTCGATCACGGTCCTTGGCTCAGAGGGTATGGGGATATCGCTACACATACCCGGGCACGCACGGGCACACCGGGAGAGACCGCAGGAGATGGTGCGGCAGAGCCAGTCTAATGAAGGTGTTCCCGCTGTCTAGCCTTCCATTGCATCAATCTTCAGCGGAAGCGCTACGGATTTCGCAGGCGTTAGCTCCATGTTCCGGCTCGGAGTCGCCTTCGGGGGCCTCCTCCGCCAGCATGCGCTCGGCCGTGCTCCGGTGCAGCGCGGCCGACGCGGGGTCGCCGAGACGCTCGTAGGAGTCGGCCAGGCGCAGGTGCAGCGCGGCCTGGAGCCGGGTGTCCTCGGCGCGCCGCGCCCACTCCACGGCCTCCCGGCAGGTGCGCAGCGACTCCTCCAGCCGCCCCGCGTACTCCTGCACCCGGCCCAGTTCGCTCAGCGCCCGTGCCTGCGCGGCCACGTCCCCGTCCCTGCGGTGTCCGGCGACGGCCGCGCGCCAGTTGCGCATCGCCTCTCCGTAGCGGCCGGCGTAGGTGTGGGCGGCGCCGATGCGGCCGTAGAGCCGGGCGGCCTCGGGGCGCTCGTCGCGGGCGAGGCGCTCGGCGAGGGCGCGGCCGTACCAGTCGGCCGCCCGGTCGTAGTCCCCGAGGTCCAGGTGCGCGCCGCCGACGGATTCCATCGCGCGGCCGGTGGCGTACGGGTCGTTCGCCTCGCGTCCGGCGTCCAGGGCGGCCCGGTAGCGGGCCAGCGCCTCGGTGGTGCGGCCGGTGCGGGCGTCGAGGTCGCCGAGGTTGAGCAGGGCGGCGGCCCGTTCCCGGGGCAGGTTCCTGCGCTCGGCGACGTCGAGAACGAGGTGGTGGATGTCGTGGAGGTCGCTCGCGGCGGCGCGGGTGCCGAAGTGGGCGACCAGGGCCCGCACCAGCTGGGACATCAGCCGCCGGGCCAGGGTGTCCAGCTCCCCGTCGGCCACCGCGAGCCGGGCGGCCGCCAGCAGGGCGGGGCGGCGCAGGCGCAGCC
>MUNG01000439.1 GCA_002154585.1 Streptomyces pseudogriseolus
GTCCGCCCCGAGGTTTTGCTGGAGCGGCAACACCGTTTGCCCCTTCCCGGTGCGCCGTCGCACGCTGACCGCATCCGAGCGGAGAGGCTGACCACCATGGCGCACCACCACCACGCACCCGGGCACGACGGACACGGGCAGGGGCACGAGGGACACGGCGACGGCGGGCACGGACCTGGACACGGGCACGACCACGAGCAGATCGACTGGGCCGAGATGGCGCCGCTGCTGGAGGCGCAGGCGGAACTGTTCACCCCGCTGTACGAGCATGCCCTCGCCTGGCTGGCGAAGGAGGTCACCGAACCGGGGCTGATCGTGGACGCCGGCAGCGGACCCGGCGTGATCTCCGGGCTGTTCGCGGAGACCTTCCCGGGCGCCCGGATCGTGGCCGTCGACGGCTCCGAAGCGCTGCTGGAGCGGGCCCGCGCCCGCGCCGCCCGCCTCGGCGCCGCCGACCGCTTCGACACCCTGACCGGCGACCTGCCCGGCGTGCTGGCCGAGCTGGACTACCCGGCCGACCTGCTGTGGGCCAGCCGCAGCATCCACCACCTCGGCGACCAGGGCGCGGCCCTCGCCGCCTGCGTCGAGCGGCTCGCGCCCGGAGGCACGCTGGCCGTGATGGAGGGCGGACTGCCCGCCCGCTTCCTGCCCCGCGACATCGGCTTCGGCCGCCCCGGCCTCCAGGCCCGCATCGACGCCGTGGAAGAGGACCGGTTCGCCCGCATGCGCGAGGAGCTGCCCGGCTCGGTGGCCCAGGCGGAGAACTGGCCCGCCCTGCTCACCGCGGCCGGCCTGCACCACACCCGCTCGCGCACCTTCCTCCTCGACCTGCCGTCCCCGGTCCCGGACCGCGCCCGTGCCTACGTCGCCGAGTCCCTCACCCGCACCCGCGACATGCTCGGCGCGTACCTGGACCCCGACGACCGCGCCACCCTCGACCGTCTCGTCGACCCCGGCGCCCCGGAGAGCGTCCACCACCGCCCCGACGTCTTCGTCCTGGCGGCCCACACGGTCCATTCGGGCGTACGCCCGGTGTGAGGGCTTGACCTGAAGAGCGCTCCAAGTGATGGACTCCCCGGTACGCGACAAGACCGAGGGGGAGTTCCCATGACCGACGACACGCGGGTCACGCTCATCACCGGAGGGGGGACCGGCATCGGCGCCGCCGTGGCGCGCCGGCTGCTGGAGGCGGGGGAGGCGGTCGCCGTCACCGGGCGGCGGGAGGAGCGGCTGCACGCCTTCGCCAAGGAACTCGGCGAGCCGGAAAGCCTGTTGACGATCCCCGGCGACGCGGCCGTGTACGGCGAGGTGAGCGCCGCGGTGGACGCCGTGCTCGCGCGGTTCGGGCGGCTGGACGCCGTCGTCGCCAACGCCGGGTTCGCCACGCACGACTCCGTCGCCGACGGCGACCCCGCCGGGTGGACCGACATGGTGCTGACCAACGTCCTCGGACCCGCCCTGCTGATCCGGGCCTCCGTCGACGCGCTGAGGCGGACCCGCGGGCGGATCGTGCTGGTGGGCAGCGTCGCCGGGTTCGTGCCCACGCCCGGCAATCTGTACGGGGCCACCAAGTACGCGGTGACCGGGCTCGCCGAGAACACCCGGCGGCAGGTCACCGAGTGGGGCGTCGGGGTGACGCTGATCGCGCCGGGGCGGGTGGAGACCCCGTTCTGGGACGGCGGGGACGGACTGCCTCCGGGGCAGCTGCTCACCGCCGACCAGATCGCCGGGTCGGTGGTGTGGGCGCTCGGCCAGCCGGAAGGGGTGGACGTCAACACCGTGGTCGTCCGGCCGCTGGGGCAGCCCAACTGACGTGCTCACAAACGCCGGTGGCCGGCCACCCGTCACCACGGGGGCCGGCCACCGGCGTGTGCGCCGTCAGGCCATGTTGAACTCCGCCGGGTGCGAACCCAGCCGCCGGTCCTCGTTCAGCGCGCTGATCGCCGCCAGGTCCTCGGCGTCCAGGGTGAATCCGAACACGTCGATGTTCTCCTCGATGCGGGACGGCGTCACCGACTTGGGGATGACGACGTTGCCCAGCTGGAGGTGCCAGCGCAGCACCACCTGGGCCGGGGTGCGGCCGTGCTTCTGCGCGATGGCCACGATCGCGGGGATCTCCAGGATGCCCTTGCCGGACCCGAGCGGGGAGTAGGCCTCGGTGGCGATGCCCTGCTCCGCGTGGTACTCCCGTGCGGCGGCCTGCTGGAGGTGCGGGTGCAGCTCGATCTGGTTGACCGCCGGGACGACCGACGTCTCCCCGATCAGCCGCTCCAGGTGCTCCGGCAGGAAGTTGGACACGCCGATCGCGCGCGCCCGCCCGTCCGACAGCAGCTTCTCGAACGCCTTGTACGTGTCGACGTACCGGTCGCGGGCCGGGGTCGGCCAGTGGATGAGGTACAGGTCGACGTAGTCGAGCCCGAGCTTGGCCAGCGACGCGTCGAAGGCCTTCAGGGTGGCGTCGTACCCGTGGTCGCTGTTCCACACTTTGGTGGTGACGAAGATGTCCTCACGGGGGACGTCCGACCGCGCGATGGCCTTGCCGGTGCCCTCCTCGTTGCCGTAGATCGCCGCCGTGTCGATGCTGCGGTAGCCGGCCTCCAGCGCCGCCGCCACGGCCGTCTCGGCCTCCGCGTCCGGTACCTGCCAGACGCCGAACCCGAGCTGGGGCATCTCGACGCCGTTGTTCAGGGTGATCGGGGGGACCTTGCTCACGAGCTCTTGATCCTTAGGTTGTGGTCAGGTACTACCAGTGTTACCCCCATCGTCGACGATCACGGCCCGCGCCGCATTCCTGACCGCGCAATTCACGCCCGGTACAGCGCCTCCACCTCTTGCGTGTACGCCTTCTCGATGGCCTTGCGCTTCAGCTTCAGCGACGGGGTGAGCAGCCCGTGCTCCTCGGTGAACGGCTGCGCCAGGATGCGGAAGGTGCGGATCGACTCGGCCTGCGAGACCAGGGTGTTGGCCGCGACCACCGCGCGCCGCACCTCCGTCTCCAGATCCGCGTCGCGCACCAGTTCGGCCGGGGAGAGCCGCGGCTTCCCGCGCATCGCCAGCCAGTGCTCGACCGCCTCCTGGTCGAGGGTGACCAGCGCCGCCACGTACGGCCGGTCGTTGCCGACCACGATGCACTGGTTGACCAGCGGATGGTCGCGGACCCGCTCCTCCAGCACGCCCGGCGAGACGCTCTTGCCGCCGGACGTCACCAGGATCTCCTTCTTCCGCCCGGTGATGGTGAGATAGCCGTCCTCGTCCAGGGAGCCCAGGTCGCCGGTGGCCAGCCAGCCGTCGTGCAGCGTTTCGTCGGTGGCCTTCGGGTTGTTGAGATAGCCCTGGAAGACGTTCTCGCCGTGCAGCCAGATCTCGCCGTCGTCCGCGATGTGCACGCTCACCCCGGGGATCGTCTGCCCGACCGTGCCGTAGCGGGTGCGCTCGGGCGGGTTGGCGGTGGCCGCCGCGGTCGACTCCGTCAGCCCGTACCCCTCGAAGATGTGCACGCCGGCGCCCGCGAAGAACAGGCCGAGCCGCCGGTCCATCGCCGAACCGCCCGACATGGCGTGCCGGATCCGGCCGCCCATCGCGGTACGGATCTTGGCGTACACGAGCTTCTCGAACAGCTGGTGCTGCATCCGCAGCGACGCCGACGGGCCGGGCCCCGTGCCCCAGGCCTTCGCCTCGATCGCGTCGGCGTACCGCACGGCCACGTCGACCGCCTTCTCGAACGGCCCCGCGCGCCCCTCCCGCTCGGCCTTGCGCCGCGCCGCGTTGAACACCTTCTCGAAGATGTACGGCACGGCCAGGATGAACGTCGGCCGGAACGCGGCCAGGTCGGGCATCAGCGCGGCGGCGTTGAGCTGCGGCTGGTGGCCGAACTTCACCTTGCCGCGGATCGCCGCGACCTCCACCATCCGCCCGAAGACGTGCGCCAGCGGCAGGAACAGCAGCGTCGACGCCTCGTCGCCCCGCTTGGAGTGGAACACCGGCTCCCAGCGCTCGATGACGGTGTCCGCCTCCCACATGAAGTTGCCGTGGGAGAGGACGCAGCCCTTGGGGCGGCCGGTGGTGCCCGAGGTGTAGATGATCGTCGCCACCGACTCGGGGGTGACCGCGCGGCGGTGCCGGTGCACCACGTCGTCCTCGAGGTGCGCGCCCGCGTCGTACAGCTCCTGCACCGCGCCCGCGTCGAGCTGCCACAGCCGGCGCATCCGCGGCAGCCGGTCGATGACCGTGGCGATGGTCATCGCGTGGTCCTCGTGCTCCACGATCGCCGCCGTCACCTCCGCGTCGTGCAGCATCCACGAGCACTGCTCGGCCGACGACGTCGGATAGACGGGGACGACCTGCGCGCCGACCGACCACAGCGCGAAGTCGAACAGGGTCCACTCGTAGCGGGTGCGGGACATGATCGCGACCCGGTCGCCGAACCGGATCCCGCTCGCCAGCAGGCCCTTCGCCAGGGCGAGCACCTCGTCGCGGAACTCGGCGCTGGTCACGTCGCGCCACTGGCCGTCGTCGTCCTTGCGGCCGAGCGCCACGCGCAGCGGATCCTCCTCGGCGTACTCGAACACCACGTCGGCCAGGCCGCCCACCGCGGGCGCCTGCGACAACGGAGGGTTGGTGAACTCGCGCAATCCCGCTCCCCGCTTCCTGGCGCTCGGACCGGTGCGGCAACACCCTCGTCCCGCACAGCGCGGTGAAAGCTACCCCACGGGGCCCGGGGACGGGAGGGGGTCGAACGGTGCGAAAAGGGCGCGGCACCGCCGTGCGGTGAAGGAGGAACCCACGCAAGTGGGGAAGGTCCGGGCACATTCCTGACGGTCGAGTAAGTTTCGGTGCCGTAATCTCCACGGAATCTGTACGTCCCCATGACCGGCCCATGGGCGGCGCGACGGCCCTCACCCAGCTCAGCGCACGCGCGGCCCGGACCGTCACCCTCGCCCACCGTCAGCCCGCCCGGCCGTCACCCCGGTCCGCCGCGGTGCAGCCGGTCGCCGCCCGCCAGGATCGCCGCCGCGAGCGCGTCCGCCGCGCCCCGCGCCGAGGGGCGGCGCCGGCCGTGCACCACCACGAAGTCCACCGAGCCCGGCTCCGGCAGCCCGGCCTGCTCCGGCATCCGCACCAGCCCCGGCGGGATCAGCCCCCGCGCGTGCACCATCACGCCGAGCCCGGCGCGGGCCGCCGCGAGCAGGCCGTTGAGGCTGCCGCTGGTGCACGCGACGCGCCACGGGCGGCCCTCCCGCTCCAGCGCCCGCAGCGCGAGGGCGCGGGTGATGCCCGGCGGCGGGTACACGATCAGCGGCACCGGGCGGTGCGGGTCGAGCCGCAGACCCGGCGCGCCGATCCACGCCAGCTCGTCGCGCCAGACCAGCTCGCCCCCGGGGTCCTCGGGCCGCCGCTTGGCCAGCACCAGGTCCAGCCGGCCCGCGGCGAGCTGCTCGTGCAGGGTGCCCGACAGCTCGACCGTCAGCTCCAGGTCGACCTCCGGGTGCTCGTGCCGGAACCGCTCCAGGATCTCCGGCAGCCGCGTCAGCACGAAGTCCTCGGACGCCCCGAACCGCAGCCGCCCGCGCAGCCGGGTGCCGGTGAAGAACTGCGCCGCCTGCTCGTGCACGTCCAGGATGCGGCGTGCGAAGCCGAGCATCGCCTCGCCGTCCTCGGTCAGCTCCACGGAGTGGGTGTCGCGCGTGAACAGCTGCCGCCCGGTGGCCTCCTCCAGCCGCCGCACGTGCTGGCTCACCGTCGACTGGCGCAGCCCCAGCCGCCGTGCCGCCTGCGTGAAGCTCAGCGTCTGCGCCACGGACAGGAAGGTCCGCAGATGACCCGGCTCGTACATGCCGGGGAGCCTACCCCGGTCATCACGGAACGCGATCACGGTGAGAGCGGTGTACGGGATTCCCGATCACGGAGACGAGGAGCAGGATGGAGCGGGGACGCCTTGTCCCTGGTGACCCGGGGCACCCGCACCAGGAAACCGCACCGCCGAGCACACCGAACCGAGCACGTGGAGCACCGTGAAACGCCCGCACTGGCCGCGCCGGCTGCCGATCGACCCGTACATCACGCTCCTGCTCGCCACGGTCGGTCTGGCCGCGCTGCTGCCCGCCCGCGGCGCCGGCGCGGACGTCGCGTCCGGCGCCTCCACCGCCGCGATCGCGTTCCTGTTCTTCCTCTACGGCGCCCGGCTGTCCACCCGTGAGGCGCTGGACGGCCTCAAGCACTGGCGGCTCCACGTCACCGTCCTCGTCTGCACCTTCGTCGTATTCCCGGTGCTGGGCCTGGCCGCCGGCGGACTCGTCCCGGTGTTCCTCACCGACCCGCTGTACCAGGGGCTGCTGTTCTGCACCCTGGTCCCCTCCACCATCCAGTCGTCGATCGCGTTCACCTCGATCGCCCGCGGCAACGTGCCCGCCGCGATCTGCGCCGGCTCGTTCTCCTCGCTGGCCGGCATCGTCGTCACCCCGCTGCTCGCGGCGGCGCTGCTCGGCGGCGGCACGGGCGGCTTCTCCGGCGACTCGCTGGTGAAGATCGTGCTCCAGCTGCTGGTTCCGTTCCTCGCCGGGCAGGTCACCCGCCGCTGGACCGGCGGCTTCGTCGCCCGCCACCGAAAGGTGCTGGGTCTGGTGGACCGCGGCTCCATCCTGCTCGTCGTCTACACCGCCTTCAGCGAGGGCATGGTGCAGGGCGTCTGGCACCAGGTGAGCCCCGCCCGGCTCGGGGGACTGCTCGTCGTCGAGGCCGTGCTGCTCGCCGTGATGCTGGCGCTCACCTGGTACGGCGCCAAGGGCCTCGGCTTCGGCCGGGAGGACCGGATCGCCATCCAGTTCGCCGGGTCGAAGAAGTCGCTGGCCGCCGGACTGCCCATGGCGAGCGTGCTGTTCGGGGCGCACGCCTCGCTGGCCGTGCTGCCGCTGATGCTGTTCCACCAGATGCAGCTCATGGTGTGCGCGGTCATCGCCAAGCGCCGCTCCAGGGACCCGCTCCCCGAGGCCGCCCCGGACGACCGGGCCGCACCGTCCCGCACCGAGGTCGGCACGGGGACGCGCCCCGGCTGATCGGACCGGCGTCACGGCGTCACGGGCAGACCGCGCCGGCCTCCGGTGTCGTGCCGTGCAGGAGATACAGGTGGACGGCCCGCGCCCCGCAGCGGTTGTGCGGGAAGGACCCGTGGCCCTCGTCCCGCACCGTCAGCAGCACCCCGACCCCCTCGCCCAGTTCGGCCGCCATCCGCCGGGCGCCCTCGTACGGCGTCGTCGGGTCGCCGGTGTTGGCGACGACCAGCACCGGGGGAGCGCCCGCCGCGCGGACGTCGGCGGCGGCGCTCTCGCCGTCGAACGGCCAGTCGTAGCAGAGGTAGAGGGCATTGGCCCAGGTCTCGCCGAAGACGGGGGAGGCCGCGGCGACCTCCCGCTCCATGACGTCGTACTCCTCGAAGCTCGGGCGCAGATCGGAGTCGGCGCAGCTGATGGCGACGAGCGCGGAGGTGCCGTTGTCGTCCGTGACGCCCGCGCGGGCGCCGGTGCGGCGGGCCCGGCTGTCCGGGGCGTGGTCGTACGCCTCCGCCAGCAGCGCGTCGCCCCTGCCCCGCTCCATCACCTCGCGCAGCGCCTTCACCAGCGGCTCCCAGCCGTCCCGGCCCCGGTCCAGGTGATTGGCGATCCCGTGGGCGGCCAGGCTGTCGTCGAGGTCCTCGCCGCCCCCGGCGGGCGCCGGTTTCTCCTTCAGCCGGTCGAGGAGCGCGGTGACGCGCTGCCGCGCCTGCTCGGGGCCGCTGCCGGTGGGGCAGTCGTCGTGGGTCTTCGCGCAGTGGCGTGCGAAACGGTCGAAGGCGCGCTGCACGGCCCGCGCCCCGGCGATCTCGGATCGGAAGCCGTCCAGCACCGGGTCCACCGGGGCCTCGAGCACCATGCGGCCCACGTTCCGCGGGAACAGGTGCGCGTACACGCCGCCCAGCCGGGTGCCGTAGGAGACGCCGAAGTAGTGCAGCCGCTCGTCGCCGAGCAGGAAGCGCATCAGCTCCATGTCGCGCGCGGTGTACGAGGTGCCGACGTACGGCAGCAGCCGGCCGGAGCGCCCGCCGCAGGCCGACGCCCCCTCGTAGGTGTCCTGCCCGCACAGCACGGGGGCCGTGCCGCCGACGCCCCGCGGGTCGAAGCTCACCAGGTCGTAGGCCTCGCCCAGGACGGCGTAGTCGCCCGCCACGGCGGGGAGCGTCACCACCCCGGACACGCCAGGACCGCCGAAGTTCAGCAGGAGCGAACCGATCCGCCCCTCCTCGGGCCCGGTGGCCCGCTTCCGGATCAGCGCCACGTCGATCGTGCCGCCGCCGGGCCGCGCGTAGTCGAGGGGCGCCTTCATCGTGGCGCACTCGTAGTCCTCGCCCGGCGCCTCGCCGTCGCCCTGCGCCCCGGACGGCGCCGGGCACACCGCCCAGTCGAGCCGCTGACCCGTGAACACCGACGGCACCCCCGCCGGCGGGTTCGTCGCCCCGCGCTCCTGCGCGCGCGGCGCCGGGGACGACGCGCCGCCCGCGTCGCACCGGGACACCCCGGCCGCCGTGAACGCGACCACGACGGCGAGCAGAGCCGCGGCGGCCCGTCTCCCCCGTCCCGCCGTCTCCCACCCCGTACGCATCCGTGACCCCCTGCCCCCGGCGGCACCGCTCCGGCGCGCCGCCCCACTCCCACAGGTCCGAACCTACGGGATCGCTCCGACATCGCGGCGACGGAAGCCGACGGAAGCCGACGGGACCGGGCGGACAGGCCCGTACGAACCGAGGCGGGGCCCCGCGGCGCAGGGGGCGCTCCCCGCCGCCGGAGCCCCGCCGCCGTGCAGCGAGGGGGTGCGGTCAGGCCCGGACGGCCGCGGCCCGCAGGGCGATCCGCTCCTCACCCGCGTACACGTTCATGGAACTGCCCCGCAGGAAGCCCACCAGGGTCATGCCGGTCTCCGCCGCCAGGTCCACGGCCAGCGAGGACGGGGCCGAGACCGCCGCCAGCACCGGGATGCCGGCCATGACCGCCTTCTGCGCCAGCTCGAACGAGGCCCGCCCGGACACCATGAGGACCGTGCGCGACAGCGGCAGGCGCCCGTTCTGCAGGGCGCGGCCGACCAGCTTGTCGACCGCGTTGTGCCGGCCCACGTCCTCCCGCACGTCGAGGAGTTCGCCGTGCTCGTCGAACAGGGCCGCCGCGTGCAGTCCGCCGGTGCGGTCGAAGACCCGCTGGGCCGCCCGCAGCCGGTCCGGCAGCCCGGCCAGCAGCTCCGGCGTCACCCGCAGCGGCGGGGTGTCGGCGATCGGATGACGGGTCGTGGTGCGCACCGCGTCCAGGCTGGCCTTGCCGCACAGCCCGCAGGACGAGGTGGTGTAGACGTTCCGCTCCAGCGTGATGTCGGGGACGGTCACCCCGGGGGCGGTCGTGACGTCCACCACGTTGTACGTGTTCGACCCGTCGGCCGTCGCCCCGGCGCAGTACACGATGTTGCGCAGGTCCGAGGCCTCGGCCAGCACGCCCTCGCTGACCAGGAAGCCGGCCGCCAGCGCGAAGTCGTCGCCCGGGGTGCGCATGGTGATCGCCAGGGGTTTGCCGTTGAGCCGGATCTCCAGGGGTTCCTCGGCGACGAGCGTGTCCGGGCGGGTGGAGACCGCCCCGTCCCGGATGCGGATCACCTTGCGTCGTTCCGTGACTCGTCCCATGTCCCTGTCCGTTCCGTTCAGTCCCGGCTCTGCACGTGCTGGTAGCCGAACCGGCCCTTGATGCACAGGTTGCCGTGGGTCACCGGGTTGTCGTGCGGCGACGTGACCTTCACGATCTCATTGTCCTGCACATGGAGCGTCAGGTTGCAGCCCACGCCGCAGTAGGCGCACACGGTCGTCGTGCGCGTCTGCCGCGACTCGTCCCACGTACCCGCCGCACGCATGTCGAACTCCGACTTGAACGACAAGGCTCCCGTCGGGCACACCTCCACGCAGTTGCCGCAGTACACGCACGCCGAGTCGGTCAGCGGCGCGTCGTGCTCCACGGCGATACGGGCGTCGAAGCCGCGCCCGGCGACGGAGATCGCGAAGGTGTTCTGCCACTGGTCGCCGCAGGCGTCCACGCACTTGTAGCAGAGGATGCATTTGCCGTAGTCGCGCACGTAGAGGTCGTTGTCGACGCGGGGCTCCTCGTTCAGCCGGGCCGCGTCCGGGCCGAAGCGGTCCGGCTTCGCCTCGTACTCCTTGAGCCACTCGGCGACCCGGGGCGTCGTCGACAGGTCGACCGAGGAGGCGAGCAGTTCCAGGACGACCTTGCGGCTGTGCCGGGCCCGCTCGGTGCCGGTGCGCACCTCCATGCCCGCCTCCGCCTTGCGCGAGCAGGCCGGGACCAGGGTGCGCGCGCCCTCCAGCTCGACCACGCAGACCCGGCAGGCGTTCTTCGGCGTGAGCGTGTCGCCCTCGCAGAGGGTCGGGATGTCCTTGCCCGCCGCCCGGCAGGCGTCCAGGATCGTCGACCCCTCGGGCGCCCGCACCGGCTCCCCGTCGAGGGTGAACTCCAGCAGACGGCGGGGGATCCCCAGCGGTGTCACGGTCATTCGTACGCCCCCAGACGGTCGATGGCGGATTCCACGGCGTTCCACGCGGTCTGGCCCAGACCGCAGATCGAGGCGTCCCGCATCGCCCGCCCCACCTCGCGCAGCAGGGTGATGTCGGCGGCGGCGTCCGCGCCGGTGCGCTTCGCGATCCGGTGCAGCGCCTCCTCCTGCCGCACGGTGCCGACCCGGCACGGCACGCACTGCCCGCAGGACTCGTCGCGGAAGAACTCGGCGATGCGCAGCAGCAGGCGGGGCAGCGGGACGGTGTCGTCGAAGGCCATGACGACACCCGAGCCGAGGGTGGTGCCGGCCGCGCGGGTGCCCTCGAAGGTGAGCGGGAGGTCCAGCTCGTCGGGCCGGACGAAGCCGCCGGCCGCCCCGCCGAGCAGCACCGCCCTGAGGTTGCGGCGCACGCCGGCCAGCTCCAGCAGCTCGCCGAGCGTGGCGCCGAACGGCAGCTCGTACACGCCGGGGCGGTCCACGCTGCCCGAGACGCAGAACAGTTTCGGGCCGGTGGACTGCCGCGTGCCGATCGCCGCGTACGCCTGCGCGCCCAGGGTGAGCACCGGCAGCACGTTGACCAGCGTCTCCACGTTGTTCGCGACCGTCGGCTTGCCGAACAGGCCCTTCTCCACCGGGAACGGCGGCTTGGAGCGGGGCTCGCCGCGGTAGCCCTCGATGGAGTTGAAGAGCGCCGTCTCCTCGCCGCAGATGTAGGCGCCCGCGCCGCGCCGGATCTCGATGTCGAAGGAGAAGCCCTGGCCGAGGATGTCGTCGCCGAGCAGTCCGCGGGCGCCTACATCTGCGG
>MUNG01000044.1 GCA_002154585.1 Streptomyces pseudogriseolus
ATCGCTCGGGCACATCGGGGCGGGCCCCGATGTGCCCGAGCGATCGGCACGTGTCACACGCTAGAACCGGCCCCGGAGCCGTCCCAATGAGGGAACCCCCTAAGGGGACCGGGACAGGGAAAACCCTCGGTCACCGGGGCCCCGGCCCGCCGGTTTCCGGTCGGTACGGCCGAATACCGCACCCCCGCACGGCCGTTGCGGCACCCTCGGCACGCCGTTACGGCGCCCTGCGCCCCGCCGCCAGCCGCACGATGTCCACGCGGGAGCGTATGCCCAGCTTGCGGTAGACCCGGGTGAGCGTCGCCTCGACCGTCTTGACGCTGATGAACAGGCGCCCCGCTATCTCCCGGTTGGTCGCCCCCTCCATCACCAGCGCCGCGACCTGACGCTCCATCGAGGCCAGCCCGTCCAGCGCGGCCGGGGTCGCCGCGGGCACTGGGTCGGCCTCCGCCGGTCCCGACGCCACCGCCTCGTCGACCTGCCGCAGCCACGGCAGCGCACGGCACCGCCGGAACAGCCGCGCTGCCTCGTCGTACCCGGCGGGACCCGGGCCCCGGGAGCGCAGCCGGGCCCGCGCGAAGGCGGCGCGCGCCTCCTCCAGGCCGTACCCGAGCTTCGCCAGGCGTTCCTGAGCGGACGTCAACTGGGCGATGGCGGCCTGGTGTTCGCCGCGCGCCGCGCGCACCAGCGCCTCCGCCCGGTCCAGCACCGCGAGGACGCTCGCCCGGTTCAGGCGCAGCGCGTGCACCCGGGTGGTGTTGATCAGCTCCTGCGCCTCGCCGGGCTCACCGATCCGCACCAGCGCCTCGGCGAGGTCGCCCTGCCAGCGGCCGCGCGCGGGGTCGGTGATGCCCATGCCCTGCTCCAGCTCGCGCACCCGGCGCAGCGAACGCACCGCCGCCTGCGCGTCCCCGGACACCAGCTGCGCGTACCCGAGGGCGGCCAGGGCGAGGGAGAGGTACAGCTGGTCGCCGTCCACCTCGGCGTGGTCGGCGGACTCGCGGGCCAGGGCCATCGCCCGCTCCACGTCCCCGCCGGACGCCTCCGCGACGGAGGCGAGCATCGCGGACGCGCTCTCCCCGATGCCGGAGTCACGGGCCAGCCGCAGGCTCTCCCCGGCCAGGTCCAGGGCGCGCCCGCAGTGCCCGAAGCGCAGCTCGGTGTCGGCGAGCAGCCGGGAGAAGTGCACCTCGCTCTCGACCATGCCGCGCCGCCGCGCCTCCCGCAGCAGCGCGGTGATGGCCGTACGGGCCTCGGGGAGCTGGTCGCTCATGAGCAGCCAGCGGAACCGGGACATCGCGGCCCCGTTGTGGTGGCTGGCGACGTCCGGGTCCTGCGGCTCCTGGAGCGCGCGCCGGATGGTGGCGGGGGCGTCCGGGTGGCCCATCAGGGTCTCGGTGGACGACTGGAAGGCGAGCGCCATCAGCTCGGTGCGCCGGTCCCCGCCGCGGGCGGCCAGCTCCGCCGCGTGCGCGGCCTCCTGGCGGGACTTCGCGAAGTCGCCGTTGACGACGACCTCCCGCCAGGCGAGCTGGTAGTGGACGAGGGCGAGCAGCCGGGGGTCGTCCCCGGCGTCGGCCAGCACCTGCGGGAACACGGCGTCGACCTCGCCGAGCGCCTGCCCCGCCGCCTCGATGACCACCATCCACGCCCGCACCCGCTCGGCCGGCACGGTCGCCCGGGTCAGCACCTCGCGGGCGATGTCGCGGGCCAGGTCGACCTCGCCGGCGGTGATGGCGTCCTCGGCGGCCTGGAGCCGCCGCTCGTCGGGGGCGGGCGTGCCGTCGGCGGGGGTGTGCCGGGCGGCGAGCAGCCCGAGGGAGGCGGCGACCGACGGCGCGCCCCGGTCGCGGGCCATCGCGGCGGCCTCGGCGAGCCGGGCGGCGACCTCCGGGTCGGGTCCTGTGGCGGCGAGCGCCAGGTGCCGGGCCCGCTCGATCGGGTCGGAGGCGGCGGTGGACAGCGCGGTGTGGGCGGCCCGCCGCTCCTGTGCGGGGGCCTCCGCGTAGAGGGCGGCGGAGATCAGCGGGTGCGTGAAGCGCAGCGCCGGGTCCTCGGGGTCGGTGATGAGCAGCCCGAGGGAGGCCGCCTGGGCGATCTCGGCCTCGGCGTCGTCCCGGCCGGCCGCGTGCAGCAGGGCGAGGGTGGGGCGGGCGCCGGCGCTGGCCACCAGCAGGGTGCGGCGGGCCGCGTCGGACAGCATCTCCAGACGGCTGAGGACCAGCGCCCGCAGCGACGTCGGCACCGGCAGCGGCTCGCCGGGCCGGGGCCGGGTGGGGCTCTCCGCGAGGGCGCGGCCCAGCTCCAGCGCGAACAGCGGGTTGCCGCCGCTGGTGCGGTGGATGTCACGGACGGTCGAGCGGGACAGGGTGGTGTAGCCGCGGTGGTCGAGCAGCGCGGACACCTGGGTGCGGGAGAACGGGCCCAGCCGCACGGCCAGCGTGTCCGGCGGGCAGGCGCGCAGATGACGGTCGTACTCCTCGCCGTCCGTGCGCACCGCGCACAGCATCTGCACCGGGCTGTCGCCGAGCCGGCGGGCGGCGAAGCCGAGCAGTTCGGCGCTGGCCGGGTCGAGCCACTGGAGGTCGTCGGCGACGACGAGGACGGGGCCCTCGGCGGACAGCGCGCGCAGCGTGGACAGCACGGCGAGCCGCAGCGCCAGGCCGTCCCGCTGGAGGGTGGACTCGCCGCGCCCGGTGAGCGCCGACTCCAGGGCGGTGCGCTGGGCGGCGGGCAGCCGGGGGGCGACCTCGTCCAGCACCAGACCGAACAGATCGGCCAGGGCGAGGAACGGAAGATGGGATTCGGACTCCGTGGCCGAGCAGCGCAACACTCGCGCGGCCGTCCCGGCGTTTTCCGCCGCAAGTGCCCGCAGCACGGTCGATTTACCTATTCCGGCGGGGCCGTGGAGCAGCACGCTGCCGCCGCGCGCGAGCTGCGCCCTGGCGTCGGCGAACAGCTCGTCCCGGCCGATGACCAGGTCGGGGCGGTACCTGGCAGGCTCCTTGTCGTCCCGTCGCACGGTCACCGCTCCCCTCCGTGTGGCGTGTCCTGGCCAATATTAGGCAACAGGGTCCTCAATTCCGGCGGACGGTGGAGTGAGGTGAATGACAACGTTCCGATCAACTGTTAATCAAAGGGTGCACTCCTGCTATTACCGCCCGGGGGGAGAACACCGCAAATCTACGGCAACCATCCGGCCCGGCGGGCGGCGACCACTGCCTCGCCCCGGGTCCGCGTCCCGAGCTTCCGCATCGCGGACCGCAGATACGCCTTCACGGTTTCGGCCGTCAGCCCCAGCCGGACGGCCGCCGCCGCGTTCGTCGCCCCCGCCGCGACACAGGCCAGCACGTCCACCTCCCGGGGCGCGAGCCGCACCGCGCCGGACGGCGTCTGCCGCGCCGTGAGCAGGGCGCACGCCTCCAGCAGCTCCGCCCGCAGCGCCGGGTCGGCGATCCGCGGGGCCAGCGCCCGCAGCGCCGCGTGTGCCTCCCGCACCCGCTCCCGCTGATCACCCGCGCCGGGCTCCCGCCACCCGTCCGCCCCCGGCTCCGGCGCCGGACCGGCCGCCGCCAGCAGCTCCGCCGCCTCCTCCCGCACCAGCAGCGCCTGCTCCACGTCCCGCGCGACCTGCACCGTCTCCCCGAGCGTGCGGTCGCCGAGCGGCACGGCGGTGCGCAGCGCCCCGTACAGCACCGCCCGCACCCGACGCCGTACGACCACCGGCACGGCCACCACCGCGCGCAGGCCCTCGGCGGCCACCGGAACGTCGTACTCGTGGCTGATCTGCCGGGAGACGGAGTAGTCCGTCACCGCGCACGGCCGGGCCAGCGCCACCGCCTTGCCGCCCAGACCGTTGCCCGAGGTCACGGCGAGCGAGCTGAGCGCCGGGGTGAAGGTGCCGCTCAGCTCGCTGATCCGCACGTGGCGGCGCCCCGGCTCCACCAGTCCGCCGAACGCCACCGGCAGCCCTGTCGCGCGCCGCAGCCGGGCCAGCGCACCCCGGATCTCCACCGCCTCGCTCGTCCTCGTCGGGTCTGCTGTCACCTGTTCGCCCCTTCACCGCGGCCCGTGTGCGGCGCACACCCCCGTTCGGGGGTAGTGAGACCTGCATCACGGATTACACGATGACCGTGAGCCGCCCGGCAAGGTCCGGCACCGAGGAGGACGCATGACGACGGCGACGGAGCAGTTCCGCAGGGCCCGGGACTTCCTGCTGGAACACCGTGAGGACTACGCCACCGCCCACCAGGACTTCGCGTGGCCCCGGCCCGACCGCTTCAACTGGGCCCTGGACTGGTTCGACGTGATCGCCGACGGCAACGACCGCACGGCCCTGCACCTGGTCGAGGAGGACGGCGGCGAGACCCGTCTGTCCTTCGCCGAGCTGTCCCGCCGCTCCGACCGGGTGGCGAACTGGCTGCGGGAGCGGGGCGTGGCCGCCGAGGACCGGGTGCTGGTGATGCTCGGCAACCAGGCCGAGCTGTGGGAGACCGCCCTGGCCGCGATGAAGCTGCGCGCCGTCGTCATCCCCGCCACCCCGCTGCTCGGCCCCGCCGACCTGCGCGACCGCGTCGAGCGCGGCCGGGTCCGCCATGTGATCGTGCGCTCCGCCGACGCCGCGAAGTTCGACGAGGTGCCCGGCGACTACACCCGTACCGCGGTGGGGGAGGAGCCCGGCGGGGCCTGGCTGCCCTACGCCGACGCCTACGGCGCGTCCGACGCCTTCGCCGCCGACGGCCCGACCCTCGCCGACGACCCGCTGATGCTGTACTTCACCTCGGGCACCACCGCCCGCCCCAAGCTGGTGGAGCACACCCACACCTCGTACCCCATCGGGCACCTGGCGACCATGTACTGGATCGGCCTGCGCCCCGGCGACGTGCACCTCAACATCTCCTCGCCCGGCTGGGCCAAGCACGCCTGGTCCAACCTGTTCGCCCCGTGGAACGCCGAGGCGACCGTCTTCCTGCACAACTACACCCGCTTCGACGCGCCCCGCCTGATGGCCGAGATGGACAAGGCGGGCGTCACCACCTTCTGCGCCCCGCCGACCGTGTGGCGCATGCTCATCCAGGCCGACCTGGGTCTGCTGCGCACCCCGCCCCGCGAGGTCGTCGCCGCCGGTGAACCCCTCAACCCGGAGGTCATCGAACAGGTGCGGCGCGCCTGGGGCGTCACCATCCGGGACGGCTTCGGCCAGACCGAGACCGCCGTCCAGGTGTCCAACAGCCCCGGCCAGGTCCTCAAGACCGGCTCCATGGGCCGCCCCAGCCCCGGCTACCGCGTCGAGCTCCTCGACCCGGTCTCCGGCGCGCCCGGCGCGGCCGAGGGCGAGATCGCGCTCGACCTGTCCGAGCGGCCCGTCGGCCTGATGACGGGCTACCACGGCGACCCGGACCGCACGGCGGAGGCGATGGCCGGCGGCTACTACCGCACCGGCGACATCGGCTCCCGCGACGCGGACGGCTACATCACGTACGTCGGCCGCGCGGACGACGTGTTCAAGGCGTCCGACTACAAGATCAGCCCGTTCGAGCTGGAGAGCGCGCTGCTGGAGCACGAGGCGGTCGCGGAGGCGGCCGTGGTGCCCGCCCCGGACGCGCTGCGGCTGGCCGTGCCGAAGGCGTACGTCGTGCTCGCCGACGGCTGGGAGCCCGGACCCGACACCGCGAAGGTCCTCTTCGAGCACTCCCGGCAGACGCTGGCCCCCTACAAGCGGCTGCGCCGCCTGGAGTTCGGCGAACTGCCCAAGACGGTCTCCGGCAAGATCCGCCGCATCGAGCTGCGCGAGGCGACGGCGGCGGGCTCGACCGCCGAGTACCGCGAGGAGGACTTCCGGTGACCACGCTCTCCTACAGCCACGGTGCCGGCGGGACGACCCTGCTCGGCGACACCATCGGCGCCAACCTGGACCGCGCCGTCGCCGCCTGGCCCGACCGCGAGGCCCTCGTCGACGTGCCGTCCGGACGGCGCTGGACCTACGCCGAGTTCGCCGCACGGGTCGACGAGCTGGCGTCCGCGTTGCTCAACTCCGGTGTCACCACGGGCGACCGGGTGGGCATCTGGGCGGTCAACTGCCCCGAGTGGGTGTTCACCCAGTACGCCACCGCCCGCATCGGCGCGATCATGGTGAACATCAACCCGGCGTACCGCACGCACGAGGTGGAGTACGTCCTCAAGCAGTCCGGCATCCGCCTGCTGGTCGCCTCCGTCAGCCACAAGACGAGCGACTACCGGGCGATGGCGGAGGAGGTGCGCGGCAGATGCCCCGAGCTGCGTGAGGTCGTGTACATCGGCGACCCGGCCTGGGACGCGCTGATCGCCCGCGCCACCCCGGACCCCGTGCACCCGGAGCTGTCCTGCGACGACCCCGTCAACATCCAGTACACCTCGGGCACCACCGGCTTCCCCAAGGGCGCCACCCTGTCCCACCACAACATCCTCAACAACGGCTATTTCGTAGGGGAGTTGATCGACTACAGCGAGCAGGACCGGGTCTGCATCCCGGTGCCGTTCTACCACTGCTTCGGCATGGTGATGGGCAACCTCGCGGCCACCTCGCACGGCGCGTGCATGGTGATTCCCGCCCCGTCCTTCGACCCGGCGGCCACCCTGCGCGCGGTCCAGCAGGAGCGCTGCACCTCGCTGTACGGGGTGCCGACGATGTTCATCGCCGAGCTGAACCTGCCCGACTTCGCCTCCTACGACCTGACCTCCCTGCGCACCGGCATCATGGCGGGCTCCCCGTGCCCGGTGGAGGTGATGAAGCGGGTGGTCGCCGAGATGCACATGGAGCAGGTCTCCATCTGCTACGGCATGACGGAGACCTCCCCGGTGTCCCTCCAGACCCGCATGGAGGACGACCTCGAACACCGCACCGGCACGGTGGGCCGCGTGCTGCCGCACATCGAGGTGAAGATCGTCGACCCGGCCACCGGCGTCACCGTCCCCCGCGGCACCTCCGGTGAACTGTGCACCCGCGGCTACAGCGTGATGCTGGGCTACTGGGACGAGCCCGAGAAGACCGCCGTGGCGATCGACCGGGGCCGCTGGATGCACACCGGCGACCTCGCGGTGATGCGGGACGACGGCTACGTGGAGATCGTCGGCCGCATCAAGGACATGATCATCCGGGGCGGCGAGAACATCTACCCGCGCGAGATCGAGGAGTTCCTCCACGGCCACCCGAAGGTCGCGGACGTCCAGGTCGTCGGCGTCCCGCACGAGCGCTACGGCGAGGAGGTCCTGGCCTGCGTCATCCCCCGCGACCCGGCCGACCCGCTCACCCTGGCCGAACTGCACGCCTACTGCGACGGGCAGCTGGCCCACTACAAGGTCCCCAGCCGGCTGGAACTCCTGGAGACCTTCCCCATGACGGTCTCGGGCAAGGTCCGCAAGATCGAGCTGCGGGAGCGGTACGCGGCGGGCTGAGCCGGCTCAGCCCACCCCCCGCCGGTGACCGACCGTCCGCCGGAACACCTGCCGTGAGCCGCCCTCCGGTCCCGGAGCGGCGGCCTCGGCGGGGGTGAAGCCGAGCCGTTCGTAGAAGACGCGGGCGCCGCTGACGTCGGCCCCGGGGTGGTCCGGCCCGAAGGTGACCACCTCGATCTCGCCGGGACCTCGTACATGGCGGCGTACCGCCTCCTCCACCAGCGCGCGCCCGACGCCCGTGCCGCGGGCCCGGCCGGAGACGACGAGCCAGTGCACGTGGTACGTGGGCCCCCGCGTCCCGAACAGCATCCCGCCGAGGAGGCCGGGGCCGGAGGCCGACGGGGTGACGAGGGCCGCGTGGCCGTCCCGGCCGTCGATGTGCTCGCGCACCGCGTCATGGAAGCCGGGCTCCTCGACCATCGGCCCGAACCACTGCTCGACCTGGGCCGCCAGGCCGAGGAAACCGGGGAAGTCCTCTGCGCGCGCCGGCCTGATCGTCATCACGACAGTCCGCCGAACGTACCGTCGCTGTGCGGCAGTTCGAGGCGCATGCACACGCGCGGCCACCGGTCGAGCCCGTGCGCGGCCTCCTCGGCGCGGATGCGGCGCAGGCCCGGGGTGAGGTCGGGCCCGGTCAGGGTGCGGAAGCCGAGGCGGGCGTAGTACGGGGCGTTCCACGGGACGTCGGCGAACGTGGTCAGGGTGAGGGCGGTCAGGCCCTGCTCGCGGGCGTGCCCGGCGGCGTGGGCGAGCAGGGCGCGGCCCACGCCACGGCGGGCGGCGCGCGGGTGGACGGAGACCTGCTCCACATGGAGAGCGCCGTCGACCGGCTCGGCGGTCACGTACGCCACCGGACGGTCCCGTTCGTCGGCCGCGACCCAGCAGCGGCCGGCCGCACGGTAGCGCTCCAGCTCGTCCAGGGCGGGCGGGTCGTCGTCGGCGATCTCCGCCATGCCGAGGTCGCGGAACGGCGCGCCGGCCGCCCGCTCGACGTCCTGGAGGGCGGGCAGTTCACCGGGGGCGGCGGGACGGATGCGCATCCGACGAGTATCGGACGCACCCGGCGCACACGTCGCCGGAGTTTCAGGACGCGTCCGCGTCCAGCGTCAGGGCCGGGGCGTTCTCGGGGCACGCGGCGCCCGACGGGTCGAGGACGAACAGCGGGACGTCCAGGGTGTCGGCGCGGGCGCGGGCCTCGGCGGTGTAGCCGGCGAGGGAGAAGTAGAGGCAGGTCGCGGACTCCGTCATCGCGGTCAGCCACAGACACTCCACGTCCCGCGAGGTCGCGGGCCGCGCCGACGGGTCGAGCTGGGCCAGCACGCCCCGGCCCGCCAGCCCGATGCCGGACGTGGGCCGCTGGTCCGCGCGCCGGATGTCGTCGTGGCCGAGGCGGCGCAGATACAGCACGGCGGCCGTGACCGCGTCGCGCGCGCTGCGGACCGGCACGGTGGGGACGGCGGGCCGCCGCGTCCCTCCGCCGGCCCGCGCGTCCGCCCGCTCGCCCACGACCGGGATGCGCAGCACCGTCCCGCAGGGGCAGCCCAGTTCGGGCTGCGGCCACTCACCGTGCGTGCCGCAGCTGCCGCACCGGACGGTGACCCACTCCTCGCTCCAGGAGCGGTGCCCGGCGGCGTCCGGCACGCGGTCGGGGTCGAGCGGCGCGGCGACGGGCGCACCGCAGGCGCAGGGGTACGCCGGTGCCGTGTAGCGGTGCGCGCGCCGGCAGGCGGGGCAGCGCACCGGAAGGCTCTCGGACATGGGTCCACTCCCGGAGGTCTCGAAGCCGGTCCATCGTCCTCCTCCCGCGCGCGGATGTCCGGCAGTTGCGGCTCTCTTGACGGCCTCGGGCGACCGCTCTTACATTCATTCCAGATAGCAGAAGTAAGTTTCCGTAATGCGGAATCCATTCGGAATCTGGAAGCTCACCGCGGGGCGCGACGGGCATGCGAATCCGAGAAGCCGAAGCAGGAGTACTCCATGGCTCGAATGACGGCTGCCCGCGCGGCGGTCGAGATCCTCAAGCGCGAGGGCGTCGACGTCGCGTTCGGTGTCCCCGGCGCGGCGATCAACCCGTTCTACGCCGCACTCAAGGCGTCCGGGGGCATCAGTCACACCCTCGCCCGCCATGTCGAGGGCGCGTCCCACATGGCCGAGGGCTACACCCGTACGCACCCCGGCAACATCGGCGTGTGCGTCGGCACGTCGGGACCGGCCGGCACCGACATGATCACCGGCCTGTACTCGGCGTCCGGCGACTCGATCCCGATCCTCTGCATCACCGGCCAGGCGCCGACCGCGGTGATCCACAAGGAGGACTTCCAGGCCGTCGACATCGCGTCCATCGCCCGGCCGGTCACCAAGATGGCGGTGACCGTGCTGGAGGCGGCGCAGGTCCCCGGCGTGTTCCAGCAGGCCTTCCACCTGATGCGCTCCGGGCGCCCGGGGCCCGTGCTGATCGACCTGCCGATCGACGTGCAGACGACGGAGATCGAGTTCGACCCCGACACGTACGAGCCGCTGCCCGTCTACCGGCCCGCCGCCACCCGCGCGCAGATCGAGAAGGCCCTCGGCATGCTCAACGCGGCCGAGCGGCCGCTGATCGTCGCGGGCGGCGGGGTCGTCGGCGCCGACGCGGGGGATCTGCTGGTGCGGTTCGCGGAGCTGACCGGCACTCCCGTCGTGCCGACGCTGATGGGCTGGGGCGTCGTCCCCGACGACCACGAACTCAACGCCGGCATGGTCGGGTTGCAGACCTCGCACCGCTACGGCAACGCGACCTTCCTGGAGTCCGACTTCGTCCTCGGCATCGGCAACCGCTGGGCCAACCGCCACACCGGACGCCTCGACGTCTACACCGCCGACCGCACCTTCGTGCACGTCGACGTCGAACCCACCCAGATCGGCCGCATCTTCGCCCCCGACTACGGCATCGCCTCCGACGCGCGCGCCGCACTGACCCTGCTCGTCGAGGTCGCCGAGGAGATGGCGGCGGCGGGCCGGCTGCCCGACCGCACCGCGTGGGCGGCCTCGGCGCAGGAGCGGCGCGCCACGATGCAGCGCCGCACCCACTTCGACGACGTGCCGATGAAGCCGCAGCGGGTCTACGAGGAGATGAACAGGGCGTTCGGCCCCGAGACGCGGTACGTCACCACCATCGGCCTCTCCCAGATCGCCGGCGCGCAGTTCCTGCACGTCCACCGGCCACGCCACTGGATCAACTGCGGCCAGGCCGGCCCCCTCGGCTGGACCGTGCCCGCGGCGCTGGGCGTGGCCACGGCCGACCCGGAGGCCCAGGTCGTCGCCCTGTCCGGCGACTACGACTTCCAGTTCATGATCGAGGAACTGGCCGTCGGCGCACAGCACAAGATCCCGTACGTCCATGTCCTGGTGAACAACGCCTACCTGGGCCTGATCCGCCAGGCACAGCGCGCCTTCGACATCGACTTCCAGGTCAACCTGGAATTCGAGAACATCAACAGCCCCGAGCTGGGCGTCTACGGCGTCGACCACGTCAAGGTCGCCGAGGGCCTGGGATGCAGGGCGATCCGCGTCACCGACCCGGACGACCTGGGCCCGGCCTTCGAGCAGGCGAAGAAGCTCGCGGCGGAACACCGCGTCCCGGTGATCGTGGAGGCGATCCTGGAACGCGTCACCAACATCGCGATGTCGACGACGAACGACATCGGCAACGTGGTCGAGTTCGAACCCCTCGCCACGGAACCGGGGCATGCGCCGACGGCGATCACACCCTTGCGGGTCTGACCCGCACGCGACGGGACGCGGCCACGGCGCACCCCCACGTGCCCGTGCCCGCACCCCGCCCGCCGCTCGCTGCCGACGCGTGTCCGCGGTGGATGAGGCCGAACACCGGGCCGTGCGCGTTCCGGCGTGCCGGCTGCTGACGTCGGCGGATGCCGGGTACTCACGGAGCCATGACAGAGATCGTTCAGGCGGGCCTGTGGGGTCTGGTGGCGGGTTCGGCGCTGCTCGTGGGGGCGGCGGTGGGCTTCGGGGCGCGCGTGCCGCAGAAGGTGATCGCCACGGTGATGGCGTTCGGCGCGGGCGTGCTGCTCTCGGCGGTCAGTTTCGAGCTGGTCGGAGAGGCCTACGAGCAGGGCGGGTTGGCGCCGGCGGCCGTCGGCACGCTGACGGGTGCCGTGCTCTACACCGCGGGCAATGTGTGGCTGGCCCGACGCGGCGCCCGGCACCGCAAGCGCTCCGGTCACCACGAGACCCAGACGCAGCCCTCCGAGGAGCAGCAGAACGGTTCGGGCCTCGCGCTGGCCTTCGGGGCGCTGCTGGACGGTGTTCCGGAGTCGGCGGTCATCGGTGTGAGCCTGATCGACGGCGGAGCGGTGAGCCTGGTGACCGTGGCGGCGGTGTTCCTCAGCAATGTCCCCGAAGGGCTGTCCAGTGCGGCGGGGATGAGGAAGGCCGGACGCGGCAAGGCGTACGTCTTCGGGGTGTGGGGGGCCATCGCCGCGGCAAGCACCCTTTCCGCGGTGCTGGGCTACGCCGTGGTCGGCGGCTTCTCCCCGGCCGTGATCGCCGCCGTGACCGCCGTCGCGGCCGGGGCGATTCTCGCGATGATCGCGGACACGATGATCCCGGAGGCGTTCCAGGACGCGCACCTGGCCATCGGTCTGGTCACCGTCTGCGGCTTCCTGGTCTCCTTCGCCCTCTCCCACACATGACGAGGCCCTCACCGAAGCCGCCCGCCGGTCACCGCCTCGGCGTCTCAGTACCCTCCGCCC
>MUNG01000440.1 GCA_002154585.1 Streptomyces pseudogriseolus
CTGGACGGCGCGGGCGCGGAGGTGACCGCATGACCACGGCCACCACCACGGCACCGGCCGCCCCGGCCCCCGTGACCTCCCCGCCCGCCGCCTCCTGGGCGGCCGTGGCCGCCCTCGCCCGCTTCGAGACGCGCCGGCTCCTCACGCGCGTGCCGGTGCTCGTCGCCCTCGCGGTGTACGTGGCGTGGACCGTGTGGCGCACCCGCGTCTCGTTCGACGGCTTCCCCGAGCTCCAGGACGCCGACCGCGCCACCCAGGGCGGGCCGCTGCTGGTCGGCCTCGCGGTGCTGCTCAGCGCCAACCAGGCCGTGCTGCGCTCCCGGCGCCACGACACCGACCGGCACCTCTCCGTGCTGGTGGTCCCGCGCTGGGGGCGCACGGTCGCGCACCTGCTGTCCGTCGGGGCGGCGGCCCTCCTCGTGGCGGTGTGCGTGGGCGGGCAGTTCACGTGGGAGGCGCTGAAGCCGGGCGCGGTCGGGCACGGCTCGCCGGCCGAGCTCCTCGTCGGTCCGCTGTCCGTGCTGCTCCTCGGCGGGTTCGGGGTGCTGCTGGCCCGGCTGGTCACCGCGCCCTTCGCGGCGCCGCTGCTCATCGCCGTCCTGCTCTTCCTCGCCACCTTCCTCACCGGCTTCACCGGGGACGGCTGGGCGCGGTGGCTGATGCCGTCCGTCGGCACGTACAGCAGCGTCACCCTGCCCTCCGACCTGATCGGCCGCCCCGCCGCCTGGCACGCCCTCTACCTGGGCGGATTCGCGCTGACCCTGATGGCCGCGGCGGTGCTGCTGTCCGGCGGCGCCCGGCTGCGGACCGCGCAGGCCACGGTCGCCGCGGCGGTGGCGCTGACCCTCGTCGGCGTGGTGGGCCAGTCCCGGGACGTGCCGGAGGACATCACCGAGGCGCGCGTACGGGCCTCGGTCACCCCGGAGCAGCTCCACACCTGCGTCGAACGGGACGCCACGACGTACTGCGCCTTTCCCGAGTGGGCGCCGCGCACCGACGACTGGGCCCGGGCCGTCGACGACGTGCGCGCCCTGGCCGGGGGCGACGCGCAGGACCGCCCGCTGGCGGTGCGGCAGCGCGTCGAGGCGCGCTACGGCCTGGACACCGACACGATCCTCGCCCCGCTCACCCGCCCCGGCGAGGTGACCGTCGGGACGACCTGGGGCGGCAACCGGGTGCCCGAGTTCACGATCGCGGTGGCCGGCGTGCTGGTCACCGGCTCCGAGGCCTCGATGGGCGAGCTGTGCGACGGCCGCATGGTCACCGTGATGTGGCTGGCCCTCGCCGCCCGGCCCGACCCGGTCGCCGACCTGCGCCGGGTGCGCATCGACGACAGCGACACCGGCTCGGCGGTCGTCGTCCAGCAGACGGAGCCGCTCCGCATGACCTCCGCCCACACCGAACTGCTGCGCGAACTGCTGGAGATGCCGCGCGAGAAGGCCGCGGCGAAGGTGAAGGCCGGCTGGGCCGAGCTGACCGCCCCGAAGGTGACGACCGACCGTGTGGCGCGGGTGCTGGGCCTGGAGAAGCCGGAAGGGGAGAACGAGTGCCGGTGACCGGAGTTCGAGCGCCCGGGGACACCCCGGTGCGCGGGGCCCGGCGGGGCGTCCTCGCCGTCCAGCTGATACGCCCCGTCGCCCGTGCCGTGCCCTGGCGGGCGCTCCTCACGGGTGGGACGCTCGGCCTGCTGGCCGCCGCGCTGCCCAGGCTGGCCGGCGGCGAGGTCACCCCGTGGGCCGGGGTGACCGCCCTGCGGGCCGCCGCCCTGTGCGGTGCGCTGGGCGCCGCGTTCCTGCTGGACGACCCGGCCCGGCGGACCACCGCCGCCGTGCCCGTCCGCCGCGCCCTGCGGCACGCGCTCAGGTACGCGCTGCTGCTGCCGCTCGCCGCCGCGTGGTGGACGGCCGCCCTGCTGCTGGTCCCCGAGGAGGCGCGGCCCCCGGCCGGGGACGTCACCGTGGAGGCGGCGACGGTCCTCGCCCTCGCCCTGGTCGGCGCGTCCTTCGCGGTGCGCCGCCGGGACGCCGCCCGGCCGGGTCAGGCCGCCGGCGCGTCCCTGCTGGTGGCCGCGGTCCTCGCGCCGCTGCTGAGCCCGGATCAGTGGGCGTTGTTCACCGCGCCCGACGACCCGCGCTGGGCGGACGCCCACGGCCGCTGGACGCTGCTGCTGGCGGCTGCGCTCATGGCGGTCGCGGTGTGCTGCGCCGAACCGGTCCGCCGGCGCACGCTCCGGACGCTCAGGTCTCCGTCCGGTACATCAGGTCCGTCTCGTGGGTGACGAAGCCCAGCCGCTCGTAGACCGATACCGCCGCCTTGTTGTCGGCGTCGACGTACAGCATCGCGGTGGGCAGGCCCCGGTCCGCGAGGTGCCGCAGGCCGATGGTCGTCAGCGCCTTGCCGAGCCCGCCGCCCTGGGCGCCGGGGGCGACCCCGAGGACGTACACCTCGCCGAGGCCCTCGTCCGCGTGCACCTTCGTCCAGTGGAAGCCGGTCAGCCGCCCGTCGCGCTCCGCGAGGAAGAAGCCCTCCGGGTCGAACCACGGCTCGGCCTTGCGGTCGTCGAGGTCCCGCTGGGTGAGGGAGCCCTGCTCGGGGTGGTGGGCGAACGCGGCGGCGTTCAGCGCGAGCCAGGCCGCGTCGTCCCGGCCCGGCTCGAAGGTGCGCACGGTCACGCCCTCCGGCAGCACCGGGTCGGCCAGGTCGAGCCCCGACAACGGGCGGCGCATCTGCCGCAGTTCGCGGAACAGCGTCAGGCCGAGCACCTGGGCCAGGTGCCGGGCGGCGGAGTGCCCGCCGTGCGCCCACACCCGCAGCCGCTTGCCCGATGCGGCGAGCAGCGCCGTGCCGAGCGCCCGCCCGTGCCCCTGCCCCCGGTAGGAGGGGTGCACCACCAGCTCCGCGGCGGGCGGCTCCACCGGGTCGGTGTCCTCCAACTGGGCGTACCCGACGAGGTCCTCGTCGACGGTCAGCAGCAGGTGCGAGACGCCCTCCCGCTCCCCGCCGCGCAGTTGCAGCCGGCCCTGCTCGGACACGGCCTGCTGGCCGTCGGCGCGCGCCGCCTCGTCGAGCAGCGCGAGAACCGCGTCGACCTGCGCCTGGTCGAGCACGGTGTACGTCTGGAGCGAACGGGGGCGGCCGGGCCGGGAGAACGCGTCGCTGGTCATGCGTACGAGGGTACGAGGGCGAGGGGACGGCGCGGCGCGGGGGCGGCGGCGTGGCGCGCAGGCCCGCGCCGGGGGCGGCGGGAAAAGATAAACCAGGTCGTAACCCGGAAGCCCCTGTCGCGCTACGCGCGTTGACCCTAGGCTGCGCCGGTACCCACTCGCACCGACAGGGGGGCGTATGCCAGCCACATCCCCGGCGCACCCGCGCCGCAGACGCCGTACGAACCGTCTCCTCGTGACCGCCGCCGGTGTCCTCACCGTCGGCGCCCTGGCCGCCGCGGCCCTGCCCGGGTCGGCGAGCGCGGGCGAGCAGGGCGGCAAGGGCCAGGGCCAGGGCCACGGCCACCAGCACGGCCGCTACCAGGACGTGCAGCTGCTGTCCTTCAACGACCTGCACGGCAACCTGGAGCCGCCCACCGGTTCCTCCGGCCGGGTCACCGAGCTCCAGCCGGACGGCACGACGAAGACGATCGACGCGGGCGGCGCCGAGTACCTGGCGACGCATCTGCGCCAGGCCCGCAAGGGCAACGCGTACTCCATCACCGCGGCCGGCGGCGACATGGTCGGCGCGTCCCCGCTGATCTCGGGCCTGTTCCACGACGAGCCCACCATCGAGGCGCTCAACAAGCTCGACCTGGACGTCACCTCCGTCGGCAACCACGAGTTCGACGAGGGCGCCAAGGAGCTGGCCCGCCTCCAGAACGGCGGCTGCCACCCGACGGACGGCTGCTACACCGACAAGACGTTCCAGGGCGCCGACTTCCCGTACCTGTCGGCCAACGTCCTGAACGAGAAGACCGAGAAGCCCCTTCTCAAGCCCTACTGGGTGTGGAAGAAGAAGGACGTCAAGGTCGGCTTCATCGGCGTCACCCTCGAGGGCACCCCGAACATCGTGTCCGCCGAGGGCGTCAAGGGCCTCGTCTTCAAGGACGAGGTCGAGACGATCAACAAGTACGCCAAGGAGCTGCGCCGCAAGGGCGTGAAGTCCATCGTGGCGCTGATCCACGAGGGCGGCTTCCCGGCCTCGCCGAACTACAACTACGACTGCGACGCCCCGGGCGCCGGCGACGGCATCTCCGGCCCCATCGCGGACATCGCGAAGAACGTCTCGCCCGAGGTGGACGCGCTGGTCACCGGCCACACCCATAACGCGTACGTCTGCACCATCCCCGACCCGGCGGGCAACCCCCGCATGGTCACCTCCGCCGCCTCGTTCGGCCGGCTCTACACCGACACCACGCTGACGTACGACCGCCGGACCGGCGACATCGCCCGTACGGCCGTGAAGTCCGCGAACCACGTGGTGTCCCGGGACGTCCCCAAGGCGCCCGACATGACCCGCCTGATCGACAAGTGGAACACCCTCGCCGCCCCGATCGGCAACCGCGCGATCGGCTACATCTCCGGTGACATCGTCAAGGACGGCACCGAGTCCCCGCTGGGCGACCTCATCGCCGACGCGCAGCTGGCGTACGCCCGCACGCTCGACCCGGAGACCGACCTCGCGCTGATGAACCCGGGCGGCGTCCGCGCCTCCCTCACCTACGCGGCGAGCGGCGCCGAGGGCGACGGCGTGGTGACCTTCGCGGAGGCGTTCACGGTCCAGCCGTTCGCCAACACGGTCAACCTGCAGACCTTCACCGGCGAGCAGCTGATCCAGGCGCTCAAGGAGCAGGTCAGCGGCTCCAACGAGGCGGCCCCGAAGATCCTTCAGGTGTCCGACGGCCTCACCTACACGCTGGACCTGACGAAGTCCGGCGCCGACCGCGTCGTCACGGACTCCATCCGCCTGAACGGTGAGGCGATCGACCCGTCGGCGAGCTACCGCGTCGCGACGAACAGCTTCCTCGCGGGCGGCGGCGACGGCTTCACCACGCTCGGCCAGGGCGCCGACGACCTGGTCGGCGACGACGATCTGAAGGCGCTGGAGCAGTACCTGACCGCCAACTCCTCGGCCGGCTCCCCGTTGGCCCCGCCGGCGGCGGACCGCATCACGATCGTGCGGTAACCCCGTAGAACGGACAGGGCCGGCGCACACCACACGGCGGGCGCCGGCCCTTTTCGTGTCCTAGCCCTCGGCGTCCCACACCACTGCCTGAGCGACGATCACCCGCTCCCCGTCGAAGGTCACGGCCGGCCCCTCGTGCAGCCGGTACCCCAGCGCCAGCGCCTCGCTGACCCGCCGGCAGAAGGCGGAGTCGTCGGGCCCGGTCAGGACGCGGTAGACGGGCAGCCCGTCCGGTGGATTCGCCATGCGGCCCAGCGTGTCACGCGGCGCCGGGGACCCCCGGGGGAGGGGTCGGGGCGCCCGGGAGGCGGATGGCGGCGGTGGTGCCGCCGCCCTCGGCCGGGGTGAGCGCGACCGTGCCGCCCGCCTGCTGCACCGTGCGCGCCACGATGGACAGCCCGAGTCCGGAGCCGGGCAGGGCGCGGGCGCCGGGGGAACGCCAGAAGCGGTCGAAGACGTGCGGGAGTTCGTCGGCCGCGATGCCGGGGCCGTGGTCCCGGACGGTGAGCACGCCGTCGGCGAGCCGGACCTCGACCGTGCCGCCCGGCGGGCTGAACTTCACCGCGTTGTCCAGCACGTTGACCACCGCCCGCTCCAGCGCCGCCGGTTCGGCCCGCACGTACCAGGGACGCAGATCGGCCGTGACCGTCAGCTCCGGGCCGCGCAGCCGGGCCCGGCGCAGGGCCGCCTCCACCACGTCCTGCCAGGCGACGATCTCCACCCGGCCCGCCTGTTGGCCCGGGTCCGGGCGGGACAGCTCCTGGAGGTCCCCGATCAGCGCGGCCAGCTCCGTCATCTGCGCCTTCACCGAGTCGAGCAGCGCCTTGCGGTCGGCGGGAGGCAGCGGCCGCCCGGTGTCCTCGCTGCGGGTCAGCAGCTCGATGTTGGTGCGCAGCGAGGTGAGTGGGGTGCGCAGCTCGTGCCCGGCGTCCGCGATGAGCTGCTGCTGGAGGTCGCGGGAGCTGGCGAGCGCGGACGTCATGGAGTTGAAGGAGCGCGACAGACGCGCGATCTCGTCCTCCGCCTCCTCCTCCACGGGGATGCGGACGCCCAGGTCCTCCGTGCGGGCGACGTGTTCGACGGCCTCGGTGAGCTTGTCGACCGGGCGCAGTCCGGTCCGCGCCACGGCGAGCCCCGCGGCGGCCGAGCCGAGCACCCCGACGCCGGACACCAGCAGCAGGATCAGCGCCAGGTCGTTCAGCGTGGACCGGGTGCCCTTCAGCGGGACCGCCACGATCACGGCCGCGTGGGTGCTGGTCAGCGTGGACGGGTCGTTGATGACCAGCGGCAGGGTCAGCGCCCGGACGTCGCCGCCGTCCTGGTCGGTGCCGTCCCGGAAGATGCCGCTGGACCCGCTGCCCGCGTTCTCGATCACCCTGCGGTCCGACGCGGTGACCTTCACGCTCCCCACCGAGCTGGGGAACAGGCAGACCGTGCCGTCCTCCTTGACCACCTGCGAGTACGTGTACTGGAAACCGCCCGCGCCGTTGTCGCGGGGGGTGTCCGTGCAGTCGGTGAGGGCGCTGCGGATCTCGTCCACCCGCTGCGGGCCCTGGAGCACGGTCGCCTTCTTCAGATCCTCGTCGACCTGCTCGTACAGCTTGCCCTGCACGATGAACCAGCAGGTCACCGACACCGCGGCCACTGCGAACGCGACCGCCGCGGCCACCAGCAGGGACAGCCGCGCCCGGATCGGCAGGGCGCGGAAACGGCGCACCGGTCCGGTCACTCCGCGCCGCCCTGCCGCAGCACGTACCCCACCCCCCGCACCGTGTGCACCAGGCGCGGCTCGCCGCCCGCCTCGGTCTTGCGGCGCAGGTACATCACGTACACGTCCAGCGAGTTGGACGACGGCTCGAAGTCGAAGCCCCAGACCGCCTTCAGGATCTGCTCCCGGGTCAGCACCTGGCGCGGGTGCGCCATGAACATCTCCAGCAGGGTGAACTCGGTGCGCGTCAGCTCCACCGGGCGTCCGGCGCGGGTCACCTCCCGCGTGGCCAGGTTCATGGTCAGGTCGGCGAAGGTGAGCACGTCGTCGGTCTCCGCGGAGGCGGCCACCGCCGCCGCGTACGAGCTGCGCCGCAGCAGCGCCCGGATCCGCGCGAACAGCTCGTCCAGCTCGAACGGCTTCACCAGGTAGTCGTCCGCCCCCGCGTCCAGCCCCGTCACCCGGTCGCCCACGGTGTCCCGGGCCGTCAGCATCAGGATCGGCGTGGTGTCGCCGGTGGCGCGGATACGGCGGGCGGCGGTCAGGCCGTCCATGCGGGGCATCTGGATGTCGAGCACCAGGAGGTCGGGATGGCGGGCCGCCGTCTTCTCCAGGGCGTCCACGCCGTCGACGGCCTCCTCGGTGTCGTATCCCTCGAATGCCAGGCTGCGCCGGAGTGCTTCGCGCACCGCCGGCTCGTCGTCGACGATCAGGATGCGCTGCGGGGCACGGTCGCCGTCTGCGGGGCTCATCGGGTGGCGGGTCCTTCGTCTGCGCGCCGCGCGTCGGGCGCGGCGGGGGAGGGGAGAGGCTGAGGGATCGGTCGGAGCTGTCAGAGCTGTCGGGGCGGGTCGGGCTGTCGGGGCTGTCGGATCCTCAGCGTCGCATGTTTCCCGGTTCGCGCGTCAGCTGCCCGCACCGGCCCGCAGCTCCGGCAGGTCCGCCTTGAGCGTGTTCACCGGGATCGCGAAGCCCAGTCCCACGCTGCCCGCCGTGGACGACTCGGCGCCGCTCGGCGCGTACATCGCGGAGTTGATGCCGATGATGTTGCCGTTCATGTCGATCAGCGCGCCCCCGGAGTTGCCCGGGTTCAGCGAGGCGTCGGTCTGGATGGCCTTGTACGTGGTCGTGGAGCCGCCGGTGTCGCCGTTGAACTCCTGCCCCTCGAACTCGAACGGCCAGCCGCCGCCGCGCTGCCACTGCTGCTGCCCCTGGCTCTCGTCCGTGGACACCGTGACGTCCCGGTCGAGCGCGGAGACGATGCCGCTGGTCACCGTGCCGGTGAGACCCTCGGGCGAGCCGATCGCGACGACCTGGTCGCCGACCTGCACGCCGTCCGAGTCGCCGAGGGTGGCCGCCTTGAGACCGGAGGCGTCCTCCAGCTTGATCAGCGCCAGGTCCTTGGCGGGGTCGGTCCCGACGACCTGGGCGCTGTAGCTCTTGCCGTCGCTCGTGCGCACCTGGATCTGCGAGGCGCCGGCCACCACGTGGTTGTTGGTGACGACCTCGCCGTCGTCGGTGACGATCACCCCGGACCCGGTGGCCGAACCGGACGACGAGGCGGCCTTGATCTCCACGATGCTGGGGCTGACCGCCTTGGCGACCCCGGCGACTGTGCCCTTGAGGGAGGCCGGCACCACGTCGGTGTCCGCGGTGGAGGACGCGGTGACCCCGGTGGCGGAGCCGCCGGTCAGCTCCTGCACCCCGTAGGCGGTGGTGCCGCCGACCGCGGCGGCGACGATCGCCACGGCGACGAGCAGCTTGGCGGGGCCACGGCTGCGCCGGTGCGCGGGAGTCGCGGGGGCCGCGAAGGCCGCGGGGGCCGCGGCGGCCGGGGGAGTCGCGGGGCCGCCCGCGGGCTGCTGCGGTGCGTGGGGCGGCGGGGGCGGCCACTCGGGGTTCACCGGGGACGGACCGTACTCGGGGACGCCACTCGGGCGGGAGTTCTCGCTCATGCTTCAGAGCGTCCCGCCGGAGGATGAGAGCTTCGTGAGGGAGGGCTGAGAAGCCCGGCAGAAGTGTGTATGCCCGATATAAGGACGCGGGGCTGTCAGCCGGCGCCACGGGCAGGCGTCCCGCGGGCCCCGCCCCTAGGAACAGCCGCAGGACTGGCGGAGGACCAGCCGGGACGGGAAGACCTTCAACCGCTCCCGGCGGGATCCGGCGACGCGGAGGCCGTCGTCCAGAACCAGGTCGACCGCCGCGCGGGCCATCGCCGAACGGTCGGAGGCGACCGTGGTCAGCGGCGGGTCGGCGAGCGCCGCCTCCTTGATGTCGTCGAACCCGGCGACCGCCAGCTCACCCGGCACGTCGATGCGCAGCTCACGCGCGGCGCGCAGCACACCGATGGCCTGGTCGTCGGTGGAGCAGAAGATCGCGGGCGGCCGGCGCGGCCCCGACAGGATCTCCAGCGCGACCCGGTAGGCGTCGTAGCGGTTGTACGGGGCCTCGAAGAGACGCCCCTGAGTGGCTATCCCGGCCTCGTCCATCGCGCGCCGCCAGCCCTCGACGTGGTCGGAGACCGGGTCGCCGACGGAGGGCGTCTCCGCCGTGCCGCCGACACAGGCCACGTACTCGTAGCCGTGCTCGAGCAGATGGCGCACGGCGAGCTGCGCGCCGCCGAGGTCGTCGGTGACGACGGCGACGTCGTCGATCGCCTCCGGCCGCTCGTGCAGCAGCACCAGCCGGGCGTCCCACGCCTCGATCTCCGCCGCCGCCAGGTCGTTCAGCGCGTGGCTGACCAGGATCAGGCCGGAGACCCGCATGCCGAGAAAGGCGCGCAGATAGTGGACCTCGCGCTCGGCGATGTAGTCGGAGTTCCCGACCAGGACCATTTTCCCGCGCTCGGACGCGGCCTGTTCCACCGCGTGCGCCATCTCGCCGAAGAACGGCTGACGGGCGTCCGGCACGATCAGACCTATGAGATCCGTGCGCCGGGACGCCATCGCCTGGGCGACGCGGTCGGGCCGGTACCCCAGCTCCTTGATCGCTGCGAGCACCCGCTCGCGCGTGGCCGGGGCGACCGGCCGGGGTCCGTTGTTGATGACATAGCTGACGACCGCGGTCGACGTCCCCGCCAGTCGCGCCACATCATCCCTGGTTACCTTGGCCACGCGCGGAGTCTACGCGGATATATCCCCTCCGGGCAGGGCGTGCATGAGGTTGTCCGGAGGTTGTGGACAGCGGAGAAGGGCAGAGGAGGGAGCAGAGAAGGGGCGGAGGAGCGGAAGAACGGCTCGTCTGCGCGAACGCCCCGCTCATGCGTGCGACCCTCAGGCCTTCGCCCGAGCACCGCCGGCGTCCCGTGCGGCCGTCTCGTCCGCTTCCGTCGCCTTTTGCCGGGCGCCCTTCGCCTTGGCCTCCTCGGCCGCGCGCTCCACCTTCTCCGGCGTAACGAATCGATAACCCACGTTCCGTACGGTGCCGATCAGCGACTCGTGCTCCGGGCCGAGCTTGGCGCGCAGACGGCGTACGTGCACGTCGACCGTGCGGGTGCCGCCGAAGTAGTCGTAGCCCCAGACCTCCTGGAGCAGCTGGGCGCGGGTGAACACCCGGCCGGGGTGCTGCGCGAGGTACTTCAGCAGCTCGAACTCCTTGAAGGTCAGGTCCAGGACCCGGCCCTTCAGCTTCGCGGAGTACGTCGCCTCGTCCACGGAGAGGTCGCCGTTGCGGATCTCCATCGGGGAGTCGTCGTTGACGATCTGCTGACGGCCCATGGCGAGACGCAGACGCGCTTCCACCTCGGCCGGGCCGGCGGTGTCCAGGAGGACGTCGTCGATGCCCCAGTCCGCGGTGACCGCGGCGAGGCCGCCCTCGGTCACGACCAGGACGAGGGGGCAGCCGGGGCCCGTGGAGCGCAGCAGCTGGCACAGGCTGCGGACCTGCGGAAGATCACGGCGGCCGTCGATGAGGATGACGTCGGCGCCGGGGGTGTCCACCAGCGCGGGGCCCTCCGCGGGCGCGACCCGGACGTTGTGCAGGAGCAGACCGAGGGCGGGGAGCACCTCCGTCGACGGCTGGAGCGCGTTGGTCAGGAGAAGGAGAGAGCTCATCGGGTCGCCTCACCTGCCGGGGTCGTGGCCGCCGGGGTCGTGGCCGCCCGGTCCACGGCCGTCCGGAACACGGCCGTCCTGCGTTCGTGCACGGTTCGCTCGCCCATAACGTCTGGTTCCTCCTCGGTCCCTGCGAGGACGTTGTGGCATTGCTGCTGCGTGCGTTCGACGGCCTGTACACCGGCGGTTTCCCGCGTTCGTATACAACACTTCCGAAAGCACAAAAGGACCCGGGGGCTTCGCTGCCCGAGTCCTCTTCGCAGCAGAATAGCCGACATGGGCACCGATGGGGCAGGTCATGTGGCGCGATCCACCATGCGTCCATATTCCGAGACACGGAATGTGACACGGGGCGGGGCGCCGATACGGACGTTCTTGCACACGGCGGACGGTGTGGCGATCGATTCCGTATACGAACCGGGGAGCGTTGTATACGACTCCGGCCCGGAGAACGGCGCGGGTGAATTCCAAGATGATTCCCAAGGCGTCGAAGGGCTCGTTCTCGTGGTCGCGCACGGGTTCACCGGGGACGTCGACCGGCCCCACGTGCGGCGCGTCGCGCGGGCCTTCGCGCGGTACGGCGCCGTCGTCACCTTCTCCTTCCGCGGACACGGGCGGTCCGGCGGGCGGTCCACCGTGGGCGACCGTGAGGTGCTCGACCTGGCGGCGGCCGTGGCGTGGGCGCGGGAGCTGGGGCACACGCGGGTCGTCACCGTGGGGTTCTCCATGGGCGGCTCGGTGGTGCTGCGGCATGCGGCGCTGGAGGCGGGCTCGGTGGACGCCGTCGTCTCCGTGAGCGCGCCGGCGCGGTGGTTCTACCGGGGGACCGCGCCCATGCGGCGGCTGCACTGGCTGGTGACGCGGCCCTCCGGACGGCTGGTCGGGCGCTACGGCCTGCGCACGCGTATCCACCACCGCCAGTGGGACCCCGTACCGCTGTCCCCCGTCGAGGCCGTGCCGCGGATCGCGCCGACGCCGCTGCTGGTCGTGCACGGCGACCAGGACGCGTACTTCCCGCTCGACCACCCGCGGATGCTCGCGGACGCGGCCGGCGAGCACGGGGAGCTGTGGGTCGAGCACGGCATGGGGCACGCCGAGAACGCGGCGCCCGAGCCGCTGTTGGGGCGGATCGGGGACTGGGCGGTCGCACGGGCGGGCTAGCCTGAGCGTGTTCATCGGTGTGCGTCGGTGTCCACCGCGTTCACCCTGTTCACCGGCAACCGATCGAGGAATCAGCAGATGGCAAAGGTCACGGTGCGGTACTGGGCCGCCGCCAAGGCCGCGGCGGGGGTGGCCGAGGAGCCGTACGACGCGGGCACGCTCGCCGACGCGCTCGCCGCCGTGCGCGAGCGGCATCCCGGCGAGCTCACTCGCGTGCTGCTGAGGTGCTCGTTCCTCGTCGACGGTGATCCCGTGGGTAAGCGCGCGCATGAGACGGTACGGCTGGCCGACGGCGGCACGGTCGAGGTGCTTCCGCCGTTCGCAGGAGGGTGAGGGATGACGAACCAGCCGTATGGGGGCTACGGGGCGCAGGAACCGTATGCGCCGTACCAGCAGCCGCAGCCGCAGCCGCAGGCGCAGGCGTGGCCCGCGCAGGGGCAGGGGCCCGGGCAGGGGTACGACGATCCGTTCGCGGATCAGCACACGCAGCAGTGGCAGGGGCAGACGTGGGAGACGCAGATGCAGCCGCCGGTCGCGCCGGTGACCGCGGCTGAGGAGACGTCGTATCTGCCGCCGCAGGGGGTTGCGGGGCCTGCTCCCGTGGCTGGGGCGGAGCCGGAGCCCGGGTACGGGCCGGCCACGCTCGGCGGGAACGCCCGGGTGACCGACGCGCAGCGCGCCCGGGCCGAGGGGCGGTCGCCGATCATCGAGCCCGGGTTGCAGCCGGCGGTGCTGACGGCGGTGCTGGGTCTGCTGCTGGCGGGCGGGGCCGCGCTGGGGACGTACGCGCTGCTCGTGCCGCTGGTGGTGTTGCAGGGCGTGACCGCGGCGGGGTGGTTCCGGCTCAACGGGATGTGGCCGGCGCGGCAGGGCATCGCGCTCGGGTTCCTGGGGGCGCTGGTCGCGGACGCGGCGATGCTGGTCGCGGACCGGTCGCCGGGGGTGATCCTGGGGACGCTGGGGGTGTGGGTGCTGCTGTCGCTGATGCTGCAGCTGCGGTCGCACGCGGATCCCGACGAGCGGATGTACGGCCTGATGGCGACGGTGGTCGCGGCGGCGCTGGCGATCGCGGCGGGCGGATACCTGGCGGCGGACGCGGACGCGGTGGTCGTGGGGGCGGTCGCTGTGGCGGCGGCGATGGTCGCGCGGGCGCTGCCGTTGCCGACGGCGGTGTCGGTGGTGGTGGCGCTGGCGGTGGCCGGCGGGGCCGGGT
>MUNG01000441.1:0-222 GCA_002154585.1 Streptomyces pseudogriseolus
GTCGCCGCCGACAAGTGGAACGCGCTCGGCGAGATCGCCCGCCGCGAGGGCATCAAGCTCTACACCCACAACCACGACAGCGCGTACGGCTTCCTGCTCGACCGGGGCCCGCTGGACGACCAGGGCCGGCCGACCCGCAGCTCCGGCATCCGGAAGCTGGAGTACTTCCTGAAGGTCACCGACCCGAAGCTGGTCTGGCTGGAGATGGACATCTTCTGGGCG
>MUNG01000441.1:241-453 GCA_002154585.1 Streptomyces pseudogriseolus
GACATGGTGCCGTTCGGCACCGGCGACATCGACTACACGACGTTCTTCTCCCGCGTCGGGCTGAGCAACTACCGCAACCCGATGGTGGAGGACGACAACTCCCCGAGCGCCACCGACCCGGCGCAGTCGCTGCGCGAGGCCAAGATCAGTCACGACAACATGGCGGCCCTGCGCAGGCGCCGCCGCTGACCGTGTGACGACGGACCGGGCGG
>MUNG01000441.1:463-907 GCA_002154585.1 Streptomyces pseudogriseolus
GTGCGGGCGCGCTCCGCGCCGTCAGCCCTCGCCCAGCGGACGCGGGTTGGGCGTCACCTTCTTGGTCTTCGGGCGCCCCGGCGGGGTCAGGAACAGCGCCACGAACCCGGCGAACAGCGAGATGCTGCCCGCCAGCGAGAAGGCGCCGTTGTAGCCCCACGCGGCCACGACCACGGACCCCATGCCCGCGCCGAGCCCCGAGACCAGCTTGGAGCTGTACACCATGCCGTAGTTGGTGGCGTTGTTGTTCTCCCCGAAGTAGTCCGCGGTCAGCGCCGCGAACATCGGGAAGATGGCGCCGCCGCCGAAGCCGGAGACGGCGGAGAAGACCAGGAACAGCGGCAGGTTCTTGATCTCCGCCGACCAGATGATGCCGAACTGGGCCAGGCCCAGGATCACGCACACGTACAGCAGGCACTTCTTGCGGCCGTACAGGTCGGAGAG
>MUNG01000442.1 GCA_002154585.1 Streptomyces pseudogriseolus
GCAGGTTCAGGGCGGGGCCGCCCCCCGCGGCCCCGCCCTGAACCTGCGCAACCCGGTCTTCGCCACCGAGCGCGAGCTGCTCAAGCTCGCCCTCCAGCGCCCGGAGCTGGTCTCGCCGGCCTTCGACGCGTACGGCGTCGACGAGTTCACCGCCCCGCCCTACGCGGCGGTGCGCCAGGCCATCCTGGACGCGGGCGGCGCCGAGTACGGCGTCCAGGACCCGCAGGAGTACCTGATCCGCGTCCGCGATGCGGCCCCCGACGACACGGTCCGCGCCATGGTCACGGAGCTGGCGGTCGAGGCGATCATGCTGCACCGGGGCGTCAAGGACGTCGACGAGACCTACGCGGGCGCCCAGCTCGTCACGGTCCGCCGCCGCGCGGTCGAACGCCGCATCCGCGACATCACCAGCCGCCTCACCCGCCTCGGCAACCACGGCGACCCGGGCGAACTCGCCGCCGTGCAGAACGAGTTGTGGGTCCTCCAGCAGTACGACCAGGCCCTGCGCGAGCACGGCGCGGGGGCCCTGTAGCCACCCGTTCCCCCAGGAGACACCCCGCGTCCCGTAGAGGCAGGGGGCCTTCCGGATGACCGCGCCGTGACGGGCCGGACGCAAAAAGTCATCGCACGCCCCTCGTGGTGACGATGTGTCGTACCCCACACTGGGGGCGGTGCCTGAGTCCTCGGAGCGCGGCCGGCCCGTCGATGACGGGCCGCACACCCCCGCGGTTCCGCTCATCGCGTACGGGACGGACAGCGGCGAGGCCGTCGACTCCGCCCCTGAAGTACCGCTGCCCCACCCCCAGGCAGCGATCATCCTGGAGGTCGCCCCCGTGCAGACCCAGACCCTCACCCAGACCGACACCGACGTCGTCGGCGCAGCGCCGGACGCGGATCTGCTGGTGGCGATGCCCGCGCAGAGCCGCGTCGGACAGCGCCCCGGGACCGGTCCCGAGCCTGAGCCGACGGAGGCCGTGGAGCCGGCCGAGCCCGTCGAGCCGCCGGTGCGGCCGGAGCCCGGCGGTCCCACCTCCGACCTGTTCCGCCAGTACCTGCGGGAGATCGGCCGCATCCCGCTGCTCACCGCCGCCGAGGAGGTGGAGCTGGCCCGCCGGGTCGAGGCCGGCCTGTTCGCCGAGGAGAAGCTGCGCCTCACCCCCGACCTGGACAGCCGGCTCGCGCACGACCTGGACCGGCTCGTCGTCCTGGGCCGCATGGCCAAGCGCCGTCTGATCGAGGCGAACCTGCGGCTGGTCGTGTCCGTGGCCAAGCGGTACGTGGGGCGCGGGCTGACCATGCTCGACCTGGTCCAGGAGGGCAACCTCGGCCTGATCCGGGCCGTGGAGAAGTTCGACTACGCGCGCGGCTTCAAGTTTTCCACGTACGCGACCTGGTGGATCCGGCAGGCCATGTCCCGGGCGCTCGCCGACCAGGCCCGCACCATCCGCGTGCCGGTGCACGTCGTGGAGCTGATCAACCGTGTGGTGCGCGTCCAGCGGCGGATGCTCCAGGAGCGCGGCTACGAGCCGACGCCGCAGGAGGTCGCCGCCCATCTGGAGCTGCCGCCCGAGCGGGTGGGCGAGGTGCTGCGGCTGGCCCAGGAGCCGGTGTCGCTGCACGCGCCCGTGGGCGAGGAGGACGACGTCGCGCTCGGCGACCTCATCGAGGACGGTGACGCCGCCAGCCCCGTGGAGTCGGCGGCGTTCCTGCTGCTGCGTCAGCATCTGGAGGCGGTGCTGTCGACGCTGGGGGAGCGGGAGCGCAAGGTGGTGCAGCTGCGGTACGGGCTGGTGGACGGCCGGCCCCGCACGCTGGAGGAGATCGGGCGTCTTTTCGGGGTGACGCGTGAGCGGATACGGCAGATCGAGTCGAAGACGCTGAACAAGCTCCGTGACCACGCCTACGCGGACCAATTGCGCGGGTATCTGGACTGAGGTGTCCTCGCCCCCGCCGCCCCTTCCCGTCCCGTCCCGGGGGCGCCGCCCCCGGACCCCCGCTCCTCGAACGCCGGGGGGGGCTGGAAGGGGCGTCGCCGCCGGACCCCCGCTCCTCGAACGCCGGAGGGGCTGAACGCAGCCCCTCGGGTGAGAGGTGTCAGTCCACCTCGGTGACCGCCTGAGCGAACTGCGCCTTGTAGAGGCGGGCGTACGCGCCGTCCGCCGCCAGCAGCTTGTCGTGCGCGCCCTGTTCGACGATCGCGCCGTTCTCCATCACCAGGATGGTGTCCGCGTCGCGGATCGTGGACAGCCGGTGCGCGATGACGAACGACGTGCGGCCGTGCGCCAGCCGGGCCATCGCCTTCTGGATCAGCACCTCCGTACGCGTGTCCACGGAGCTCGTCGCCTCGTCCAGCACCAGGATCACCGGGTCCGACAGGAACGCCCGCGCGATGGTGATCAGCTGCTTCTCGCCCGCGCTGACCCCGCTGCCCTCGTCGTCGATGACGGTGTCGTACCCGTCGGGCAGGGTGCGGACGAACCGGTCGGCGTGCGCGGCCCGGGCCGCCTCCTCGATCTCCTCCCGGGTGACCTCGCGGGACGCGCCGTACGCGATGTTCTCCGCGATGGTGCCGCCGAACAGCCAGGTGTCCTGGAGCACCATGCCGATCCCGGAGCGCAGGTCGTCGCGGGACATCCGCGCGATGTCCACGCCGTCCAGGGTGATCCGCCCGCCGGTCACCTCGTAGAACCGCATCAGCAGGTTGACCAGCGTGGTCTTGCCGGCGCCGGTGGGGCCGACGATGGCGACCGTGCGGCCCGGTTCCACCGTCAGCGACAGGTCCTCGATCAGCGGCTTCTCCGGGTCGTAGCGGAACGACACATGCTCCAGCTCCACCCGGCCGCGCAGCAGTTCGGGCCGCTCGGCGGGCGAGGGGTCGGCCTTCTGCTCCTCCGCGTCGAGGATCTCGAAGACCCGCTCGGCGGAGGCCACGCCCGACTGCACCAGGTTCGCCATCGACGCGACCTGCGTCAGCGGCATCGAGAACTGCCGCGAGTACTGGATGAAGGCTTGCACGTCACCGATGGACAGCGACCCGGAGGCCACCCGCAGACCGCCGACGACGGCGACCAGCACGTAGTTGAGGTTCGACACGAACATCATCAGCGGCTGCATGACACCGCTGTTGAACTGGGCCTTGAACCCCGCCTCGTAGAGCGCGTCGTTCTCCTCGGCGAACTTCCGCGCCGACTCCTCCTGCCGCCCGAACACCTTCACCAGGGCGTGCCCCGTGTACATCTCCTCCACGTGGGCGTTGAGCGTGCCGGTGGAGCGCCACTGCTGCACGAAGTGCGGCTGCGACCGCTTGCCGACGCGGGTGGCGACGACGAACGACAGCGGCACCGTCACCAGCGCGACCAGTGCGAGGATCCAGGAGACGTAGAACATCATCGCGAGCACACCGACGATGGTGAGCAGCGAGTTGATCAGCTGGCCCAGCGACTGCTGGAGCGTCTGCCCCAGGTTGTCGATGTCGTTGGTGGCCCGGCTCAGCACCTCGCCGCGCTGCCGCTTGTCGAAGTACGACAGCGGCAGCCGCGACAGCTTCGTCTGCACGTCCTCGCGCATCCGGAACACGGTGCGGTTCACGGCCCGGTTCACCAGCCGCGTCGCCGCCGCCATCAGCAGCCCGGCCGCCACGAACACCGCCGTCGCCAGCAGCAGGACGTGTCCCACCGCGGTGAAGTCGATGCCCTGACCCGGTGTGAAGTCCGTGGAGCGGAGCATGTCGGCGACCTGGTCGTCGCCGCGCTCCCGCATCGACTCCAGCACCTGCTCCTTGGTGGCGCCCGCCGGCATGTCACGGCCGACGATGCCCGCGAACACCAGGTCGGTGGCCCGGCCGAGGATCTTCGGCCCGACCACGCTGAGCGCCACGCTCAGCACCACACAGGCCAGCAGCCCGTACACGGTGAGCCGTTCCGGCGCGAAACGGGCGAGCAGCCGCTTGCTCGATCCCTTGAAGTCGATCGACCGCTGGCCGGGCGCGACCCCGGCCGTCATCCGGCCCCCAGGCCCCGCCATCAGGCCGCCTCCGCTTCCGTCAGCTGGGAGAGCACGATCTCCCGGTAGGTCTCGTTGTCCGCCATCAGCTCCTGGTGCCGTCCGGTGCCGACGACCCGGCCCTCGTCCAGCACCACGATCCGGTCGGCGTCCCGGATGGTCGCCACCCGCTGGGCGACGATCACCACCGTCGCCTCGGCCGTCTCCCGCGCGAGCGCCGCGCGCAGGGCCGCGTCGGTGGCGTAGTCGAGCGCGGAGAACGAGTCGTCGAAGAGGTAGATCTCCGGGCGCTGCACCAGCGTCCGGGCGATCGCCAGGCGCTGGCGCTGACCGCCGGAGACGTTCGTCCCGCCCTGCGCGACCGGCGCGTTCAGGCCGCCCTCCAGCCGCTCCACGAAGTCCTTGCCCTGCGCCACCTCCAGCGCGTGCCACAGCTCCTCGTCCGTGGCGTCCGGGTTGCCGTAGCGCAGGTTGGTCGCCACCGTGCCCGCGAACAGGTACGGCTTCTGCGGCACCAGCCCGACGGTACGGGCGAGCAGCGCCGGGTCGACGTCCGCCACCGGCACCCCGTCGACCAGCACCTCGCCCTCGGTCGCGTCGAACAGCCGCGGCACCAGCCCCAGCAGCGTGGACTTGCCGCTGCCCGTGGAGCCGATGACGGCGGTGACCTCGCCGGGCCGCGCCACCAGGTCGACGGCCCTCAGCACCGGCTCCTCGGCGCCCGGGTAGCGGAAGCCCGCGCCCCGCAGCTCCAGGTGCCCGTGCCGGCGCAGCTCGGTGACGGGCGCGGCGGGCGGCACCACGCTCGAGGAGGTGTCCAGCACCTCCTGGACGCGCTCGGCGCACACCTCGGCGCGCGGCACCATCATGAACATGAAGGTGGCCATCATCACCGACATGACGATCTGCATCAGATAGGCGAGGAACGCCGTCAGGTCGCCGATCTGCATGCCGCCGCTGTCGATGCGGTGCGCGCCGAACCACACCACCGCGATCGACGACAGGTTCACCACCGTCATGACCACCGGGAACATCAGCGCGAGCAGATTGCCGGCGCGCAGCGACACGTCGGTCAGCTCGGTGTTGGACCCGTGGAACCGGCGCTGCTCGTAGGTGTCCCGCACGAACGCGCGGATGACCCGGTTGCCGGTGATCTGCTCGCGCAGCACCCGGTTCACCGTGTCCAGCCGCTTCTGCATGGAGCGGAACAGCGGCCGCAGCCGGCGCACGATCAGCGTCACGCAGACGCCCAGCACCGGCACCACCGCGACCAGCACCCCGGACAGCGGCACGTCCAGGCCGAGCGCCAGCACCACACCGCCCACGCACATGATCGGCGCCGACACCATCAGCGTGAACGACATCAGGGTGAGCATCTGGATCTGCTGGACGTCGTTCGTCGTGCGCGTGATCAGCGACGGCGCGCCGAAGTGACCCACCTCACGGGCGGAGAAGGACTGCACCCGGTCGAACACCGCGGCGCGCAGGTCCCGTCCCAGGGCCGCCGCGGTCCGGGCCCCGTAGTACACGGCGCCGACGTTGCAGACGACCTGCGCCAGCGAGATGCCGATCATCAGACCGCCGTGGCCCAGGATGTAACCGGTGTCACCCTGGACGACGCCGTTGTCGATGATGTCCGCGTTCAGCGTGGGCAGGTAGAGCGTGGCGCAGGTCTGGAGGAACTGCAGGGCCACCAGGAGGGCGAGGGGTCTTTGGTAGGGGCGTAGGCGGTCACGAAGAAGTCGTATGAGCACGCTGCATCTCTCGGAGTGGACTGGCGGGGCCAACGGTTGCCCTTGGCCCCTATCGTCGAACACTCCACCCGCGTTACCTCAACCCATTTACGGGCCCTTGCCCGAGGCCCAGTGCCGGCACGACCCCGGTCCTATGCCTGCACGCCCCGGGCCTACTGCTGGAAGGCCCCAGGGTGGATCTGCTCGCGCACCGCCACGTACTGCTGGCGCACCGCCTGACCCACCGCCAGCTCCTCGCCCGGGTCCAGCACCTGCGCCACCGGACCCGGCCACACCGGCGGGGTCCGCGGATCGAGGACGCCCTGCGAGACGCCGAGCGCCCAGGCCGCCTGCCGGGCCGCGCCCGTCGCCGCGTAGTCCGCGGGCTGCGGCACGACCACCTGCGCCCCGAACAGCGCGGGCGCCGCCGCCTGCACGGCGGGCAGCTCGGCCGCGGGACCGAGCAGGAACACCCGGCGCACCTCCACGCCCCGGCCGCGCAGCACGTCCAGCGCGTCCGCGAGCCCGCACAGCATCCCCTCGAACGCCGCCCGCGCCAGGTGCTCCGGCTTCATCGACTCCCGCCGCAGCCCCGCGAGGGTCCCGGCGGTGTGCGGCAGGCTCGGCGTGCGCTCGCCCTCCAGGTACGGCAGCAGCACCAGCCCGTGCGCGCCCGGCGTCGACTTCATCGCCAGGTCGGACAGGCTCTCCAGGTCCGGCAGCCCCAGCAGTTCGGCCGTACCGCGCAGCGCCCGCACCGCGTTCAGCGTGGTGACCACGGGCAGGTGCATGCCGGTCGCGTCGGCCAGCGACGTGATCATGCCGGTGCGGTCGACGAGCGCCTCGGGGTGCACGGCCATCACCGAGCCGGACGCGCCCAGCGACACCACCGCGTCGCCGAGCCCGATGCCGAGCCCGAACGCCGCCGCCATCGTGTCCGCCGTGCCGGCGGAGATCATCAGCCCCTCGGGGGTGGTGCCGGCCGCGTCCGCCGGGCCGATCACCTCGGGCAGCATCGCCTGGTGCCCGAGCGCCAGCTCCACCAGGTCGGGCCGGTAACCGCCGGTGGCCGCCGCCCAGTAGCCGGTGCCGGAGGCGCCGCCCCGGTCGGTGGTCCGGCGCACCGGCCGGCCCAGCAGCTGCCACACCAGCCAGTCCTGCGCCTGGAGCAGCACGGCCGTGCGCGCCGCGTGCTCCGGTTCCGTACGGGCCATCCAGCGCAGCTTGGTCACCGGCTGCGCGGCGCCCGGCACACAGCCCACGGCCTGCGCCCACGACTCGCGCCCGCCGAACGCGTCGACCAGATCGGCCGCCGCGACCTGCGCGCGCTTGTCGCCCCCGGTCATCGCCGGACGGACCGTGTTGCCCTGCGCGTCCAGCGGCACCAGCGCGCCCGCCTGCGCGGACACGCCGATGGCCTGCACGCCCTCCAGCAGCCCGCCGCTCGCGGCCTCGCCCAAGGACAGCAGCCAGGCCTGCGGGTCGACGTCCGAGGAACGGCCGGCGTCGGGACCCTGCACCGGGTGCGGGGCGTACCCCTGCCTGAGCACGGCCCCGGTGTCCGTGTCACAGACGACGATGCGAGTGAAATCGGGCGCACTGTCCAGCCCGGCGACTATCCCCATACGGCGATTTTGCCGCATGGGGACAGATGCGGTGTCCGTCAGGTGTTGCTCGTGCCCCAGTCGTCCTCGGCCGGGCCGTGCGCGGTGCGCTCCCGCAGGGCGTGCACGCGCTGGGCGACCGAGTCGGGCATGCGGTCGCCGACCTTGTCGCTCACCGCGTGGTACGCCTTGTCGGCGAAGTCACGGCTCTGCTGGGCCGCGGTCTCCGCCGTGTTGCGGACCGCGGGGTTCTGCGCCAGCTGAAGCGCTGACCTCTTCATCTGCTCGTAGCGCTCCCGCCCGGCTTTCGTGCCCAGCACGTAACCCAGGACGACTCCGGCGACGAACGTGAGCCGGTATCGCATGGCGGCCACCCTTCCCGTTGTTCCAGTCTGCGTGGGTCTCCGGCGCGGCGACGGGCCGGGGAGTACCGATTGGCGGAGCACCCCCCTGCTTGCGCTAATGTATGTGTCGCAGCGAGCGCGCGCCCCCTGGCGGATACCCAGGCGGGTGCGTTCGATGCAGAACGAGGCATTCCTCCGTAGCTCAATTGGCAGAGCAGCCGGCTGTTAACCGGCAGGTTACTGGTTCGAGTCCAGTCGGGGGAGCTCGGTCCTCCGTAGCTCAATTGGCAGAGCAGCCGGCTGTTAACCGGCAGGTTACTGGTTCGAGTCCAGTCGGGGGAGCATGCTGAACGAGGACCCCGAAGGGGTCCTTTTTCATGTCCGGTTCCGTGCCCGGTTCTCGCGTCCGGTTTCGTCTCCGGTGGAACCGCGCGCGGCGCGGCGCTGTCTTCATGGTCAACAGGGCCGTACGCAGCCGACCATCCGAAGCAGGAGATCGTATGAGCGGCTATGCTGCGGCAGACGGCGCGCACACATGTACGCGACACGCCGCTATGGGGCGGTAGCTCAGCCGGTTAGAGCAGCGGACTCATAATCCGTCGGCCGTGGGTTCGAGTCCCACCCGCCCCACCATCACGTCAGGTTCCACGGAACCGCCTTTCGCCGCGTTTTCGCCGCACCGGGGTCACCCGCCCTCGTGCGTCCCCCGTACGGCGTTGTCGTCGGACGCCGTCGGCGCGTCCGACGGGTCGCGCTCCCCTTCCGCCTGCGAGGGCGTGGTGTGCACCACGTCGGGGACGGTCCATTCGCTGTCGTCCCGGTCGCCCTCGGCCTGGGACGGAGTGTGCTCGCTCATTCGTGCCGCCTCCCTGTCGCGGTGCCCGTCGTCGTCATGGCGACTACGAGTACCCCGCGCGCGGCGATGTCACCGCGCTGCGCGGCGGGCGAGGGCGCGCGCCAGCGCCGTGCGCACCTCCGGCGGCGGGGGAGTGCCCTCCGCCGCCGCGCAGGACGTCAGCGACTCGGCGACGGCCCGCAGCTTGGTGTTGGACAGCTGGGACGCCTGCCGCAGGATGTGCCACGCCTCGTCCGAGGTGCAGCCGTACGTCGCCATCAGGATGCCGCGCGCCTGGTCGATGACCGGGCGGGACGCGATGGCCTGCCGCAGCTGCTCCACCTCCTCCTGGAGCAGGTGCAGCCGCTCCTCGCGCTCCAGCGCCACCGCCGACCCTGCGGGCGACGGTCGCGGCGCGGGGGAGCGCAGCGGGTCCGTGGTGTCCAGCCCGGCCAGCTCCAGGATGCGGCGCGGCTGCCCGCTCCAGCGGGCCGTCGTGACCGGCATGGACCGCCGGCGCGCGTGCTCGCGCAGCACCTCCAGGAACTCCAGACCGGCGGTGTCCATGAAGTGCACACCGCTCATGTCCAGGTCGACCCGCGCCGTGCCGGAGGGCAGCCCGGCCAGTCTCTCCGCCAGCAGCTGGGCGCAGCCGCGCACCAGCTCCCCGCGCGGGGTGAGCAGCGCCCGGTCCGCGTCCATGCGACCGCCGATGACCAAGGTGTCCTGCCGTCCCGGGGGGAACGAAGCCGCGGAAGTCATGTCACCGCCCTGTCGGTGCTCGTGGGTGGCCGGCGTGCTGCGCTGCCGATGCGCCTGCCCGCCCTGAGCCGCGGTACACACCGCCGTGAGGGAACGGCCCGGAACGCACGAGGGCCTGCCCGCGGGGGTGCGGGCAGGCCGGAGGTGCGTCTTCGGAGCTGAGGGGGGCCTCAGGCGCCCAGGGGGTCCAGGACCATCGGGGCGATACGGCCCTCCAGCATCGCGCCGAGCCCCTCCACGGCGCACAGCTCCGGGCGCTCCGCGATGTGCACCGGCATACCGGTCGCCTGACGCAGCATCTGGTCCAGGCCCGGCAGCAGGGCGCTGCCGCCGACCATCATGATGCCCCGGTCGGCCAGGTCGGCGACCAGGTCGGGCGGGCAGTCCCGCAGCACCTTGCCGATGCCGTCCAGCACGGCGGTGAGCGGCGTCTGGATGGCCCGCCGCACCGCCGCCGTGTCCACCTTCACCGACCGGGCAAGCCCGGTGGCGACGTCCCGGCCGTGGATCTCCGTGACCTCCGGCCCCTCGGGGGTCAGCCCGTTCCCCTCCAGCGCGAGCTGGAGCGGACGCACGGACTGGCTGGGCAGCATCAGCTCGTGCTGGTGGCGCAGGTGCTGCACGATCGCCGCGTCCACCGCCTCGCCGCCCACCGGGATGCGCTCGGCCCGCACGATCGAGCCGAGCGACAGCACGGCCACCTGGGTGGCCGCCGCGCCGCACACCATGATCATGGTGGCCTCGGGGCGCTCCACCGGCAGCCCGCAGCCGACGGCCGCCGCGATCAGCGTGTCCA
>MUNG01000443.1 GCA_002154585.1 Streptomyces pseudogriseolus
GCGCGGAACGTGCGGCGGTAGGCCGTCGGGGTCACGCCGAGGGCCGCTTGGAGGTGGGCCCGCATGGACTGGGCCGTGCCGAACCCCGCGTCCCGCGCCACCTGGTCCACCGTCAGCTCGGTGGTCTCCAGCAAGTACCGTGCCCGCTCGACCCGTTGGCGGGTGAGCCACTGCCCCGGACTGACCCCGGTCTCCTCACGGAAGCGGCGGGTGAAGGTGCGTACCGACATCGACTCCCGCTCCGCCATGTCGCGCAGCTGGATCGGCTCGTGCAGCCGGCCCAGCGCCCAGGCGCGGGCGCCGCTCGTGGACGCCTGCTGGGGGTCGGGCACCGGNNATGTGCAGGCACAGGTCGATCCCGGCCGCCACGCCCGCCGAGGTGAGGATGTCGCCGTCGTCGACGAACAGCACGTCCGGGTCGACGTCGACCTTCGGGAACAGCCGCTGGAGCCGCTCCGCGTCCGCCCAGTGCGTGGTGGCGCGGCGCCCGTCGAGCCGGCCGGCGGCGGCGAGGACGTACACCCCGGTGCAGATGGAGGCGATGCGGGCCGTCGGCGGGATGCGGCCGAGCGCGTCGGCCAGTTCGTCCGTCAGCTCGCCCCGCTCGAAGACGGGCCCGAGCTCGTAGCAGGCCGGGACGATCACCGTGTCGGCGGTGGCCAGCGCCTCCGGGCCGTGGGGCACGTGGACCGTGAAGTCGGCGTCCGTCCTCACCGGTCCCGGCGGCCGGACCGAGCAGGTGAGCACCTCGTACAGCGGCCGGCCCCGCTCGTCCCTGGGGCGGCCGAAGATGCGGTGCGGGATGCCCAGCTCGAAGGGGAGCAGCCCGTCGAGGGCGAGCACGACCACGCGGTGGGGCCGGGGCGGGCACGGGGACGGCTCGGGCGGGATCACAGGCATGGCCCGATCCTAGCGAAGGCTGTCCCTCGGGCCACTCGTTGAAGCGGACATGCTTGCCCGACGCTGTACGGCGTGACCACGACCAGCAAGACCGCCGCCGTCGGGCCGCCCGCGAGCGGCCGCAAGCCGACCCGCCTCCGGGTGCACCGCGCCTGGTTCGTCGCCGCCGTCACCTTCGTGACGATCATCGGCGCCGCCGCCTTCCGCGCCGTGCCGGGGCTGTTCATCGACCCGCTGAACGCCGAATTCGGCTGGTCCCGCGGCACCATCGGCGCCGCGGTCTCCGTCAACCTTGCGCTGTACGGCCTCACCGCCCCGTTCGCGGCGGCGCTGATGGACCGCTACGGCATCCGCCGGGTCGTCGCCGTCGCGCTGACCGTGATCGCGGCCGGCTCCGGCGCCACCGTGTGGATGACCGCCGCCTGGCAGCTGATGCTCTGCTGGGGCCTGCTGGTGGGCCTCGGGTCCGGCTCGATGGCGCTGGCGTTCGCCGCCACCGTCACCAACCGCTGGTTCACCGAGCGGCGCGGCCTGGTCAGCGGCATCCTCACCGCCGCGTCCGCCTCCGGGCAGCTGATCTTCCTGCCGCTGCTGTCGTGGATCGTCGACCGCCACTCCTGGCGGCCCGCGGCCGTGACGGTGGCGCTGGCCGCGCTCGCGGTGGTGCCGTTCGTCTGGCTGCTGCTGCACGACCACCCGGCCGACATCGGCCAGAAGCCCTACGGCGCCAAGAAGTTCGTGCCCAAGCCCGCGCCCGTGCCCGGGGCCGCCCGGCGCGCGCTGACCGTGCTCGCCTCGGCCGCCCGCACCGGCCCGTTCTGGCTGCTCGCCGGCACCTTCGCGATCTGCGGGGCGTCCACCAACGGGCTGATCCAGACCCACTTCGTGCCCGCCTCGCACGACCACGGCATGCCGATCACCACCGCCGCGTCCCTGCTGGCCGTCATCGGCGTCTTCGACGTGGTGGGCACGGTGGCGTCCGGCTGGTTCACCGACCGCTTCGACGCGCGCAGGCTGCTGGCCGTCTACTACGCGCTGCGCGGCGTCTCCCTGCTCTTCCTGCCGCTGCTGCTCGCGCCGTCCGTGCACCCGCCGATGCTGCTGTTCATCGTCTTCTACGGCCTGGACTGGGTCGCCACCGTGCCGCCGACGCTCGCGCTGTGCCGGGAGCACTACGGCGACGACAGCCCCATCGTGTTCGGCTGGGTGCTGGCGTCGCACCAGGTGGGCGCGGCGATCGTGGCCTTCGTGGGCGGCCTCGCGCGGGACACGTTCGGCTCGTACGACGTGGTCTGGCTGGCGTCGGGCGCGCTGTGCGCGGCGGCGGCCCTGATGGCCCTGGTGATCCGCAAGCGTCCGGCGGTTCTCACCGCGAGCTGAGCCGCGCCTCGTGCCGGGCCCCGGCGGTTCGCACCGCGAGTTGAGGCGCCCCTGGGCTCAGACCCCCGGCAGCCGGGACGCCCTGCCGCTGCGGTCGATCGCGCGGGCGATGCGCCGGGCGTCCAGGGCCATCTCCCGGAGGTTGCCGCTGATCGGGTTGGTGAAGCCGGTGAAGTAGAGGTCGGGGGCGCCGGCCGGGGTGCGGGCGCCGTGGGCCACGGGTCTGCCCCGGTCGTCCAGCACGCCGAGGCCGCCGACCAGGCCCTCCAGCCCGCGCTCGTACCCGGTGGCCGCGATCACCGCGTCCGGGGCGACGCGCTCGCCGTCGGCCAGCAGCACCTCGCCCTCCTCGAAGCCCTTCACGGCGGCGACCACCTCCACCGCGCCCTTGCGCACGGCGTCGATCAGACCGACGTCCTGCACGGGGATCGCGCCTTCCCGGACGCGGCTGTAGAGCCCGGTCTCCGGGCGGGGGAGGCCGTGCCCGGAGAGGTCCGGCACCGCGATCCGCGCCTGGAGGCGGCTGATCCGGTCGACCAGCGGCACCGGCAGCCGGCGCACCAGGATCCCGGAGTACTGCGCGGGCCAGCCGGCGGTCGAGCGGCGCACGATGTGCGGCGGGGTGCGCACCGCCAGCCGCACCCGGGAGGCGCCGCCCTCCACAAGGTCGACGGCGATCTCGGCGCCCGTGTTGCCGACACCCGCCACCAGCACGTCCCGCCCGGCGAAGGGCTTGGCGTTGCGGTACCGGGAGGCGTGCAGGAACTCGCCGGTGTACGTCTCCCGGCCGGGCCAGCCGGGTATGCGCGGGGTGTGGTTGAAGCCGGTGGCGACGACGACCGCCGCGCCGGTCAGCTCGCGCCCGCCGGTGGCGCGCAGCAGCCAGCCGGTGCCGTCGGGGGTGCGTTCGACGCGGGACACCTCGACGCCGGTGACGATCTCCAGGCGGTGGTGCTCGGCGTACTTCTCCAGGTAGCGGACCACGTCGTCGCGGGACGGCCAGCGTCCGAAGCGGCGGGGCATCGGCAGGCCGGGCAGGGCGGAGCGGCGCCGGGTGGTGTGCAGGTGCAGCCGGTCGTAGTGGCGGCGCCAGGAGTCGCCGACCCGCTCGGACCGCTCGAGCACGACGGCCCGCACCCCGCGGGCGCGCAGGGCGTACGCGACGGACAGTCCGCCGGGGCCGCCGCCGACGACGTAGACGGGGCGGTCCGCCCGGGCGGGCGCAGTGGGCTGCGCGGACGTGGTGGAGTCGGCCATGACCGCGAGCGTAATCCGGCAGGTGGTTGATGGGTCTCGGTCAAGACCGGAATTGGTTGCGGAATGATCACATGATGTCGTGATCGCACGTTCAATGTCCCCATGAAGTCCCCACACCTCACGTGACCCCGGCCGGCCCCCTCACGGCCACAGCAGCTCCCGCACCCACCCCGCTCCCTCCCGGCGGTACCGCAGCCGGACGTGGCGGCGGCCGGGGTCGCCCTGGAAGAACTCCGCCTCGTCCGGGGCGAGGTGGTAGAGGGTCCAGGAGGGCGCCGGGGTGTCCGGGGCGCGGCGCGCCTGCGCCCAGGCTGCCTCGGAGGCGCGGGTCAGCTCCTCAGGGGAGGGGAGCACCGCGCTCTGGCGGCCGGTCAGGGCCGCGGCCAGCGCGCCGGTGGAGCGGGCGTGCAGGTCCGCACGGGCCTCCTCGGGCGGGGCGGCCGTGACGCGGCCCCGTACGCGCACCTGGCGCCCCAGGACCGGCCAGTAGAAGGCGAGGGCCGCGTACGGGCGGGCGGCGAGGTGCCCGCCCTTGCGGCTGTGCGCGTGCGTGGCGAACGACCAGCCCCGCTCGTCCGCGCCGTGCAGCATCACGATCCGTACGTCCGGCAGACCGTCCGCGTCCGCCGTCGCCAGGGACATGGTGTGCGGCTCGGGCTGCCCGGCCGCCGCGGCCTCGGCCAGCCACCGCGCGAACAGCGGCAGCGGCTCGGCGGGGGCGCGTTCGGTGTCGAAGGGGCGCAGGTCGGTGACGGCCGGGTCCCACACCCGCAGGGACCGCAGCAGCTCGTGAAGGTCGGGTTCCATGGGGTGATTGTCGGCCTCCGAGGGCGCCGGCCCGTCTCAGACCGAGCCGAGGTCCGACGACACCCACCGCTCCGGACGCATCCGCACGACGACCTGCTCCCCGTGGCTCTTCCAGGCGAAGTCCACGTACCCGTCGACCTTCTCCGGCGGCAGGTAGCGCTCCGAGAGCTCCCGCAGCTTCTCGACCGTGGCGGGGGAGGTGTCGACGACCGGCCCCTCGACGGAGACGTAGCGGATGGTCGGCTCGACGCGGTCCACCAGGAGGGAGAAGCGTCCCGTGGCCTGGAGCAGCCGGTTCTTGCGGGAGTGCAGGCCGGTGAGGATCCACACGTCCTCGCCGGGCGCGTACTGGTACCAGATCGGCACGGTCAGCGGGGCGCGGCCCTCGCCCGCGTCCACCGCGATCGCGGCCACGTGCGGTTCGGACAGGAACTGCTCGCGCTCTTCACGGGACAGGGCCATGACGGTTCCTCCAGCGTCGTCGGCGTCGGGGCGTTCAGGCCCTCGGCCTGGCGGTGCGACGCCGGCCGGCGGGGACGTGTTCCGCACGTCGTGCCCCCACCATCGGAACCGGACCGCCCCCGGGGACGCGACAGGCGGCGGTCCACCGGAGTGAACCGCCGCCCGGATGACAGGAAGTGCGGGGTCGCGCGGGGGTGCGGAGCCGAGCGCGGCTACTTGGTCGGCTTGCGCCCGGTGACCCCCAGGTGCACCAGCAGCGCCAGGTTCGGCTTGATCTCGGCCTGCTTGACGCCCCAGGAGGAGAAACCTTTCTGGTGCGAGGCCACGGCGGCCAGCATGGCGACCAGGGACCCGGCGACCGCGCCCGGATTGACGTCCTTGTCGATCCGCCCCTTCGCCTGGAGCTCGGAGACCGCTCCGGCGAGGGAGGACTCCACGGCGTTGAGGACCTTCAGACGGATCTTGGAGAAACGTTTGTCCCCTTCGGCGGCGCCGAGATCCACCACGCGCAGGATCGCGTCGTTGTGCCGCCAGAACTCCAGGAAGCCGTCCACCAGTTCCTGCGCCGTCTGCCAGCCGGCCCGCCCGCTCCAGGAGCGTCCCTCGACCAGCTCGGTCAGGGTCCCGCTCTCGGCCGCCATGGTCTCGGCGAGCTCGAGGACGGCGCCCTCGACGTCCGGGAAGTACTGGTAGAAGGTGGCCGGCGAGGTCCCGGCGCGGCGGGCGACGTCGATGACCTTGACATCCCGGTACGGGGACGAGCTGAGCATCTCGCTGAGGCAGTCGAGCAGCTTCTGCCGGGTCTCCTGCCCACGCCGGCCGGCCACGCGGCCGTCGACGGTACGCACTTGTCCTGTCATGCCGTCAGCTTACCGACGGGGTTCGGGAGCGCGATTCGGCCGACTGCAAATGGGGTGCGAGGGCCGGGGAACCCTGGTGTGCCTGGTCGGCGGGGTGCGGGCGGCACGGCTACGTTGTCGGTATGGCCGAAAACAGGGCGTCGGAGTACACGGAGGGCACCCCCTGCTGGGTGGACGCGCAGCTGCCCGATCTGGAGGCGGGCAAGCGGTTCTACGGTGAGCTGTTCGGCTGGACCTTCGAGGACCAGCCCACCGGGACGGTCCGGGCGTCGAAGGACGGCGACCCCGTCGCGTCCCTCGCGCGCAAGACGGACGGACGGCTGCCGACGGTCTGGACGGTGTCCTTCTTCACCCCGGACGCCGACGCGCTGTGCGCCCGCATCCGCGCGGCCGGCGGACAGGTGGTGGCGCCCCCCGCGCCGTTCGGCGACCTCGGCCGCACCGCGCTCGTCACCGACCCCGAGGGCGCGGTGTTCTCGCTCTGGCAGCCCGGCACCACGGCCGGCTTCGGACGCCGCCACGAGCCGGGCGCCTTCGCCTGGGTGCAGCTCTACACACGGGACACGGACACGGCCAACGCCTTCTACGGCGACCTCTTCCACGACGCCCTGTTCGGCGAGGGCGCCGACCCCGACTTCGGGCGCGCGCCCGTCTCCGAGGTCTTCGCCCCCGAGATGCCGCCGCACCTCCTCGTCCACTTCGCCGTGCGGGAACTGGAGCCCGCCCTGGAGCGGGTGACCCGGCTCGGCGGCCGGACCCAGGTGCCGCCCTTCGACACCTCGTACGGGACGGCGGCCGTCGTCACCGACAATCAGGGGGCGTCCTTCGCGCTGCTGCGCCGCTGACCGTACGCTCGGTGCCGCCGCCGCGTCCGCCCCCGCGCACATCGTCCGACCGTACGTTCGTGTCATATGCAAACCTGGACACCCGATTTGTCGGCCGGTTCGCACCTGGGGGCCCGGACAGGAAGAATCGGGGTGCGTGCCGCCACGGCGGTGCGGTGGTGAGACGCTGCACTACGGTCGCGCACAGGTGGTGGCGCGACGCGTACGGGGAGGTGGCAGGCAAGTGGTGGATCAGCTGACGCAGCACGATCCGCGGCGAATCGGGCCGTTCGAGGTGCTGGGACGGCTGGGAGCCGGCGGCATGGGGCTGGTCTATCTCGCGCGCTCGGCGTCCGGCCGGCGGGTGGCGATCAAGACGGTCCGGACCGAGCTGGCCGAGGACCAGCTGTTCCGGGTGCGCTTCACGCGCGAGGTGGAGGCGGCCCGCGCGGTCTCCGGTTTCTACACGGCGGCCGTCGTCGACGCCGACCCGCGCGCCGCCGTGCCGTGGCTGGCCACCGCGTACGTCCCCGCCCCCTCGCTCGAGGAGATAGTGAACGAGTGCGGGCCGCTGCCCGCGCAGGCCGTGCGCTGGCTCGCCGCGGGCGTCGCCGAGGCGCTCCAGTCGATCCACGGCGCGGGCCTGGTCCACCGCGACCTCAAGCCGTCCAACGTGCTGGTCGTCGAGGACGGCCCCCGCGTGATCGACTTCGGCATCGCCTCGGGGGTGTCCAACACCCGGCTGACGATGACCAACGTCGCCGTCGGCACCCCCGCCTACATGTCCCCGGAGCAGGCCAAGGACTCCCGCAGCGTCACCGGCGCGAGCGACGTGTTCTCCCTCGGCTCCATGCTGGTCTTCGCCGCCACCGGCCACCCCCCGTTCCACGGCGCCAACCCCGTCGAGACGGTCTTCATGCTGCTGCGCGAGGGCCCGGACCTCGAGGGTCTGCCGGACGAGCTGCGTCCGCTCATCGAGTCGTGCATGCAGATGGACCCCACGGCCCGGCCCAACCCCGCCGACCTCCAGGCGCAGCTCGCCCCCCACCTGTTCGGCTCCGGCTCCGACGACAGCGGCACGGCGTCGGCCTGGCTGCCCGAGCGGGCGGTCGGCCTGATCGAGGCGCGCCGCGGCGGCCGCCCCGCCCGGCCGCCGCAGCACAGCGGCCGCAGCGGGGCGGCGCGCGTCCCCCCGTACCGCCTCCGCCGCCGCACGACCCGGTCGTCCCGCCGCAGCAGGCCCCCGTCGGCGCGGCCGGCACCGGGCCCGTCCGGCTGGCCGGCGCCGCGGTGCCCATCGGTCCCGGCCCGCGCGTCGCCGACACGCGCGCGGCCGCCGTGCAGGCGCCCCCGCCCTCCGCCGCCCTCGCCGCGACCTGGACCACGTCCCGCGCCGGCGTCAACGGCGCCGAGCCCGCCGGCGCGCCCGCGCCCCCGGCGCCCGCCGCGCCGCCGGAGCAGCCCGGCGGCTGGCGCCCCTGGCGGTTCCGCATGTCCAACGACGTGTGGGGCACGCCCGCCGTGGCCGGCGACCTGGTGTACGTCACCTCCTTCGAGGTGCACGCCCTGGACGTGGCCACCGGCCGGCGCCGCTTCAAGACACGGGACGTCGCCTGGTCGATGGCGGTCGCCGACGGCCGTATCCACGCCTCCGACGGCCCGACCCTGTACGCGCTCGACGCCCGCGAGGGCGGCGACCTGTGGCGGCTGAACACGGACGCCTGGGTGTACTCCCTGAAGGCCGACCGCGGCACCGTGCTCACCGGCACCCGCGGCGGCGGCGTCCAGGGCTGGGAGGCGTCCGGCGGGCAGAAGCTGTGGGAACTGACCGGCTGCCAGACCGACTTCGAGTCCCCGGAGGCCGGCCCCGCCCTCTTCGACGGCACCGCCTACGTCTGGCAGGACGCCCGCCTGCGCGCCCTGGACGCGCGCACCGGCGAGGAGCGCTGGTCGTACCCGATCGGCGACGCGGCCTCCTGCGGCGGCGTCCCGGTCCGCCTTACCGCCGCGCCCGACGGCTACGTCTACGTCTGCGCCGGCACCCGGGTGCTCGCCCTGGAGGCCGCCTCCGGGCACGTCCGCTGGCACTTCGAGGCCCCGGCGGTCTTCCTGTGCCCGCCCGCCTTCGTGCCCGGCCCCGCGGTCACCGGCGGCGGGGTGTACCTCGCCGACTACCTCGGCACGGTCTACGCCCTGGACGCCACCGACGGCCGCGACCGCTGGCGCATCGCCACCGAGGCGCGCTCCTCGGTCGAGCCGGTGCTGGTCGCGGCGGGCCATGTCCACGTGGGCAGCGGCAAGGGCCTCTACACGCTGGACGCGGTCACCGGCACGCCCAAGTGGCGCTTCCAGTCCGGCGGCGAGATCGTGGGCGCGCCCGCGGTGGCCGAGGGGCGGATCCACTTCGGCTCCAGCGACCACCTGCTGTACACGCTGAAGGCCGACGACGGCCGGCTGCGCTGGAAGCTCGCCACCGGCGGCGAGATCACCGGCTCGCCGGTGGTGCGGGACGGCGTGGTGTACGCCTGCAGCAAGGACCGCTGCGTGTACGCGCTGGACGCGGAGAAGGGCACGGGCACGGCACGGACGGCGTGAGACGGGCCGTCCCCGGCGTCGCTCCGGGGGCCTGTGCCCTGCCGAGGGACGGCCGTCGTGCCGGCTGCACGGAAGGGGCCCGGACGGCGGCCGCCGCTGCGGGGCGGCGGTGTCCGCCGCCCTCAGGGCCGACGCTACGCCGGGTGCGGGACGGTCGACAAGCAGTGACATGACCGTGACAGAAAGATCGCTAACCTGGCGGTCATGACTTCTCGGGGGAAGACACTCAAGCTCACGGCCGTCTCGACGCTCGTCGTCCTCGCCCTCACCGGCTTCTCCACCGGCCGCGGCCACGGAGGCGGCAGCGGGAGCCACGACGGCGGCGGCGGTGGCGGATGCAGCAGCTCCAGCCAGAACCACGACTCGTCGAGCGGCGGCTCGCACCGCGACTACTACGACGACGATGACTACGACGACTACGGCAACGGCTCGTCCGGCGGCTCGGAGGCCACGGCGTCCCCGGAGGACGCCACGGTGACGCTGGTCGACTGCGCGTCCGAGGAGACGCCGTACGCCACCGTCGAGGTCACCAACGACAGCACGACGAGCGGCCTCTTCACGGTGACGGTGGTCTTCCGGGACGCGGCCGGCGAGGAACTGGTCAGCAGGACCGAGGACATCTTCGTCACGGAGGGCCAGACCACCCCGGCCCGGATCGAGGTGGACGACGAGGCGAGCGTCCCGCTGATCGACGAGTGCGACCTGGACGACTACGCCCCGGCGGCCTGACCACGGCACACACGAAAAGGGGGGGGCCGTTTCCGGGTGTCTGGTGACACCGGAAACGGCCCCTCATCTCACACCTCGGCCGCGGCGGCTCCCCCTCCGCGCCGCCGCGGCCGGTCCCCGTGTGGGTGGAGGTCTATCGGCCGTCCCGGTCCAGGGCGGGCGGGGCCGGGGCGTGCTGGTCCAGGGT
>MUNG01000444.1 GCA_002154585.1 Streptomyces pseudogriseolus
CCCCACCTACCCCTTCCAAGGCACCCACCACTGGCTCACCCCGTCCGCGAGCTCCGCGCGCGGCGCGTCCGGGCTGGGTACGGTGTCCGCCTCGCACCCCCTGCTGGGCACGGCCGTCGAGCTGCCCGGGACCGAGACCGTGGTGTTCACCGGCCGTCTCTCGGCCAGGACGCACCCGTGGCTGGTGGGCGAGCGGCCCGACGCCGCACGGCCGGACCTCGACTGGCTGGTCGCCGAGCTGGCCCTCGCGGCCGGGGAGCAGCTGGGTCTCGGCCGGCTGCTCGGCCTGACGCCCCAGGCGCCGTTGGTGGTGCCCGCGTCCGACTCCCTCCAGATCCGCGTCACCGTCGGCGAGGGCGCCGAGCCCGGCTCACGCGCGGTGTCCGTTCACTCGCGGCGCTCCGAGGAGGTTCTGGGCCTGCCGTGGATCTGTCACGCGACGGGCGAGCTGGCCGCTGCGGCGGACGGGCCGGAGTGGGACCTGGAAGCCTGGCCGCCCGCGGACGCGGTGCCGGTCGCCGAGTCCGGATTGCTTCCGGAGAACGCGTCGGTGGGCGGCGTGTGGCGCCGCGGCACCGAGGTGTTCGCGGAGCTCGCCCTGCCGGACGCGCTGCGCGCGGAGGCCCGCCGGTTCGGGCTGCACCCGGTGCTGGCCGGTGTCCTGCTCGGTCTGGTGGCCGTCAAGGGCGTCCTGCCCGAGGCCCCGGGCCGCTGGCGGGCAGGAGCCTGGCGGGAGGTCGCGCTGCACGCGTCCGGGGCCTCCGTCCTGCGTGCCCGGCTCTCTCCGCGCCCCGACGGTTCGGTGTCACTGCTCGCGGCCGACGCGACCGGCAGCCCCGTCCTGTCGACGGCGTCCCTGCGCCCGGAGCCCGTCCGGCACGGCGTGCTCAGGGCCACGGACGTGGCGCAGCAGGACAGCCTGTTCGAGATCGAGTGGGCGGAGACCGGCACGCGTGACCTCCCCGTGGACCCGGGCACGACCTGGGCCATCGTGGGAGACGACCCCGTACAGGCGCGCTCGTCGCTGATGACGGCGGGACGGTACGCGGAGGCGTATGCGGACCTGGCGGCGCTGACCGCCGCCGTTCAGGCCGGGCGGGCCGTGCCCGACGTCGTCGTGGTTCCCTTCCTGCGGGAGGCCGGTGATCTCTCCGGCCAGGAGCTGGTGGACGCCGTCCACGCCGCGACGGCGCGGGCCCTGGAGACGGCCCGCGCCTGGGTGACGACGTCCGTGTACGACGGTTCCCGGCTGGTGTTCCTCACCCGTGGGGCCGTCGCCGGGGTGAACGGCGCCGAGGACGCGTCCGCGCCGGACCTCGCGGTATCCGCCGTCTGGGGACTCGTGCGCAGCGCGCAGTCGGAGTACCCGGGCCGCTTCGTGCTCGTGGACACCGACCTCGCCAAGCCCACGTGGCGTGCCCTGGACCGTGTGGTGGCGTCCGCGGAACCGCAGTGGGCGCTGCGCGGTCGGACCGCGCGGGTGCCGCGGATGACCCGGCCGGCTCCGGCCGGGACGCTCCCGGCGTTCACCGTCGCCCCGGGGAGCACCGTTCTGATCACGGGGGGCACGGGAACGCTGGGTTCCGCCCTCGCCCGCCACCTGGTGACCGAACACGGTGTGGATGACCTGTTGTTGACGAGCCGTCAGGGTCCCGAGGCTCCCGGCGCCGCCGCGCTGGAGGCCGAGCTCTCCGCGCTCGGTGCCCGGGTCCGGGTGGCGGCCTGCGACGTGACGGACCGGGGTGCGCTGGCCGCGCTGCTGGACGGCCTGCGGATCGGTGCGGTGGTGCACACCGCCGGCGCGGTGGACGACGGCATCCTCCCGTCCCTGACGGCCGAGCGGCTGAGCAGGGTGCTGCGCCCGAAGGTGGACGCGGCCGTGCACCTTCACGAGCTGGTCCGGGAGAACGGAGTGGAGCGGTTCGTGCTGTACTCGTCCGCCGCCGGGATCATGGGCGGTCCCGGACAGGCCAACTACGCGGCGGCCAACACGTTCCTGGACGCGTTCGCCCACCATCTGCGCTCCCGGGGCGTCCCGGCGACATCCATCGCCTGGGGCCTGTGGGCCGAGGCGAGCGGTCTGTCGGGCTCCGCCACGGGGGACCGGCGGCCGACGGCGCTGCGCGGCACGCGTCCGCTGCGCAGCGAGCAGGGTCTCGGACTCTTCGACGCGGCGTGGGCGGCGGGGCGGAGCCTCGTCGTCGCCTCCCGGCTGGACTTCGCCGCCCTGGCCGACGACGCCAGGTCCGGCGCCGTACCGGCCGTGCTGCGGTCCCTCGTGTCCGCCCCTGCGCGCCGCACGGCGCAGGACACCCCGCAGGAGAAGGACGACCTCCCGCACCGTCTGGCGGCGATGGACCCGCAGGAACGGGAGACGGTGGTGACCGCCCTGGTGCGGGAGCGGGCGGGTGCCGTCCTCGGCCACAGCGCACCGGACGGTGTGGCCGAGGACGCCCGGCTGAAGGACCTCGGGTTCGACTCGCTCACCGCGCTGCAGCTGCGTACGGCGCTCGTCGAGGCGACGGGGCTCCGGCTGGCGGCGGGTGTGGTGTTCGACTTCGAGACGCCGCTGGACCTCGCCCGGCATCTGATCGAGCAGTTGCTCGCCCCGGCCGCCTCACCCCTCGACGACAACGGAAGGTCCCAGGATGAGAATTGACAACGTGTTCATCGACTCGCTCGGGGTGGTGCTGCACGAGTTCGAACCGGTCGAGCGGGCCGTGGCGCAAGGACTGATCGGCCAGGACGTGGTGGACGCCAACGGGCTGACCGGGACCCATCTGGCGCACGACATCCCCGCCGTCGAGCTGGCGATCGCCGCCGCGCGCACCACCCTGTCCCGCTCGAAGCTCGACCCGGACTCCATCACGAGCCATGTGCACAGCGCCGTGCACTACCAGGGTCCGCAGGGTTCCTACCCGCCGGGATACGTCCTGCGGGAGCTGGAACTGGAGCCGGCCACGTCGCTGTACCTGCGCCAGGGCTGCAACGGCATGCTCGGCGCCCTGGAGGTGGCGGTCGGCCAGATCACCGGCGCGGCGCAGGCGGAGGCCGTGCTGCTGACGTCCGGTGAGAACTTCACCGCGCCGGACCTGAACCGCTATTCGGGGCTCGGGCAGGCCTACTTCCTCTCCGACGGCGGCGCGTCGGCGCTGATCAGCGCGGACGAGGGCTTCGCGCAGGTCAGGTCGCTGAGTTCCGGCATCCTTCCGGAGCTCGAGCGCTGGCACCGCGGTGACGGCTCCCTGCTGCCGGAAGGGCAGCAGAAGTCCGACGGGGACATGGCCGAGCGGGCGACGCGTTACAGCGAGACCGAGACGCCGCTCTCCGAGACCCTCGAGAAACTGACCCTGTTCAACCTCGGTGTCGTGCGCCGTGCGCTGGTGAGTGCCGACCTGAACGCGGACGACCTCGCCAAGGTGGTGCCGATCAACATGGACGGCCGCATGGTCGAGTACTCGGTCATGATGCCGCTCGGTCTGCCCATGGACCGCTCGACCTGGGAGTACGGCAAGGGCATCGGGCACGTGGGCGGCGCGGACGTGTTCATCACGCTGGAGCACCTGGTCCGCACGCGTGAGGTGGCGCCCGGCGACCATGTCCTGCTGATCTCGCAGGGGCCGGGATGGATGTCCACGGCCTGTGTCGTCACCGTCGTCGACATTCCCGCCTGGGCGGTGTGACGGGCCCGCGCCGGGCCCCGTACGACCCGCCTCACCGCCCCGCGCACGGCACGCCGGCACGGCTCAAGGGCCCTGCTCCTCTCTCGAGGGGCAGGGCCCTTGGCGTGGGCGGGGCCCGGTCAGGCGCCCCGGGCGGCGAGCCAGTCGTCGGTCGCCTCGGCGGTGGAGCGGGCGTAGGCCTCCATCATGGTGAAGTGGTTGCCGGGGACGTCGATCACCGTGTGGGCCCGTTCCCAGGTCGTCTGCCACTCCTCGGGGCGCAGCTCCTCGCCGGGCTGAGCGGGCACCGGCGGTTCGCTGGAGCGCACCAGCAGCACCGGGCAGTCCAGCGGTCCCGGCTCCCATTCGCCGATGAGCGCGACGTACCAGCTCATGGCGGTCAGCCGGTCGGTGTCCATGTGCGCGAACATCGACTCCCGGTCGAACATGCCGCCCAGCATCTGCTGGGAGAACCGCAGGAACGGCGAGTCGGCCCGCGGCATGTAGGTGTCGAGGAGGACGACGGCGGCCGGCGGCGCGCCCCGCTCCTGGAGGCGCCGCGCCGCGGACAGGGCGAGGATGCCGCCGGAGGACGAGCCGAGCAGGACCGCTGGGGTGTCGCCCACGGTGCGGTGCACGGCGTCGGCGTGCAGGTCGGCCACCGCGTCGAAGGTGGCGGGCAGCAGCTCCCCGGCGCCGAAGCCCTGCGTGGGCAGCGCCCACACGTCGCGCCGGCCGCGGAAGCGGGAGGCGAACCGGGCGTACTGGTGGACGCCGGCGAGGGCGACGTAGGAGCTGAAGCAGACCAGCGGTGAGGCGGCGTCACCGGTCGAGAGGCGGATCGCCTCCGGGCGGGACGGCAGCTCGGCCGGGTCGCTGAAGGTGGGGCGCAGTCCGGCCGCCGCCTGAAGCAGGGCGAAGCCGTCGTCCACCCGGCCGTCCAGGCAGGCCGCCTTGAACAGGCCGCCGATGGTGTCCTCGGCGCGGACCGGCGGGCCGTCGTGCACCGGGCCGTCGGCGGGTGCGGCGGCCTGGTGCGGCTCCGCGTCCAGCCGCTGGTACAGGTGGGCGGCGAGCGCCTCGGGGGTGGCGTGGTCGAACAGCAGGGTGGGGGTCAGCCTGAGTCCGGTCGCCGAGGCGAGGTGGTTGCGCAGTTCCACCACGGTCAGGGAGTCGAAGCCCTGTTCGGTGAAGAGGCGGTCGGGTTCGACCGCGTCGGACGAGGGGTGGCCCAGCACGGTGGCCGCCAGGTCGCGGACCAGGCCGAGCAGGCGGGCGCGGCCCTCTTCGGGTGTGGCGCCGGCGAGCAGCGTCGAGGTGACCGGGCCCGCGGGTCCGGCCTCGACGGTGCGGCGGGCGGGCGCGGCGGGCGCCGGGCGGAGCAGCGCGCGCACACCGGCGCTGCCCGAGCCGGTGCTGACGGCGATCACCGCGGGGTCCGTGCCGGTCAGCGCCTCGTCCAGCAGGGCGAGGGCCTCGTCGGCGGCCAGCGGGCGCAGTCCGCCGCGGGCGAGCCGGCCGCGGTCGGTGTCGGACAGGCGGGAGGTCATGCCGCCGTCGTCGGCCCAGGGTCCCCAGGCGATGGAGACGGCGGGCAGCCCCAGCGCGTGCCGGTGGGCGGCGAGTCCGTCCAGGAAGGCGTTGGCGGCGGCGTAGTTGGCCTGGCCGGGCGCCCCGAAGGCGCCGGCCGCGGAGGAGAACAGCACGAACGCCGCCGGGTCGTGGGGGGCGGTGGCGCGGTGCAGGTGCCAGGCGCCGTCGGCCTTGGGGCGCAGCACGGTGTGCAGCCGGCCGGGGTCGAGGGCGGTGAGCACGGCGTCGTCGGTGACGCCGGCCGCGTGGACGACGCCGGTCAGCGGGGCGTCGTCGGGCAGCAGGGTCAGCAGCCGGGTCACGTCGGCGCGGTCGGACACGTCGCAGGCCTCCAGGCGGACCCGGGCTCCCAGCGCGGTCAGTTCGGCGACCAGGGTGTCCGCGCCGTCGGCGGCGGGGCCTCGGCGGCCGGCCAGCAGCAGGGAGCGTACGCCGTGCCGGGTGACCAGATGGCGGGCGACGGCCCGGCCGAGGGCGCCGGTGGCGCCGGTGACCAGGACGGTGCCGGCGGCCAGGCCGGGGGCGGTGACGTCGATTGCGGCGGGGGCGACGTCCGGGTGCAGGACCCGGCCGTCACGGACGGCGCCGTGCGGCTGTCCCGCGGCCACCGCGGCGAGCAGCGCGCGGTCGTCGGCGTCGGCGGGGTCGCCGGGCAGGTCCAGGAGCTGGAACCGGCCGGGGTGCTCGGCCTGGGCGGCGCGCACCAGTCCCCACAGTGCGGCCCCGGCCACGTCGGGCAGGACCACACCGGCCGGGATGCCGGCCGGGCCCGCGGTGACGGCGGCGCGGGTGACGAACACCAGCCGGGAGTCGGCGAAGCGCTCGTCGGCCAGCCAGCCGCACATCAGCTCGTGCGTCCGGGTCAGCAGGCCGCGTACCGCGTCGGGCACGGCCTGCCCGTCGGGGCGCCGGGGTTCGGGGGCCACCAGGACCACGTCGGGCATGGTCATGCCGGTGTCGACCGCCTTGGCGAGGGCCTCCAGGTCGGCGTAGGTCTCCAGGTGGACGCCGGCCTCGTCCAGGGCCGCGGCGACACGGTCGTCGCCGGTGCCGAGGACGATCCAGCGCACCGTCTCCGCCGCCGGCACGGCCGGGGCCGGGACGGTCTCCCGCCAGTCGAAGCGCAGCAGTTCGGGCCGGTTCTGGGCGGGCGCGGGCGCCGCCGCGCGCAGGGTGACGGCGTCGGCGGTGGCGACCGGCCGGCCGGCCGTGTCGGTGACGAGGACGGAGTATCCGTGGTCGTGACCGGCGGGGGCCAGCCGTACCCGCAGCGCGGTGGCGCCGGTGGCGTGCAGGGTCAGTCCGGTCCACGCGAACGGCAGCATCGGCGCGGCGGGCTCGTCGCCGGCCCGCACGCCGGGGCGGCGCACCAGGAGCGCGTGGGTGGCGGCGTCCAGGAGGGCGGGGTGCAGACCGTGGCGGGCCGCGTCCCCGCGGTACGGCTCGGGCAGTTCGACCTCGGCGAACACCTCGTCGCCGCGCTCCCACACCGTGCGCAGTCCGCGGAAGCCGGGACCGTACGCGAACCCGGCCGCGGCGAAGGCGGCGTAGGGGTCCTCGTCGGAGACGACGGCGGCGCCGGGCGGCGGCCAGGCGGCCAGGTCGCCGGCCGGCTCGGAGGGCGCCTGCGGGGCGAGGACGCCCTGGGCGTGCGGACGCCAGTCGGCGTCGTCGCCGCCGGGACGCGACCAGATGCCGAAGGCACGGCGGCCGGCCTCGTCGGGGGCGTCGACGGTGACCTGGACGGGAACGGCGTCCCGTTCGGGTATGACGAGAGGGCTGAGGAGGGTGAGTTCGCTCAGGTGACCGCAGCCGGCCCGGTCGCCGGCGTGCACGGCGAGGTCGAGGTGGGCGGTGGCGGGCAGGATGACCTGGCCGAGGACGGCGTGGTCGGCGAGCCAGGGGTGGGTGAGCGTCGACAGCCGCCCGGTGAACAGCAGTTCCTGCGAGCCCGCCCGGGTGATCTCGGCTTCGAGGAACGGGTGGCCGGCCGGGTCGGTCCCGGCGGCCGTGGCGAGCGGCACGGTGGGGAGCCAGTAGCGCTGCCGCTGGAAGGCGTAGGTGGGCAGCGGCACGGGGCGGGCGCCGGGCAGCAGCGCCGTCCAGTCGGGGTCGACGCCGTGGGCGAAGAGGGTGGCGACGGCGGTGAGCAGCCGGTGCCGTTCGGGCCGGTCGCGCAGGACGGCGGCGGTGAACACGGGTTCCTGTGTGGTCGACGCCGCCGTCGCGGCCGTGGTCCCGCTCTCGGCCGGGGCCGTCCCGGTCAGGGCCGTCTCGGCAAGGGCGGTGAGCCGGCTGTCGGGGCCGACCTCGAGGAAGCGGCGTGCCCCGAGGGCGCGCAGACGCAGCAGGGCGTCGTGGAAGCGGACCGGCTGCCGGACGTGGCGGACCCAGTAGTCGGGGTCGGTGAGCAGGCCCGGTTCCGCGGGCTGTCCGGTGACGGTGGAGACGACGGCCATGGTCGGCTCGCTGTAGGTGAGGCTCGCGGCGACCTCGCGGAACGCGTCGAGCATCCGGTCCATGAGCGGGGAGTGGAAGGCGTGGCTGACGCGCAGACGGGTCGTACGCCGTCCGACCGCGGCGAGTTCGGCGGCCACCTCGGCCACCGCGTCCTCCGCACCCGACACGACCACGGAGCGGGGGCCGTTGACGGCCGCGATCCCGGCGTCGGTCCGTCCGTCGAGCAGCGGCAGCACCTCGTCCTCGGCCGCCTCGACCGCGAACATGGCACCACCGGCGGGCAGTTCCTGCATCAGCCGGCCACGCGCGGCCACCAGGGCACAGGCGTCGGCGAGGGAGAACACCCCGGCCACATGCGCCGCGGCGATCTCGCCGATGGAGTGCCCGGCCAGGAAGTCCGGCCGCACGCCCCAGGTCTCGAGGAGCCGGTACAGCGCGACCTCGACCGCGAACAGCGCGGGCTGGGCGTACTCGGTACGGTGCACGAGGTCGGCGTCGTCCCCGAACACGGCCTCGCGCAGCCCCGGGACGCGTGCGCACACGGCGTCGAAGGCGTCCGCGAACACCGGGAAGGCGGCGTGCAGTTCACGGCCCATGCCGGGACGCTGGGCGCCCTGCCCGGTGAACAGGAAGGCGGTACGTCCGCCGGTGCGGACGGTGCCGGTCACGGTGGGCGGCAGCGGGGCGCCGTCGGCGAGGGCGCGGAGCTGGGCGGTCAGTTCGTCGTGGTCGGCGCCGACGAGCACGGCGCGGTGCGGGAAGGCGGTCCGGGTCGTGGCCAGGGCCAGAGCGGTGTCGGCCGGCGCCACGCCGGGGTGCGCCCGCACATGGTCGAGCAGGCGGCGGGCCTGGTCGCGCAGGGCCTGCGGGTCACGGCCGCTGACGACCCACGGCACGTCCCCGGAGGGCTCCTGTCGCGCGGGCGTCTCGGGAACGGGCTGTTCGGGGGCGGCTTCGAGGACGACGTGGGCGTTGGTGCCGCTGATCCCGAAGGACGACACACCCGCCCGCCTCGGACGGCCCCCGGCCGTCGGCCACTCCCGCGCCTCGGTGAGCAGCTCCACCGCGCCCTGGTCCCAGTCCACGTGCGAGGACGGCGCGTCCACGTGCAGCGTCGCCGGGAGCACCCCGTGCTCCATCGCCAGCACCATCTTCATCACACCCGCCACACCGGCACCCGCCTGCGTGTGACCCACGTTGGACTTCACCGAGCCCA
>MUNG01000445.1 GCA_002154585.1 Streptomyces pseudogriseolus
CTCCGGCCGTCCTCCGCGTACCCCGGCGTCTCCGCACGGGCCGCCGCCGCCCGCGCCCCCTCGGCGGGCTGCGCCGGCGTCCGCCGGGCGTACGGCGACGGCGCACCGCCCCCCGTGCGCACCACCCGCGGCGGCCGCTCCCAGCGCAGCCGCGCCAGCAGCGACTCGCCGTCCGGCGCGGCCCCCTCCGGCAGCCCCGCCAGCAAGGCCAGCACCCGGTGCCGTACCTCCGGGGCCGCCGAACGGTCCAGACCCGGACCGAGCGCGGACAACGTACGGTCCTTCGCGTCCCGCTCCCCGACCACCCCCGGCGTCCGGGTCGCCGCCAGCCACGCCGTCACCAGCCGCGCCCACCGCTCACCGGCCGGCCGCTCCAGCCACTCGTCGTACGCCGGGGTCGCCGCGTACCGCTCGTCCGCCTCCCCGTCGGACGCCAGCAGCCCGGCCGCGTAGGCCAGCTCCACCCAGAACGCGGCCACCGGCTCGGGCACGTCCAGCGCCACCGCGGTCCGCTTCAGGTCCCGCACGCTCAGCCCCCCGGCCCGCAGCACCGCTGGCCCGCCCTCGTGCCAGTCCTTCAGCAGCTCCTCGACCGTCGCCAGCGCCGTGTACGCCTGCCCGGCCGCCGTCGCGTCCACGATCCGCGGCGGATGCGCGGCGGCCGCCTCCACCGCCGGCGGCACCGGCTCCGTCGTCCGGTGCGCCCGCCCCGCCCGCAGCCGCAGCGCCACCTCACGCGGCAGCACCACCGTCCCGGGCGCCGTCGGCAGCAGCAGCCCCCGGTCCAGCAGCCACCGCAGCCGGGGCGCCGGATCCGCGGTCACCTGCCCGTACGGAGGCCCCCACACCAGCCGCTCCAGCACCTCCACCGACTCGCTCGGCGCCTGGTCGAGCAGCGCCGACATCCGCTCCGGATCGCTGAACAGCCCCGCCAGCGCCTCCAGCGCGGACACGGAGTCGTGCGTCGACGGCAGCCCCGCCGTCGCCACGATCTCCTGGATCCGCCCCGGCGACATCCCCGCCGCCGCCTCCCGCACCGTCGGCCCCAGCCCCGTCGGCGACGGATGCTGCGGCGACGGCGCCAGCAGCTCACGCGCGGTGCGGACCAGCCGCAGCCGGTCCTCACCACCCCACACCAGCGCCTGCTCCCGCAACGTGCCGAGCGCGTGCGGCAACGCGGCGGACACCGCCGGATCACCGTCGTCCCCCGCCATCAGCCCCAGCAACTCCCCGTACGTCGCAGGGTCCGACGCCACCGCCAGCGCCTGCGCGGCCTGAAGCGTGAACCGGTCCAGCCGCTCCAGCGCCCGCACCACCGAGGCACGCGTCCCCGCACGGGTCGCGAGCTGCGTCAGATCCGTGGGCACGGGCGTGATGAGATCCGGCCGGCTGCGCAGGAGCGCGGCCAGGGAGACGTCGTCGCGCCCCCGGAGCGCCTCGGCGAGGGATCGGGGGGCCGCCGCGGGGTTCTCCTCGGTGCTCATCCGCCTCACGTTAGCGGGTGGGTACGACCGTGGCGTGCCGGGAGTTGGGTCGCCCCGCCGCAGTCGCGGTACCGTCGGGCGACGGTGTCCCGACGCATCCGTCCCGGAGGGGACTTCGTGGGTATCGAGAGTGACCAGGTCGTCTACGAGTATCTGAGCCGCGTCGGCGACGTGGCCCAGCAACGGCAGTTGCCCTCGGCGGCCCGGATACGGCTGGTCGCGGAGCTGCGCGACGAGATCGACCGGCGCCGCGCCAAGGCCGTGGTGGACTCGCCCGCGGCCGTCCGCCGCATCATCGCCCGCATCGGCACGCCGACGGAGGTCGTCACCAAGGCGGAGGATTCCACCCCGGGTTCCACGCCGGGCGCGTCGGCGGCGGCCGCACCCGCCGTGCCGGTGCAACGGGAACCGGAACGGGGCGCTAGGCCGGGCGCCTCGGTGGGCGGCATGCTCCGCAAGGTGGTCCCACGCCCCCGCCCGTCGACACCCACGCCCGCGCCGGCGCCGGAGAACGTACCGGCGCCCCCGCACCGGGCCGGCTCGGACGAACTGGGCGACAGCGCCGGTCAGCCCGACTGGTGGCGGGTGGACAGCGGCCTGTTCGGCGTGGGCGACGAGGTCCCGGGCTTCGTGGGCGGGGTGGAGATCCCGGAACTGCTGAAGCAGCCGCAGCAGAAGGAAAAGCCGGCACCGGAAACTCCCGCGCCTGAGACGGCGGAAGCCGATGCGACCGCCGCGGCCCCCGCCCCCACACGCCGCCGCCTGCTGCGCCTCCCGTCCCGCCGCTGGAGCAACCCCCTGCTGCTGCTCGCCGCGGCCTCCCTGGTCGTGGGCGCGGTACTGGGTAACTGGTTCGCCCTGATCCTGGGCTGGCTGATCGCCTACGCCTCCCGCCGCCTGACCCCCGGCGAGGTCAAGGCGGCGGTGATGGTCCTGCCGGGCCTCTCCCTCGCCGGAGGCATCGTCTGGCTCTGGGGCCGCACGACAGGCCGCTGGGGCACACCGATCGCCGAGGGCCAACTGAACACGGCCCTCACGGAAACCTGGCCCTGGATCATCCGCACGGCGGCCCTCACATCGGCCCTGTTCCTGACCTGGCGCTCCCAACGCCAACGCTGAGGGTTCCCGCCGGGCCGGGGGCGCCCACACCCCACCGCTCACGGGGCGCCGCCACGCCCACGCCCCTGGTCCCGACGCCCTACCGCAAGGCCACAGCCCCCCCGCGCGCCGCGACTCGCCTCACCCCCGACGACCGGTGCGCGAGCCGTATCGCCCTCACCGAGCGGGCCGGTGACCGAGTCCTGTGGCCGTCGGCCCATGTGCGCCCCGGCCACAGGGGCGCAGGCCCCGGGCGCGCCTGCGCTCGCGCGTCGCCGCCACTGGGCTGGAGCTGAGCCGTATCGCCCTCCGGGCGCGTCGCGCGACGCCAGGTCGGGTGACGACCGCGCGGCGCCCCCCTCCGGGCACCGGGCCTGGCCCGGTGGGCGGTGTCGCACAATGGCGCATATGGCTTCCACGACCCCGCCCGCACAGTCGGCCCCCTCCACCGCTCCCACCGTCGGGTTCGACCTCGACATGACGCTCATCGACTCGCGGCCCGGGATCCGGGCCTGCTACGTGGCCCTGGCCGAGCGGACCGGGACGTACGTCGACGCCGATCTCGCGGTCAGCCGGCTGGGGCCGCCGCTGGTGGAGGAGCTGGTCAACTGGTTCCCGGCGGAGCGGGTGGCGGAGACGGCGGAGCTGTACCGGGCGATGTACCCGGAGTACGCGATCACGCCGACGCTCGCCCTGCCCGGCGCGCGGGACGCGATAGCCGCCGTGCAGGCGCGGGGCGGGCGGGCGATCGTGGTCACCGCGAAGTACGAGCCCAACGCCAAGCTGCACCTGGCGCACCTCGGCATCGAGCCGGACGCCGTGATCGGCGACCTGTGGGCCGAGCAGAAGGCGCTGGCGCTGCGCGAGCACGGCGCGTCCGTGTACGTCGGCGACCACACCGGCGACGTGCGCGGGGCGCGCACCGCGGGCGCGGTGTCGGTCGCGGTGGCCACCGGCCCGTGCGACGCGGCGGAACTCGAGGAGGCCGGCGCGGACACCGTCCTCACGGATCTGACGGAATTCCCCCGCTGGTTTTCGGACTACTGCTCGGACAACTGACCGGAAACCGCGCCCGCGGCCCGAGCCCGTCGCCGCCCGGCGGCGGCGGAACGCAGCACTCCCGCACCGGCGACGGCGAATCCGACGCCCATGAGCATGCTCAGTCCGAACATGTACGTGGGAAAGGGCGTCGTCCCGAGGAACAGCGGGGCGACCGTGACCAGAGTGGCCACGGCGCCGACGAAGAAAACAATGGCGCCGGCACGGACCAGACCGTCACCGGGCGCAGCGGAATTCGCTTGGGTTTTGTCACGCACCGGACCAGGGTAGTTCCCTGCGCGGAGGAACAACGCGGTGACGTCTTGTCACCGGCTCGAAGACCATTAGCCTGGTACCGGCGGGTCATCGGGCCCGCCCGAGTGCTGTCAAAAGCCGTTCAACGATGCAGTTTCCCGACGAGTACGAGGACGAGGACAGACGTGCCCACCGGCAAAGTCAAGTGGTTCAACAGCGAGAAGGGCTTCGGCTTTCTCTCCCGTGACGACGGCGGCGACGTCTTCGTGCATTCCTCGGTCCTCCCCGCCGGAGTCGAGGCCCTGAAGCCGGGGCAGCGTGTGGAGTTCGGCGTGGTCGCCGGGCAGCGTGGCGACCAGGCGCTCTCCCTGACCATCCTGGATCCGACCCCGTCGGTCGCGGCCGCCCAGCGCAAGAAGCCCGACGAGCTGGCGTCGATCGTCCAGGACCTCACGACGGTGCTGGAGAACATCACGCCGTCACTGGAGCGGGGCCGCTACCCCGACCGCGCGGCCGGCAAGAAGATCGCCGGGCTGCTCCGCGCGGTCGCCGACCAGCTCGACGTCTGAGCACGTCCGGGCCGCCTGGCCGTCCGGTCTACGGGAAGCGCAGTGCGTCAGGGCCGAGGGGCGGGACCAGTCCCTCGGCCGCCGCACGGGTGAGCAGGCCGCGTACGGCCGCGTAGCCGTCCTCGCCGAGGTCGGCGGTGAACTCGTTGACGTACAGCCCGATGTGCTGGTCGGCGACGGCCGGGTCCATCTCCTGGGCGTGCTCCATCACGTACGGGCGGGAGGCTTCCGGGTCGTCCCAGGCGGCCCGCACGGAGGTGCGGATCGCGTCCGCGAGGCGGGTCAGCGTCTCCTCGCCGAGCGCGCGGCGGGCGAGGATCGCGCCGAGCGGGATCGGCAGGCCGGTGGTGTGCTCCCAGTGCTCGCCCATGTCGGCGAGCTTGTGCAGCCCGTAGTTCTGGTACGTGAAGCGCGCCTCGTGGATGACGAGGCCGGCGTCGACCTTGCCGTCCCGTACGGCGGGCATGATCTCGTGGAACGGCATGACCACGATCTCGCCGACCCCGCCGGGCACCGTGTCCGCCGCCCACAGCCGGAACAGCAGGTACGCGGTCGACTTCTCGCTCGGTACGGCGACGGTCCGCCCGGTGAGGTCCACCCCGGCCTCGCGGGTGAGCACCAGTGGCCCGCAGCCCCGTCCCAGCGCGCCTCCGCAGGGCAGCAGGGCGTACTCGTCCAGGACGTACGGCAGCACCGCGTACGACACCTTCAGCACGTCGAGTTCGCCGCGTTCGGCCATGCCGTTGGTGATGTCGATGTCGGCGAAGGTGACGTCGAGGGCGGGGGCGCCGGGGACGCGGCCGTGGGCGAGGGCGTCGAAGACGAAGGTGTCGTTGGGGCAGGGCGAGTACGCGATGGTCAGGGGCTCACTGGTCATGCTGGTTCCAACTCTCCAATACGGGCGCGAGCTTCCCGAAGCCGTCGGTGAGGGCGGCCAGGGCGTCGCCGATGCGCCAGGCGGCGCGGTCGCGCGGGCCGACGGGGTTCGACACCGCCCGTATCTCCAGGACGGGGACGCCCTGCGCGGCGGCGGCCTCGGCGACGCCGAAGCCCTCCATGCCTTCGGCGAGGGCGCGGGGGTGGCGGGCGCGCAGGGTGTCGGCGCGGGCGGCGGTGCCGGTCACGGTGGACACGGTGAGGACGGTGCCGGTGCGGGCGCCGGTCGCGGCGGCGGCCGCCGCGGCGAGGGAGGCGGGCGGGCGGTGGGTGACGGTGCCGAAGCCGAGCTCGGTGACCGGCAGGAAGCCTTCGGCGGTCTCGGCGCCCAGGTCGGCCGCGGTGATCGCGTCGGCGACGACGAGGGAGCCGAGGGGTGCGTCGGGGGCGAAGCCGCCGCCGATGCCGGCGCAGACGACGAGTGCGTAGGGCCGGCCGTCGAGGGCGGCGGCGGTGAGCGCGGCGGCCGTGGACGCGGCGGCGAGGGCCGGGCCGACGCCGGCGGCGAGCAGGTCGGGCCCGTCGGCGGTGCGGTGCACGACGGCGCCGGGCAGGGTGCGTTCCCGTACCGGTCCCGGGAACGCCTCGGCCACCGCGTCCCGCTCGGCGGGGACCGCGGTGGCCACGAGGACGCGTGTGAGGGACGTGGTCAGTCCTCGTCCTTCTTCAGGCGGAAGGACCACAGTCCGGTGGCCTCGTCCTCGCCCTCCTTGACGGACACCAGGGTGGAGTCGCCCTGCGCGCCGTACTGGGCGTTGAAGAACACGCTGCCGGGAATGGACTGGTAGGTCTTCTTGGTGGGGTCGACGAGCGGCTGGCCGTTCAGCAGGATCGTCCAGCCGTGGTCGGCGATCTCGGGGTCGACGCCGAAGCGGACGGGCTTCGTGGGGTCGACCTTGATCTCGTCGATGTCCTTGTCCTGGAGACACTCGTTGAGGGTCTCGGTGGTCAGGGCCTTGCCCTCGCCACCGCAGGTCGCCTCGGAGCTCACCGAGTCGCTGCCCACCGTGATGGTGGCCATCGCCGTGGGCTTGTCGCAGGCGGACAGGACGAGCAGGCCTGCGGATACGGCGCCGGCGGCGGCGACGGCACGGCGGCGTCGCACAGCGCGGTGTGTCGTGGCGGCTGCGCCGCGGGGCAACGTGGTCATGGGCGAAGGCTATCGGGCAGGTGTGCCCTGCTCCCCACGTGGGGTACGGCGTGGCCCCGCGTTAGACCACTCGCGGGCGTCCCGCGTGGCCCCGCGTTACGCCACTCGCGGGCGTCCCGCGTGCCCCTGGCGGGCCGAACGGAGCAGCCCGCGGACGGTGGTCAGCCAGCCCGCGCCGACGATCGCGGCGCCGACCGCGAGGCCGAGGGTGCCGATGAGCGGCATGGCGATGCCGATCGCGCCGCCCAGCACCCACGCCATCTGGAGCAGCGTCTCGGACCGGGCGAACGCGGACGTCCGTACCTGTTCGGGCACGTCCCGCTGGATCAGCGCGTCCAGCGACAGCTTGGCCAGCGCCTGCGCGAACCCGGCGACGGCCGCGAGGATCGCGACGAGCACGGCGCCGAAGAACACCGCCGCCGTGATCGCGGCCCCCAGCACCACCGCGACCACCGTCACGATGATGATCTCCGGGGCGCGGGAGCGCAGTCCGGCCCCGACCGCCGTGCCGAGCGCGTTGCCCGCGCCCGCGGCCACGCCGACGATGCCGAGCGACACGGCCGCGCTCTGGCCGGTCATGGGGTGCTCGCGGAGCAGGAACGCGAGGAAGAAGATGAGGAAGCCGGTGAGGCAGCGGATGGCGGCGTTGGCGGCCAGCGCGTGGGTGACGGCCGGGCCGACGGTGCGCAGGCCGGGTTTCTCGGTCTTGCGGTGCGGGCCGTGCAGGTGCTGTTCGTCGGCGGCGAGGAGGGCGACGGACTCGCCCTTGGCGGAGTCGACCTTCGCCGGCAGCCGGAACGACAGCAGCATGCCGGTCACGAACAGGACGAACGCCCCGTAGAGCGGCCAGCGCGGCCCGATGTGCTGGAGTCCCGCGCCGATCGGGGCGGCGATGCCGGTGGCGAGGAGTCCGCCGAGGGTCACCCGGGAGTTCGCCTTCACGAGGGAGAAGGCGGGCGGCAGCAGCCTGGGCACGACGGCGCTTCTGACCACGCCGTACGCCTTGGACGCCACCAGGACGCCCAGTGCGGCCGGGTACAGCTCCAGGCCGCCGCTGACGACCGCGCCGGACAGCACCAGGGCGAGCAGCGCGCGGGCGAGCATGGCGCCCGCCATGGCGGCCCTGCGGCCGTGCGGGACCTTGTCGAGGAGCGGGCCGACGACGGGGGCGAGGAGCGTGAACGGCGCCATCGTGATGGCGAGGTAGAGGGCGACGCGACCGCGGGCCTCGTCGGTGGGGACGGAGAAGAACACGGTGGAGGCGAGCGCGACCGTGATCATCATGTCGCCCGCGCCGTTCACCGCGTGCAGTTCGATCAGTTTGCCGAGGCCGGACTCGCCGGCGCCGTGCGCGTGGGTCGCCTTGCGGATGCCGCGGGCGGTTCGGGTCACCGGGAAGTGCAGTGCCCGTCCGAACGCGCGGAGGCGGCCGTCCGCCCGGGCCGAGCCGGGGCGGCGGCCGCGTCCCTTGTCCCCTGAGGGCCCACCGGTTCCGGTGGCGCCCTGGGGTGTCCTCGCGGTGGCCACGACGTCATAGTGCCCCGAGATGGCGGTGCGTAGTGCGGTAACACCGGGGACGGGACGTCCGGTGCCTCTGTACGGCCGAACCTGCCCGGGTGTCTTCGGCCGCCCGCGGCGGCCCTCCGCGGCCCGACAACCGGCACGCGCCGTTCCGTAACGACCGTCGGTGTAGGCCCAGCGCACGCGAACAGGTAGCGTGCGTATCTCAGCCATCCCGCAGAATGGATGGTGGGCGCGCCCGAGCACGATGCGGCGCGGACGTCGACGCGGTCCTCCGGTCCGCTCCGTCCGCCCCCCGCGCTGGGAGTGGCGCACTCGTGAGACGGCGTAGGAGAGAAGCGATACCTGTGAGCGCAGCGACAACGCGAAGCCGCACCCCCGACCGTCTGTGCGCCGAGGCCGTCGACCTCGCCCGTGCCGCAGCCGAGGAGGCCGCCGCGCCCGGGGTCGTGGGCGAGCACGAGGGGTCGGTCTCCGAGGGGGACCGCGTCGTCACGCACTTCTTCGGGTGCCGTGAGCTCGGCTACCGCGGCTGGCGGTGGGCCGTCACCGTCGCCCGCGCCTCCCGCGCCAAGATCGTCACGGTGGACGAGGTCGTCCTGCTGCCCGGCCCCGACGCGGTCCTGGCACCCGAGTGGGTGCCGTGGAGCGAGCGGCTGCGCCCCGGCGACCTGGGCCCCGGCGACCTGCTGCCCACGGAGGCGGACGACCTGCGTCTGGAGCCCGGTTACACGGGTGCGGACGAGCCGCCGCCGAACTCGGCGCTGAGGCCGTCGCTGACGGAGGACCTGGCGGACCTCGCGGAGGCGGAGGACGCCGAGGTCACCGGCGGCACGCCGGCCGAACAGACCGTCACGCCGTCCCGAGGTTCGATCGCCGCGGTCGCCGAGGAGCTGGGCATGCGCCGCGCCCGCGTCCTCTCCCGCTACGGGCTGCACGCCGCCGCCGACCGCTGGGAGGAGGCGTTCGGCCCGAAGACCCCGATGGCGCAGGCCGCGCCCGCCTCCTGCATGTCCTGCGGCTTCCTCGCCCCGATCGGCGGCTCGCTGGGCCAGGCGTTCGGGGTGTGCGCGAACGAGTTCTCCCCGGCGGACGGCCGGGTGGTCTCCCTCGCCTACGGCTGCGGCGGCCACTCGGAGGCCGCGGTCATGCCGAAGCCCCCGCAGCCGGCCCCGCCGGTCATCGACGAGACCCGCGTCGACCCGTTCCCCCTCCGCCCGTCCCCCGACTCGGGCTCGGTCCCGGCCACGGAGGACGCGTCGTCGGCGGAGCTGGGGCACTCGTAGGGCGCCGGCGGGTGGCGACGCCGCTCATGGTGACGCCACCCGCCTGTCACCTCACGCGCCGGACACGACGTCCTCGGCCGTCGACGCCGTGACGGCCCGGCGCAGCCAGCGACTCAAGGTCTCGGGGTCGTCGCAGCCGTCGATGACCTCGCGGACGGCATCGGACACGGGGAGTCCGCGTTCCGCGAGCACGGCCAGCACGTCTGCAGCGGCACGCCGAGCTTCACCTTGCGTGAGGGCCTCGTCGCGTACCTCGGCCTGAACTTCTTGCCGTACTTCGGCGCGGACTTCCTGCCGTACTTCGGCGCGGACTTCCTGCCGTACTTCGGCGCGGACTTCCTGCCGTACCTCGGCTCGGACTTCTTTGCGTACCTCGGCTCGGACTTCTTCCGCGAGGTAGGACGTGTAGAAGGAGAGGTCCACGGCCACCAGATTCCTCCAGAGGTTCTTGGCCGGGCGTTTGCCCAGGCCCTGTGCGGTGAATTCGATGAGGGGCTTCGCGACGTCTTCAGGTGCGTCCCGGAGCGCTGTGGACAGGGCTTTCAGTATCACATCGACGTCCGGTTCGGCAGCGTGTGTGATGGCCGCCAGACTGGCCAGGACGAGGTCGGCGCGGGCTTCCTCCGGGTCGGTGATCACGGGCATGTTGTGCGGTCCGGCGACCAACGGCTGCACGGTGAGGGTGGGCAGCTGAGGCGGTCCGCAGCTCACCGGCTGCTGGGCCCATCGTGCCGTGGCGGGGTCCTGGCACACCACCAGGAGAGCCGTGGGCAGCCGGTACTTCGTCCACAGGTACGCCGTGTAGTACGCCCAGCTCGCCGGCTTGTCCGGGTGCTTCTTGCCCTGGGCCTCGACGGCCAGGATGAACGACCCCTGATCAGCGGTTTCCAGCCGGAGAAGCGTGTCGACCCGGCGTTCGACGGGGTTGGTCTCCGTCAGGTCGGTCGGCAGCGCTGTCGCCTTCACCGGGGCGGGGATGTCGACTCCGAGGAAGCGTGAGACGCGGCTGAAGAGACCCGGGTCGTGCTGGAAGATGCGGTGCATCGCCTCGTGCGGCGGACTGACCATGTTTTTCCTTGTGGGCGTCAGGGGTGGAGGCTGGACCTGGCAGCCGAGGGTGTGGCGGGGTTCTCGTGCTCGACGCCACCGGTGTGTGACGCGGAGGGGTGGCGTTGCTGTCAGCGGGTGACTGGGCGCGAAGGCGCGAATCCCGGCGAGGGTCGAAGTCCTTTTCGGGTCGTGTCGCGCTGAGCGTAGAGGTGCCGAGGACGTGAAAACGCAGCCGAGCGGCTGATGTTCACCTGTCCGAGTGATCGCCTGCTTCGGGCGGCACCGGAGTTTCCGATTTCGGGTTCCGATGCCGTGGCGTTGGTCGGGCCGGTCGCTCGGCGTATGTGGCGAGGCGGGTGGCGAACTCGGTCGTCAGGGTGCGGAGTTCGGTGGGGCGGTCGATGGCGAAGGGGCGGTTCAGGGCGGCCAGGACGGGGGGCAGCCAGTCGAGGCGTTCCGCGCGGAGGGTGACGCGCTGCCATCCCGGCTCGTGCTCCTCCAGGGTCGCGACGGTCGCAGGCAGGTGCGCCCGGACGTGTTCGGGGGGCGCCTGGACGCGCAGGGACACCTCGTGGCGGTACGCGGCCGTCGCGAAGCCCGTCACCACACGTTCCGCCGGGTCCGGGCCGCCCTCCGGCGCCTCGAACGAGCCGGGCAGCGTGCGGGCGTCCGTGACGCGGTCGAGGCGGAGCGTGCGGTCCTCGTCGCGTTCCGCGTCCCTGCCGGTGACGTACCACCGCCCGGCGTGCGCCACGATCCCGTACGCGTGCAGGGTGCGGTCGCTGCGGCGTCCCTCGCGGTCGGTGTAGCGGACCGCGACCGGCCGGCGGTGGTGCACCGCGTCCGCCAGGGTGAGCAGCACTCCCGCGTCCGGGCTGTCGGACTCCCCGGGCTCCTCGGTGAAGGACAGGGCCTCCAACAGGGTGTCCAGCCGCCGGGCCAGGTGCCGGGGCAGCACGCGCCGGATCTTCGCCGCGGCCGTCTCGTTCGCCGTGCGCTGCGCCGTCGTCAGCCCCGCCCTGCGTCCGGCGACCAGCCCGAGCAGCACGGCCAGCGCCTCCTCGTCCCCGAACATCAGCGGGGGCACCCGGTACCCGGGCCCGAGCCGGTACCCGCCGTACCGCCCGCGCACCGACTCCACCGGCACGTCCAGGTCGATCAGCTGTTCCACGTACCGCCGGACGGTCCGCCCGTCGACGCCGAGCCGGCCGGCCAGTTCGGACACGGTCCTGGTGCCGCCGGACTGCAGCAGCTCCAGCAGGGTCAGCACACGGGCGGCGGGGCGGGGCACAGCCACCAATCTAGCGCCGATACCGGGCGGATTCTGTCCGCTATTGCTCCTACCGTCGGCCGTGCACATCGTCCGTACGGCAGAGGAGTCTCGCCATGCAGTTCGCTTCCGTTCGCATCATCACCGCCGACGTGGCCCGTCTCGTCGCCTTCTACGAGCGGGCCCTGGGCGTGCCCGCGACATGGGCCACGGAGCACTTCGCCGAGCTGAGGACGGACGGCGCCACCCTTGCGATCGCCGGCACCGCCACCGTCCCGATGTTCGCACCCGGCTCCGCCCGCCCGGCCGACAACCACAGCGCGATCGTCGAGTTCCTCGTCGACGACGTGGACCGCGTCCACCAGGACCTGACCGGCTTCCTCACCGACGTCGTCAACGGCCCCGCCACCATGCCCTGGGGCAACCGCTCCCTGCTCTTCCGCGACCCCGACGGCAACCTCGTCAACTTCTTCACCCGCTGACCCCGGGGTCCGTGTTCCGGTCACGGTCACGGCCTGGCGGTGCGGCAGTCGCGGCAGTGG
>MUNG01000446.1 GCA_002154585.1 Streptomyces pseudogriseolus
CACCACTGGCTCACCCCGTCCACCGGCGGTGACCCCCAGTCCCTCGGTCTGCTGCCCGTCGACCACCCCCTCCTCGGGGCGGCGGTCCAGCGGGCGGAGGAGGACGGTCTGGTCCTCACGGGGCAGATCTCCACGGCCGCCCAGCCGTGGCTCGCCGACCATGTGGTGAACGGGGCCGTCCTGTTCCCTGGTACGGCCTTCGTCGAGGCCGCGATCCGGGCGGGTGACGAGGTGGGAGCCTCCACCCTGGAGGAGCTGGTCCTGGAGAGTCCGCTCGTCGTGGAGGCGCGGCAGGCCGTCAGCGTCCAGGTGACCGTCGGGGCGCCGGACGCGTCCGGACGCCGCCCGGTCGCCGTGCACTCCGCGCCGCAGGGCGGCGAGTCGGCCGACGGTCCGCTGTGGACCCGGCACGCCCGCGGCTTCCTGACCCCCGCAGCGGTGCGGGGCGCCGACTCCGCAGCGGCCGGGGTGTTCGCCCACTGGCCGCCCAGGGGCGCCGAAGAGGTGCCCGTCGCGGACGCCTACGAGCGGATGGCCCGCGCCGGTTACGGCTACGGCCCGGCGTTCCAGGGCTTGCGGGCGGTCTGGCGCCGGGACGGGGACGTCTTCGCCGAGGTCGCCCTGCCCGAGCGGGAGAAGTCCGACGGCTGGGGCATCCATCCGGCGCTGCTCGACGCGGCCCTCCACGCCGACGTGCTGAACGAGGTCGGGAAGGAGGCCGCCGGGCCGCTCAGCCTGCCGTTCTCCTGGCAGGGCGTGGAGTTGCACGCGTCCGGTGCCACCACCCTGCGGGTCCGGTTGACGTGGTCGGAGTCCGAGGGCGTCTCGTTGCTCGCCGTCGACCCGGCGGGAGCCCCCGTCGTCTCCGTGAACATGCTGCTGACCCGGCCCGTGGCCGAGGGATCGGTGAGCACGGCGGACGAGGCCGTCCGGCGGATGCTGCTGCGCACGGAGTGGCGGGCCCTCGCGCCGACGCCCGCGCCGCAGCCGTCGGGCCGGTGGCTCGTGGTGGGCGACCGGGCGTCCGGGCTCGCCGCCGCCCTCGCCGCCACAGGCGTGGACGCGCACGCCGTGGCGGACCTGAGCGCCGGCACCTCCGGCCCGACGCCCGACACGTTGCTCCTGCTCCGCGACCGGCCCGCGGGGCGGGCCGAGGACACCGCCGCCGCGACCCGTGCCCGGGTCCACGACACGCTCGCGCACGTACAGCGTCACCTGGCCGACGAGCGGTACGCGGAGACGCGTCTGATCGTCGCCACCCGAGGTGCCGTGCCCGCCGATGCCGCCACCGGCGTGACCGACCCGGCCGGAGCGGCGATCTGGGGTCTCGTCAGGGCGGCGCAGGCCGAACAGCCGGGGCGGGCCGTCCTGGTCGACCTGGAGCCCGGGGCCGGCATGGAAGCCGGTTCCGCCGAGGTGGCCGGGCTGCTCGCCGCGGCCGCCTCCGGAGAGCCGCAGACCGCGGTGCGCGCCGGCAGCCCGCTGATCCCCCGCCTGACGCACGCCACGGACACGGCGCCCGCCGCACCGCGCCGGCTGGACCCCGAGGGGGTCGTCCTGATCACCGGCGGGACCACCGGCGTGGGCCGGCTCGCCGCCCGGCATCTGGTCACCGCGCACGGCGCCCGTCATCTGCTGCTGTTGAGCAGGCGCGGACGCGAGACGGCGGGAGCCGGTGAGCTCGTCGACGAACTGACCGCCCTGGGCGTCTCCGTGACCGTCGAGGCGTGCGACGTGGCCGACCGTGACGCGCTCGCGGCCGTGCTCGGCTCCCTCGACCGCCCGCTGACCGCCGTCGTGCACAGCGCGGGCGTCCTCGCCGACGGCATGGTCACCGGTCTGACCGCGGAGCAGGTCGACACGGTGCTGCGCCCGAAGGTGGACGCGGCACTGCATCTGCACGATCTCACCCGCGACGCGAACCTGGCGCACTTCGTGCTCTTCTCGTCGATCGCCGGCACCATCGGCGGCGTCGGACAGGCCAACTACGCCGCGGCCAACGCCTTCCTCGACGGCCTGGCCGAGCACCGGCGCTCGCTCGGGCTGCCGGCCACTGCGGTCGCCTGGGGCCTGTGGGAGGACGGTGGCCTCACCGCGCACCTGGGTGCCACGGACCGCGGCCGCATCGCCCGCAACGGCGTCAGGCCGCTCACCGCCGACCAGGGACTGGCCCTCCTCGACGCCGCCGTCACCGGCGATGCCGCCGCCTGGGTCGCCGCCCGCTTCGACCACGCCGCACTGCGCCGCCGCCCCGATGGGGTACCCGTCCTGCTGAGCGGTCTGGTGCGCGCGGCAACGCGGCGCACCACCGCCGACGAGGGGGGACGGGCCGACGGCATCCTCGCGGACCTGGCCGGACTGTCACCGGAGGAGGCCGAGCGCGCTCTGCTCGCCCTGGTGCTCCGGCACGCGGCCGCGGTGCTCGGACACGAGACGCCGGACGCCGTACGCGCCGACAGCGTGTTCAAGGACCTCGGCTTCGACTCGCTCTCCTCGGTGGAACTGCGCAACCGGCTCAATGCCGCGACCGGTCTGCGGCTGGCCCCGACCGTCGTCTTCGACTACCCCAACCCGCACGCCCTGGCCGAGCACCTGAACGAGAGCCTCGTCGGCACCTCGGCCTCCGCGTCCTCGCAGCCGGCGCGGACGATCAGCCCTCCGGACGACGACGCCATCGCCGTCGTGGCCATGGGGTGCCGGCTGCCCGGCGGGGTCGCGGGCCCCGAGGACCTGTGGGACCTGCTGCGGTCCGAGACCGACGCGATCAGCGAGTTCCCCACCGACCGTGGCTGGGACCTGGACACCCTGTTCGACCCCGACCCGGACAAGCCGGGCACCTCCTACACCCGCCACGGCGGTTTCCTGGACGGCGCCGGGCGGTTCGACGAGGCGTTCTTCGGCATCTCGCCGCGCGAGGCGCTGACCATGGACCCGCAGCAGCGGCTGCTCCTGGAGACCGCCTGGGAGACCTTCGAGCGCGCCGGCATCGACCCGACGACGCTCGACAGGAGCACGGCCGGCGTGTTCGTCGGCGCCATCGCCCAGGAGTACGGTTCGACCCTGCTGCACGAGGCCCCCGAGGGCCTGGACGGCATGCTCCTCACAGGCAACGCCACCAGCATCATCTCGGGCCGCCTCTCGTACCTGCTGGGGTTGCAGGGTCCGGCGATCACCGTGGACACGGCGTGCTCCTCGTCGCTGGTGGCCATCCATCTGGCCGCCCAGTCGCTGCGGAACGGGGAGTGCTCGCTCGCGCTGGCCGGCGGCGCCACCGTCATCGCCACGCCGGGCACCTTCACCGCCTTCAGCCGGCAGCGTGCCATGTCCCCCGACGGGCGATGCCGTGCGTTCGCGGACAGTGCGAACGGTACGGGGTTCGCCGAGGGCGTCGGTCTGGTGCTGCTGGAACGGCTGTCGGACGCGCGGCGGCTGGGCCATCCCGTCCTGGCGGTGGTGCGCGGCTCGGCGGTCAACCAGGACGGCGCGTCCAACGGCCTGACCGCCCCGAACGGACCGGCCCAGCAACGGGTGATCCGCGCCGCCCTGGCCCAGGCGGGCATCTCACCCGCCGACGTGGACGTCGTCGAGGCCCACGGCACCGGCACATCCCTGGGCGACCCGATCGAGGCACAGGCACTGCTGGCCACCTACGGGCAGGCACGCTCCTCGGACGAGCCGGTGCTGCTGGGTTCGGTGAAGTCCAACATCGGCCACACCCAGGCCGCCGCCGGAGTCGCCGGCGTCATCAAGATGGTGCTGGCCATGCGGCACGGCACCGTCCCGCGCACCCTGCACGTCGACCAGCCGTCGACCCACGTGGACTGGGACACCGGCCACGTCCGGCTGGCGACCCGGACCCAGCCCTGGCCCCGCACGACGACACCCCGCCGCGCCGGCATCTCCTCCTTCGGCATCAGCGGGACCAACGCCCACCTGATCCTCGAGGAAGCACCACCGGAGCCGAGTCCCCTGGGCGTCCCTCTCGGCAAGGACGGTGCACTGGTGCCGTTGGTGGTGTCGGGACGTGACGAGGGTGCGCTGCGTGCGTCGCTGGAACGCGTCGCGGACTTCGTCGAGCGGCACACGGACGTGCCGGTCGAAGAAGTGGCACGAATGCTGGCCGGCTCACGGACCGTGTTCGAACACCGCGCCGCGATCCCCCTCACCGACACCGACCGCGACACCCTGATCCACCGCCTGCGCACCCCCGACGACGTGATGCACGGAACCGGCCGCCCGGTGGGCAACCCGGTATGGGTCTTCCCCGGCCAGGGCGCCCAATGGACCGGCATGGCCGTCCCCCTCCTCGACGCGGGCGGAGTGTTCGCCGAACGGCTCACCCAGTGCGCCGACGCACTCGCACCCTTCGTCGACTGGGACCTGTTCGCAGTCCTGCGCGGCGAACCCGACCAGCCCGGCCTCGACCGCGTCGACGTCGTCCAACCCGCCCTCTGGGCCGTCATGGTCTCCCTCGCAGCACAATGGCGCGCCACCGGAATACACCCCACCGCCGTCATCG
>MUNG01000447.1 GCA_002154585.1 Streptomyces pseudogriseolus
GTACGGGGGATCGGCGGGCCGTGTCCGGGCAGGCGGAATAGTGCGGGGCGGGGTGTCGTTCCAGGGGTATAGTTGAACCGTCAACAACCTGGAAGGTGAGCGGCCATGCAGTTCGGGATCTTCAGCGTCGGGGACGTCACCCCCGACCCGACGACAGGGCGCGCGCCGACCGAGCGCGAGCGGATCAAGGCCATGGTCGCCATCGCGCTGAAGGCCGAGGAGGTGGGCCTGGACGTCTTCGCGACCGGCGAGCACCACAACCCGCCGTTCGTGCCGTCCTCGCCGACCACCATGCTCGGCTACATAGCGGCCCGCACCGAGCGGCTGCTGCTGTCCACCTCCACCACGCTGATCACCACCAACGACCCGGTGAAGATCGCCGAGGACTACGCGATGCTCCAGCATCTGGCCGACGGCCGGGTGGACCTGATGATGGGCCGCGGCAACACCGGCCCGGTCTACCCCTGGTTCGGCCAGGACATCCGGCAGGGCATCAACCTCGCCGTCGAGAACTACGCCCTGCTGCACCGGCTGTGGCGCGAGGACGTCGTCGACTGGGAGGGACGCTTCCGCACCCCGCTCCAGGGCTTCACCTCCACGCCCCGCCCGCTGGACGGCGTGCCGCCGTTCGTCTGGCACGGCTCCATCCGCTCGCCGGAGATCGCCGAGCAGGCCGCGTACTACGGCGACGGCTTCTTCCACAACAACATCTTCTGGCCGGCCGAGCACACCAGGCGGATGGTCGAGCTGTACCGCAGCCGGTACGCCCACTACGGGCACGGCACCCCCGAGCAGGCGATCGTCGGGCTCGGCGGGCAGGTGTTCATGCGGAAGAACTCGCAGGACGCGGTGCGCGAGTTCCGGCCGTACTTCGACGTCGCGCCGGTCTACGGGCACGGGCCCTCCCTGGAGGAGTTCACCGCGCAGACCCCGCTGACCGTGGGCTCCCCGCAGCAGGTCGTCGAGAAGACGCTGTCGTTCCGCGACTACGCCGGTGACTACCAGCGTCAGCTGTTCCTGATGGATCACGCGGGGCTGCCGCTGAAGACGGTGCTGGAGCAGCTCGACCTGCTCGGCGAGGAGGTCGTGCCGGTGCTGCGCGCGGAGTTCGCCAAGAACCGCCCGGCCGGCGTGCCGGAGGCGCCCACGCACGCCTCGCTGCTTGGCGCCGCGCGGAAGGAAGCGGCGAAGGGCGCGGCGAAGGACGCGGCGAAGGGAGCCTCCGCCGCCGAGCAGGAAGGGGCGCGGGCATGAGGATCGTCGTCGTGTCGGCGGGCCTGAGCGTGCCGTCGTCCACGCGGCTGCTGGGCGACCGGCTCGCCTCGGCCGCCGTGGCCGCGGCCGGCGCGGACCCGGCCGACGTGCGGGTGATCGAGCTGCGGGACCTCGCCGTGGAGATCGCGCACACCTTCACCAACGGGTTCCCCGGGCCGGCGCTGTCGGAGGCGTTCGACGCGGTGAGCGGGGCGGACGGGCTGATCGTGGTCACGCCGGTGTTCTCGGCGTCGTACAGCGGGCTGTTCAAGTCGTTCTTCGACGCGCTCAGCGTCAGTGACCCGGAGGCACTGACGGGCACGCCGGTGCTGATCGCGGCGACGGGCGGCACGGCCCGGCACTCGCTGGTCCTGGACCACGCGCTGCGGCCGCTGTTCTCGTACCTGAAGGCCGTCGTCGTCCCCACCGGCGTCTACGCCGCCTCGGAGGACTGGGGCGCGGAGGGGCTGAACGCCCGCATCGGGCGGGCGGCGGCGGAACTGGCCGCGCTGACCGGAGTCACGCCGCCTGCGGCGGCGGACGCCGTGCCTCGGCAGGTCCCGAAGAAGGACTCCTTCCAGGACGTGACCCCCTTCGCGGAGCGGCTCGCCGCGCTGCGCCCTGGCGGGTGAGACGGCGGTAAGAAGCGGGGGCCCGGACGGCGGGCGGGGGCGTGCGGGCCCGGCGGGTTGGCACACTGGGCGGGTGCCGCACACCGTTCTGCTCGCCGAAGACGACCGCGCCATCCGCAACGCGCTGGAGCGCGCCCTGACCCTGGAGGGCTACCGCGTCACGGCCGTCGCCGACGGCGTGGAGGCTCTCGCGCAGGCCCACCGCAGCCGCCCCGACGTGCTGGTGCTCGACGTGATGATGCCCGGCATCGACGGACTCCAGGTGTGCCGGGTGCTGCGCGCCGAGGGCGACCGCACGCCCGTGCTGATCCTGACCGCGCTGGTGGAGACCGCCGACCGGATCGCCGGGCTCGACGCCGGCGCCGACGACTACGTCGTCAAGCCGTTCGACGTCGAGGAGGTCTTCGCCCGGCTGCGCGCCCTCCTGCGCCGCGCGGCCCCCGCGCCTTCCGAACCCGAGCCCGCCGAGGAGCCCGGGGCGCCTGCGCCGTCCGGACGTCACCCGGCGCCGTCCGGGCGCTTCCTGGAGGCGGCCGGGCTGCGCATGGACCCGCAGGCCCGCAGGGCCTGGCGCGGCGACCGCGAACTGGAGCTCACCCGGACCGAGTTCGAGCTGCTCGAACTGCTCATCCGCAACGCCGGCGTGGTCCTCGAGCACTCCACCATCTACGACCGCATCTGGGGCTACGACTTCGGCCCCGGCTCCAAGAACCTCGCCGTCTACGTCGGCTATCTGCGCCGCAAGCTCGACGAGCCCGGCGCCCCGCAGCTCATCCACACGGTGCGCGGGGTGGGCTACGTCCTGCGGGAGGGCTGAGTGGCCGTCGGCGGCGGTGCGCCCGGGCCGTCGGCGCCGCGCCGCCGGATGCGGCTGCTGTCGCTGGGCACGACCTTCGCGGTGGCGTTCGCGGCGGTGACCGCCACCGTGACGCTGCTGGTCGGCTTCCTGTCGTACAACGCGGCGGCGCGGCTGGTGCGGGTGGACCAGCAGTCCGTCTTCGACGAGGTGGTACGGGACCTGCGGGACGAGGTGCGGGACAACCGGATGTCGCCGCACGACTTCTCCTCCGCCGCGCCCGGCCACGACCTGGTGCGTCCGGCCCGTACGGACGTGCAGGTGCTCGGGCCGGACGGCGGGATCGTCGACCGGGGCAACCCGGGACTGCCCGTGGTGGACGACGACCGCCGGGTCGCGGGCGCCGCCACGGCGGGGCGCGTGGTGGTGCACGCCGGGGTGGACGTGGGCGACGACGTCTACCGGGTGGCGACCGTCTCCCTGGGCGGCGGCAGGGGCGCGGTGCAGGTCGCGCAGGAGTTCAGCGACACGGAGGACCTGCTGCGGGCGCTCCAGCGGCGCACCCTGGTGTTCATGGCGGCCGTGGTGGTCGGGGCCGGGCTGTTCGGCTGGTGGCTGGCCCGGCGCATCACCCGCCGTCTGGTGGTGCTCACCAACACCGCCGAGGCCGTCGCCCGCACCCGCCGCCTCGGCATCCCGGTGCCGGTCGCCGGCTACGACGAGGTGGGGCGGCTCGGCCGCGCCTTCGACCGGATGCTGGGCCGGCTCGCCCAGTCCGAGGAGGACCAGCGCCGGCTGGTGCAGGACGCGGGGCACGAGCTGCGCACCCCGCTCACCTCCCTGCGCACCAACATCTCGCTGCTGCGCCGCATCGACGAACTCCCGCCCGACAGCCGCGAGGAACTGGTCGCCGACCTCGCCCAGGAGGCCCGCGAGCTGACCGACCTGGTCAACGAGCTGGTCGACCTGGCGGCCGGGCAGTCCGACACGGAGCCGCCGCAGCGGATCGACCTCGCGGACGTCGCCGAGGACGTGGCGGGCCTCGCCCGGCGGCGCACCGGACGCGAGATCGTCGTCCACGCCGCCGGGGACACCACGACCCACGGCAGGCCCGGGATGCTCACCCGGGCGCTGTCCAACCTGGTGGAGAACGCGGTCAAGTTCGACCGGGAGGGCCGCGCGCCCGTGGAGATCCACGTGGCGGGTCCGGTCCGTCCGGGCACGGTACGGGTGGAGGTCCGCGACCGGGGCCCGGGCATCGCCGACGACGACCTGACCCGCGTCTTCGACCGCTTCTACCGTGCCGCCGACGCCCGCTCCCTCCCCGGCTCCGGCCTCGGCCTCTCCATCGTCCGCGAGGTCGCCCTCGCCCACGGCGGCGCCCCCTACGCCTTCCACCGCGAGGGCGGCGGCACGGTCACCGGCTTCACGGTCGCGGGGGCGACGGAGGGACGGGAAGAGGCGGAGACGTAGGCGTAGGGAGTCCGCCGTCTGCGCAGGTATGCAAGGGGGGCGGTGCCGGGTCGTCCCCGTCGGGGAGGGGAGGGACGGCATGCTGACCGACGAGGAGAGCGCGGCGCTGGCGGCGGTCGACGAGGCGGGCACGGCGCGGACGCTGATGGAGCTGATCTCCGTGCCGAGCGTCACGGGCAGCCCCGCCGAGTCCGAGTTGCAGCATCAGCTCGCCGGGCGGCTGGAGTGGCTGGGGCTGGACGTCGACCTGTGGTCGATGGACCTGCCCGCGCTGCGCGCCGAGCCGGACTTCCCCGGCACGGAGGCGCCGCGCGAGGAGGCCTGGGGTCTGGTCGGGACGACGCCCGACGGGGGTGACGGGCCGACGCTGATCCTCCAGGGACACGTCGACGTCGTACCGCCGGGGGACCTGGCCGCGTGGGACGGGGACCCGTTCGTGCCGCGGGTGGCGGGGGACCTGGTGCACGGGCGCGGGGCGTGCGACATGAAGGCCGGTCTGGCGGCGCACCTCGCCGCGCTCACCGCGATACGGACGGCCGGCATACGGCTGCGCGGCCGGGTCGCGGTGCACTTCGTCGTCGGCGAGGAGGACGGCGGCCTCGGCGCGTTCGGCACGCTGCGGCGCGGTCACACCGGCGACGCCTGCGTCATCGCCGAACCCACCGCCGGCACGCTGATCACCGCCAACGCGGGCGCGCTGACGTTCCGCCTGTCCGTGCCCGGGAAGGCCGCGCACGGCAGCACGCGGGACAAGGGCGTGAGCGCCGTGGACGCCTACCTGCCGCTGCACCGGGCGCTGGCCGCCCTGGAGACCGAGCGCAACCGGGACCCGGACCCGCTGGTCGCCGAGTACCCGGTCCCGTACGGCCTGTCGGTGGGCACCCTGCGGGCCGGGGACTGGGCCAGCAGCGTGCCCGATCTGCTGGTCGCGGAGGGCAGGTTCGGCGTACGGCTGGGCGAGGACCCGGCGGACGCGCGGGCCGCGCTGGAGCGGTGCGTGGCCGAGGCGTGCGCCGCCGACCCCTGGCTGCGCGACCACCCGGCGACGGTGACCTGGCCGGGCGGGCAGTTCGCGAGCGGCATGCTGCCCGAGGGGCACCCGCTCGCGGACACGGTCGGCGCCGCGCACGCCGACGCGACGGGCGGGAGCGCGCCCCGGCGGCGCGGGGCGACGTACGGCAGCGACCTGCGGCACTACACCGGCGCGGGGATACCGGCCCTCCAGTACGGGCCGGGTGACATCGCGGTGGCCCACAGCGAGCGGGAGCGGGTGAGCGTGCGGGAGGTGGTGGAGGCGGCGCGGACGCTGGTGCTGACGGTGTTGCGGACGGTGGGGGTGAAGTGAGACGGGGATGGGACGCCGTCAGGGCACGGGAAACGCGTCTCACTCGTCGGGCTTGCGCTCCGGCGCCTCGCAGACGAAGCCGTCCGGGTCGGTGAAGGGGCCGGCCGGGCTCTCCAGGACGACGCGGTGGGAGCCGCTGCCCTCGGCGGGCACGCCCGCGACCTTCGCCAGCGCCTTGCGCTTGTACAGCGACAGCTTCACGCTGCCGGGGTCGCCGGCGAACTCGACGTACCGGCCGCCGAAGCTCTTGCCGACGGTGAGGCCGCGCTCGACGTAGAACTGCTTGGTCGCCTTCACGTCCTCGACGCCGAGCAGCAGCACGATCTCGTCGACGGTCCGGGTGACCGGGCCGGTGTTCTTCTTCGACGAGGTCACCAGCTGCCAGACCGTGCCGTCGGGCGCCTGGACGACGCCGCCGTAGCCCCACAGGGACTTCTCGGCGGGCTTCAGCGGGGTGGCGCCCGCGTCGAGGGCGGCGTGGTGCAGCGCGTCGACGTCGCCGGGCTGGGACATGACCAGCGACAGGGTGAAGCCGCGGAAGCCGCTCGTGGGCGCGTCGGACGCGCGCAGGCGCAGCCGGTCCCGGTCCAGGCCGAAGGCGTCGGAGTAGAAGCGCGCGGCGGCCGTGGGGTCGGCCACCTCAAGGGTGACGGAGTCGATGGAGTTCATGCGGTCGACGGTAGGACCGCCCCGGCCGCCGGCGCTTCTCGGAAACTGACCGGTTGCGGGGGCGGGCCCGGGGCGGACCGGGGGCGGATC
>MUNG01000448.1 GCA_002154585.1 Streptomyces pseudogriseolus
GATGAACCCGATCAGCGGCACCTACCGCTACCCGGCCGAGGGCCCCACCCCCGAGCACCTGCTCCGCTTCCTCGCCGACGGCAAGGAGATCGAGGAGCTGTCGATGGTCGTCGACGAGGAGCTCAAGATGATGTGCACGGTCGGCGACCGGGGCGGGGTGGTGATCGGGCCCCGGCTGAAGGAGATGGCGCACCTCGCGCACACCGAGTACGAGCTGCGCGGCCGGTCGTCGCTGGACGTGCGGGAGGTGCTGCGGGAGACCATGTTCGCGGCGACCGTCACCGGCTCGCCGGTGCAGAACGCCTGCCGGGTGATCGAACGGCACGAGGCCGGCGGACGCGGCTACTACGCGGGCGCGCTGGCCCTGCTCGGCCGCGACGAGGGCGGCGCCCAGACGCTGGACTCCCCCATCCTGATCCGCACCGCCGACATCGACGCGGCCGGGCGGCTGCGGGTGCCGGTCGGCGCCACGCTGGTGCGCGGCTCGGACCCGGCCGGCGAGGTGGCGGAGACCCACGCCAAGGCGGCCGGTGTGCTGGCCGCGCTGGGGGTGCGGCCCGGGCGCCCGCGCGAGGAGTCCGTACGGCCCGGGCTGGCCGACGATCCGCGGGTGCGGGCCGCGCTGGACGGGCGGCGGGCCTCGCTGGCGCCGTTCTGGCTGCGGATGCAGGAGCGGTCGGAGGAGCTCACCGGGCACGCGCTGGTCGTGGACGCGGAGGACACCTTCACCGCGATGCTCGCCCATGTGCTGCGGGCGGCCGGCCTCGAGGTCACCGTGCGCCGCTACGACGAGCCCGGACTGCGGGAGGCGGTGCTGACGCACCAGGGCCCGCTGGTGCTGGGCCCCGGCCCCGGCGACCCCTCGGACACGGCCGACCCGAAGATGCGGTTCCTGCGGGAGCTGACCGCCGAGGTGCTCGCGGACGGCCGGCACGGCGTCCTCGGCGTCTGCCTCGGCCACGAGCTGATCGCGGCCGAGCTGGGCCTGGACATCGTCCGCAAGGAGGTCCCGTACCAGGGGGCGCAGACGGAGATCGACCTGTTCGGGCGGCCGGAGACGGTCGGCTTCTACAACAGCTTCGTGGCGACTTGCGACGAGGAGGCCGCGCGGGAGCTGGCCGCCCACGGCGTCGAGGTGAGCCGCGCCGCTAACGGCGAGGTGCACGCGCTGCGGGGGCCGGGGTTCGCGGGCGTGCAGTTCCACCCCGAGTCGGTGCTCAGCCTGAACGGGGCGGCCGTGGTGCGGGAGCTGATCGGTCAGCTGCGCGGCACCAGCACGTTCCCCGAGCGGCGGCCGGCGATGTAGTCGAGGACGTTGTCCAGCGTCGTGGAGACGATCTGGGTGACCGCGTCCGCGGTGTAGTACGCCTGGTGGGACGTGACCAGGACGTTGGGGAAGGTGACGAGGCGGGCCAGGGTGTCGTCGTCGACGGCCTCCAGGGACTTGTCGAGGAAGAACAGGCCCGCCTCCGCCTCGTACACGTCCAGGCCGACGCCGGTGAAGCGGCCGGCGCGCAGTTCGTCGACGAGCGCGGCGGTGTCGACCAGGCCGCCCCGGCTGGAGTTCACCAGGATCGCGTCGTCCCGCATGCTCTTCAGCGCGGTCGCGTCGATGAGGTGCCGGGTCTCCGGCAGCAGCGGGACGTGCAGGCTGACCAGGTCGGACTCGGCGAGCAGCTCCTCCTTGGGGACGTACGTCAGGCCCAGCTCCCGGCAGGCGGGGTTCTCGGCGGCGTCCCAGCCGAGCAGCCGCATGCCGAATCCGTGGGCGATGCGGGCGAACGCCTCGCCGATCTTCCCGGTGCCGAGGATGCCGGCGGTGCGGCCGTGCAGGTCGCGGCCCATCAGCCCGTCGAGACGGAAGTCGAAGTCGCGGGTGCGGGTGGAGGCGCGGACGATGCGGCGGTTGACCGCCATGGCGAGGGTCCAGGCGAACTCGGCGACCGAGTACGGGGAGTAGGAGGAGACGCGGGCGACGGTGATGCCGAGGCGTGCGGCGACGTCGAGGTCGACGTTGTTGAAGCCGGTGGAGCGCTGGGCGACCATCCGGGTGCCGCCGGCGGCGAGACCGGAGAGGACGTCGGCGCCGAGGTCGCAGTTGACGCTGGTGGAGATGATTTCGTGGCCGGCGGCGATGGGGGCGGTGTCGGTGTTCAGGAACACGTCGAGGGTGCGGACGGGGTGGTGGGGGGCGAAGGCGCGTTCGATGAGGGGCTTTTCGTCGGCTTGTACGCCGAAGGCGAGGATCTCCACGGGCCCCTCCGGGGGTTGGTGCCGGTTTGTTTCCCTGCGGGGAGCTTACGGGGCCGTCGGTGAGCTTGACGTGGGCCGAAGGGCCCTCGGTGTCGGTGCGGGGCGGGGGGTGTGCGCAGCCCGGCGTTTGCGGGGTGCCGTCGCGCCCACCCTCCCCCACTCTCGGCTTCGCTCGAGCGGGAGGTACCCCCATCGCCCCTGCGGCACGAC
>MUNG01000449.1 GCA_002154585.1 Streptomyces pseudogriseolus
GTTCGCCGAGGCGCTGGCCGAGGAGGCCGCCGAGGGCGCGGCCGTCCTGGTGCAGGACTACCACCTGACCCTGGTCCCCGGCATGCTCCGCGAACTCCGCCCCGACCTGCGCATCGGGCACTTCTCGCACACGCCGTGGGCGCCGCCCGAGTACTTCGCGATGCTGCCCGACGACATCGCCCGGCAGGTGCTGCGCGGGATGCTCGGTGCCGACCGGCTCGGCTTCCTCACCCGCCGCTGGGCGGACGCGTTCACCGCGTGCTGCGAGCGGTTCGCCGGCGGGCTCGGCGACACCCGGATCGGGGTGCACGGCCTGGGCGCCGACGCGGACTTCCTGCGCGTCCGCTCGCACGAACGGGACGTCGAGGAGCGGATCGTCACGCTGCGGGAGGAGATCGGCGAGGGCCGCCGGACCATCGTCCGGGTGGACCGCACCGAGCTGTCCAAGAACATCGTGCGGGGTCTGCTGGCGTACCGGCAGCTCCTCGACGACCACCCCGAGTGGCGCGAGCGGGTCGTGCACGTCGCCTTCGCCTACCCGTCCCGGCAGGACCTCGCCGTGTACCGCGACTACACGGCCGAGGTGGCGCGGGTCGCGGAGGAGATCAACGAGCGGTACGGCACCCCGGGCTGGCGCCCGGTCCTGCTCCACCTCAAGGACGACTTCGCCCGCTCCCTCGCCGCGTACCGGCTCGCCGACGTGGCCCTCGTCAACCCCATCCGCGACGGCATGAACCTGGTCGCCAAGGAGGTCCCGCTGGTCTCCGACACGGGCTGCGCGCTGGTGCTGTCGCGGGAGGCGGGGGCGCACGAGGAGCTGGGCGAGGACGCGATCACCG
>MUNG01000045.1 GCA_002154585.1 Streptomyces pseudogriseolus
CGCCAACCGCGAGCGCGCGGCGGCACCTCGTTGGCGCCGAGTTGCGCCGGCGCCCCCCGGCCCGCACCAACGCCGGCGCCCACAGGCACACGGGGTGTGCAACGGGCCCGCACCGACACCGGGCGCCCCACGCACACGGGGTGTGCAACCCCCGTAGTTGAGGGGGCGCACACCCCGTGTGAGAAGGACGTGGGTCAGTTGCCGGACGCGTCCTCGCCGGCAGGGACGGTGTCCGGAGGCGGCGGCGCCGTGGGACGCAACCACAGCCACAGAAGGAACAGCAGGCCGAGGATCAGCATCCCCAACCCCGTCCACAGGTTGATGTTGACCCCCTCCGCCTTGTCGATGTCGGCATCCGACGCCGTGAACCCGGCGATCATCACGATCACCCCGTACAGCACGAACAACCCACCGATGATCCGCCGGATGTCGAACAACCGGGCGGCCGTCGCGGACTTGGTCTCCAGCTCGGTGATCTCCCTCTGGAGGTCACTCTCGCGGTTGTGCTCGGACATGCTCTCTCAATCCTCCCGCGGTCAGAACGAGAACGGGATGTAGCAGACGGCGGCCAGGATCACTGCGCCCCAGCCCAGCAGCGCGGGCTTGCGGTACCAGGCGTCGTCGCCCTCCGCGGGCGGCTCCGCCATGCCGGGCGAGCGGGTGCCGTACACCAGCCCCTGGAGCTCGGCCTGCGGCTTGGGCGCCGTGAACAGGGACACCGCGACCATGACGACCGCGCCCGCGACGAAGCCGGCGATCGCGGAGACGAAGTTGGCGCCCTGGTCGGAGGGGATGTCGATGATGCCCTGCTTGTAGATGACGAAGTAGTTGACCATCGCGGCGGTGGTGCCGGCGATCAGGCCCCAGAAGCCGGACTTCATCGACGCCCGCTTCCAGAACATGCCGATGATGAAGACGACGAACATCGGCACGTTGAAGAAGGAGAACAGCGTCTGCAGGTAGGCCATGATGTTGGAGAACGAGCTGGCCAGGAACGCCGTGCCGATGGACGCGAGCACGCCGATCGCGGTGATCAGGCGGCCGAAGCGCACGTAGTAGGAGTCCTCGCGGTCCGTCACCACGTACTTCGCCCAGATGTCGGAGGTGAAGACGGTGTTGAACGAGGAGACGTTCGCCGCCATGCCGGCCATGAACGCGGCCAGCAGACCGGTCACGGCGATGCCCAGCACGCCGTTGGGCAGCAGCTGCTGCATCAGGTACGGGATGGCGTCGTTGTACTGCAGGTCCGAGCCGCTGGTGCCGATCTTGGGGACGAGCACGGCGGCGACCAGGCCGGGGATCATCACCAGGAAGACGATGAAGATCTTCGGGAACGCGGCGATCAGCGGGGTGCGCTGGGCCGCCGAGAGGTTCTTCGCGGACAGCGCGCGCTGCACCTCGGCGAAGTTGGTCGTCCAGTAGCCGAAGGAGAGGACGAAGCCGAGGCCGAGGACGATGGTCAGCCAGTTGGCGCCGAGCGGGTTGTCGCTGCCGATGCCGGTGCCGCCCCAGGCCGTGACGAAGTTGTCGCCGTGGGACGCGGTGAGCTTGTCGGTCAGGCCGTCCCAGCCGCCGACGCTCTTCAGGCCGAGCACGGTGATCGGGATGAGCGCCGCGAGGATGACGAAGAACTGGAGGACCTCGTTGTAGATCGCCGAGGACAGGCCGCCCAGGGTGATGTAGCCGAGGACGAACGCGCCGGCGACGACGATGGCCACCCACTGCGGCCAGCCGAGGAGGGCCTCGACGACGATCGCGAGGGCGTAGAGGTTGACGCCTGCGATGAGGATGGCGGCCGCCGCGAAGAGGATCGAGCTCAGCAGGTGCGCCGCCTTGTCGAAGCGCATCAGCAGGAACTCGGGGACCGAGCGGACCTTGGAGCCGTAGTAGAACGGCATCATCACCAGGCCCAGGAACACCATCGCGGGGATGGCGCCGATCCAGTACCAGTGCGTCGTGTAGACGCCGTACTGCGCGCTGTTCGCGGCCATGCCGAGGATCTCGGTGGCGCCGAGGTTGGCCGCGATGAACGCGAGTCCGGTCACCCAGGCGGGCAGCGAGCGGCCGGAGAGGAAGAAGTCCAGGCTCGTCTTGACCGACCGGCGGGCGGCGAAGCCGATGCCGAGCACGACGACGAAGTAGATCCCGAGGATCGTGTAGTCCAGCCAGTTGGTGGGGAGCCGAAGCTCCGCGGCCAGGTTTGTGGGGGTATGCATACGCACTCGCTTCGTTCGCGAACTGATCCGACGCGGAATCTACGCCTCCGTGTTCAATTACTGAACACGTTCGTACACGTTCTTTGTTTGATCGTGATGAGCGGCGCTGGCTGGTGAGTTGTGATGTGTTATGTTCGATTGTGTTGAGTGACTGGCGGGTGCGGAGGAGTACCACAGTGAAGAAGACCTCGACCCGGCTGGCCGACGGCCGCGAGCTCATCTACTACGACCTCGCCGACGACACCGTGCGCGACGCGGTGGACCGCCGTCCGCTGGACGCGACGGTCACCACCTCCGAGATCCGGCACGACGCGCTGCTGGGCGACTCCGTCGCCGTCGCCTCGCACCGGCAGGGCCGTACGTATCACCCGCCGGCCGACGAGTGCCCGCTGTGCCCGTCCGAGGGCGACCGGCTCAGCGAGATCCCCGACTCCTCGTACGACGTGGTGGTCTTCGAGAACCGCTTCCCCTCGCTCGCCGGCGACTCCGGCCGCTGCGAGGTCGTCTGCTTCACCTCCGACCACGACGCCTCCTTCGCCTCGCTGAGCGAGCGGCAGGCGCGGCTCGTGCTGGACGCCTGGACGGACCGCACGTCCGAGCTGTCGCATCTGCCCTCCGTTGACCAGGTGTTCTGCTTCGAGAACCGCGGGGCCGAGATCGGCGTCACCCTCCAGCACCCCCACGGGCAGATCTACGCCTACCCCTTCACCACCCCTCGCACCGCACTGATGCTCCGCCAGGTGGCCGCGCACAAGGAGGCGACCGGAGGCGAGAACCTGTTCGACGCCGTGGTCGAGCGGGAGCGGGCGGACGAGCGGGTCGTCCTGGAGGGCGAGCACTGGGTGGCCTTCGTGCCGTACGCGGCGCACTGGCCGTACGAAGTCCACCTGTATCCCAAGCGCAGGGTGCCGGACCTGCTGGGACTCGACGAGGCGGCGCGCGCGGAGTTCTCCCGGGTGTACCTGGAACTGCTCAGGCGCTTCGACCGGATCTTCGGGGAGAACGAGCCGCCCACGCCGTACATCGCCGCCTGGCACCAGGCGCCGTTCGGCGCCCTGGAAGACTTCGAGGGTGTGACGCGCGACGACTTCGCGCTGCACCTGGAGCTTTTCACCATCCGCCGGACGTCCGGCAAGCTGAAGTTCCTCGCGGGCTCCGAGTCCGGCATGAACGTCTTCATCAACGACGTGCCGCCGGAGCGCGCGGCCGAGCGACTGCGAGAGGTAGCGAGTTCATGAGCGGGAAGTACCTGGTCACCGGGGGCGCGGGGTACGTGGGCAGCGTCGTCGCCCAGCATCTGGTCGAGGCCGGTCACGAGGTCGTCGTGCTCGACAACCTCTCCACCGGCTTCCGTGAGGGCGTCCCCGCCGGCGCCGCTTTCGTCGAGGGCGACATCCGCGATGCCGCCAAATGGCTGGACTCCTCCTACGACGGCGTGCTGCACTTCGCCGCCTTCTCCCAGGTCGGCGAGTCGGTGCAGAAGCCGGAGAAGTACTGGGACAACAACGTCGGCGGCACCATGGCGCTGCTCGGCGCGATGCGCGAGGCGGGCGTGCACCGGCTCGTGTTCTCCTCCACGGCCGCGACGTACGGCGAGCCCGAGCAGGTCCCGATCGTCGAGACCGCCCCCACCCGCCCCACCAGCCCCTACGGCGCCTCCAAGCTCGCCGTCGACCACATGATCACCGGCGAGGCCACGGCCCACGGACTGGGCGCGGTCTCCC
>MUNG01000450.1 GCA_002154585.1 Streptomyces pseudogriseolus
CATGATCCCCGATCGAAGATCATTTGACGACAGACCCTAGGACGCGGCTCACACCTGGACGTCGGCGCCGGGCTCGACGTACTCGATCGGGATGCCGGTCAGGCCCTTCTCGCCGAGCAGGTTGGCGGCGGACTGCCGGCCGAGGTCGCTGAGCATGAGTTCGTGGATCTGGATGACACGCTCGGGCTTGACGGCGCGGACGTAGTCGGCGGCCTCCCCGAACTTCGTCCAAGGACCGCTGGTCGGCAGCAGAAGGGTGCGCACGGGGGCGTCGGGCACGTGGTAGGCGTCGCCGGGATGGTGGACGGTTCCCTCGTCGACGAGGTAGCCGACGTTGTCGGGGCACGGGATGTCGGGGTGGATCAGCGCGTGCCGGTGGCCGTGCACGCTGATGGTGACGGACCCGACGTCGAAGGTGTCGCCCGCGGCGACGGCGTGCACGCGGCCGTCATGGCTGCCGAGGGCGGCCGCGACGGCGGCGGTGCCGTAGACGTGCAACCCGGGACGGTCCTGGAGAGCGGCGGCGACCAGTTGTTCGTCGAAGTGGTCGAAGTGCTCATGGGTGATCAGTACGGCGTCGGCCCGGGCGACGGCTTCGGCCGCGTCCGGGGTGAGCGTGCCGGGGTCGATGACCAGACGCGTGCCGTCCTTCTCGAGCGTGACGCAGGCATGGGCGTGCTTGGTGAGCTTCACGGTGGGGCCTTTCGGAGCCTAGCCGGCCAAAGATCTACAACTGAACTGTACAACTCAGTTGATAAAGATGAGTAAAGTGGCGGTCATGGATGACAGCCGACTGGCCGAGGAACTCCGCCTGACCATCGGACGGCTCGTACGCACGGTGCGCGCCGTCGACACGATGCCGCCCGGTGAGGCCGCCGTCCTCGGCTACCTGGACCGCGGCGGCCCGCTGACCACGGCGGAGATCGCGCAGCAGAGGGGGGTCAGCCACCAGTCGGCCGCCAAGACGGTCAAGGGCCTCCTGACGCAGGGCCTCGTGCGTGTCGAGGCGCACCCCGACGACGGGCGCAAGCTGCTCCTCACCCTCACGCCGGCGGGACACGACCGCCTGGCCGAGGAGCGCCGCCGCCGCGCCGACCGGCTCGGCAGGGCGATCAACGCCGTCCTCACCCCGGACGAACGCAAGACGCTCGAGGCGGCGCTGCCCCTGCTGTCACGCCTGAGCACGCACGGAACCGGCGAGTAGCCCGCGATCCCCCGGCCGGTTCGCCCTGCGGACGTGCGCCGCCCCTCGCTGTCGCGGACAGTGGAAGACAGGAAGGAGCATCCCGCGAGCGAGCGAGCAGGCAAGCAAGCAAGCCGGGCGGCGCCGGTCCGCACGCAGTTCGCGCCGGATGCTCCGCACGAGCTCACGAGAGGGGCGAACCGCCATGGCAGCCACCCCCGTCATGCAACTGCCCGTCATCAGCGAATGCGCGGCCGAGGGCTGCGCCTACAACCACGACCACACGTGCCACGCCGCGGCGATCACCGTGGGAGACCTCGACAGTCCCGTGTGCGACACGTTCATGGGCGCCGACCTCGAAGGCGGTGAGCCGTCGACCACCGGCAGGGTCGGCGCCTGCAAGATGGCCGACTGCCGCCACAACAGCGGACTCGAATGCCACGCCCCGGCCATCACCGTCGGCTTCGAGCACGAGCAGGTGGACTGCCTCACCTACGCGCAGAAGTGACAGACGCACCCGGTCACGGCAGGGCCGGGTTCGGTAGGTCAGTTGGCGGTGATGAACCGCGCGGCCACGGCGGCCTCGACGGCCGTGGCGTCGGCGTCGTCCGCCGCCCAGGCCACGTAGCCGTCGGGGCGGACCAGCAGGGCGGTACGGCGGTCACCGGTCCAGTGCTCGACGACCGGCAGCGAGTCGTGCTCGCCGTCCGCGGTGGCGTCGTGGGGGAGTCGTACGGCGGGCGGGGTGATGAGGACGTGACGGCCGCCCCGCAAGGCTTCGTACAGGCGGTTGCCGCTCCGGAGGGCCACGTCCGGGACCCGGGTGCCGACGAGGCGGTGGGCGCCGCGCGGGGCGGGGTAGCGGTAGCCGGTCCCGGTGATCTGGGCCAGGGCCTTGGTGCGGGCGGGCGCGGCGGCCTTGACGAGGGCCGAGACGACGGCGCGTACGGCCCGCAGCGCCGGGCTCTGGGCGCGGGCCAGCCGGACGAGGCCGCCGCTGCTGCGCAGCACCGCCTTGCCGACCGGGTGGCGTTCGGCCTGGTAGGTGTCCAGGAGGCTGTCGGGGGCCTGCCCCTTGACGACGGCGGCGAGCTTCCAGCCGAGGTTGGCCGCGTCCTGGAGTCCGGTGTTCATGCCCTGCCCGCCGGCCGGGGAGTGGACGTGCGCGGCGTCGCCGGCGAGGAAGACCCTCCCCACCCGGTACTCGGGAGCCTGGCGTTCGTCGCTGTGGAAGCGGGAGAGCCAGCGGGCGTCGTGCATGCCGTAGTCGGTGCCCAGCGCGCGGCGGGTGACGTCCTTGACCTCGTCGAGGTCGAGGGGGTGGTCGTCGGGGACCTCGTTGCGGCGGTTCCAGCCCATGACGCGGTACCAGCCGTCGCCGAACGAGGCGATCATCGCGAAGACGTCACCCACGCCGTCGACGGTGAGGACGCTTCCGGGCTTCTCGGCGAGGCGGACGTCCGCGAGGAACAGGGAGGTGATGACGGAGACGCCGGGGAAGGGCTGGCCGATCGCCTCACGCACGGCGCTGCGGTGGCCGTCGGTGCCGACGACGTACGCGGCACGGTGGGTGGCGGTCGTTCCGTCCCCGGTGCGGACGTCGATGTCGGCACCGTCGGCGTCCTGCCGCAACGCGAGGAGTTCGGTCTCGTACTGGAACCGGACGCCGAGCCGCCGGGCGCGCCTCTCCAGCAGGCGTTCGACCTCGTACTGGGGGGTGATCAGCAGGAACGGGAAGCGGGAGGGCAGCGTGGTGAGGTCCAGGGAGAGGCGGCGGAACAGCCGCAACTGGGTGATGGTGCTGCCGGTGGCGAGCAGGTCGTCGGCGAGGCCGCGGGCGTCGAGCTGCTCCAGCGTGCGGGCGTGCACGCCGAACGCCCGGGAGAGGTTGCTGATCTTGTGGGGGCGCTTCTCCAGCAGGGTGACGGGGACGCCGGCCTCGGCGAGGTCACCCGCGAGGAGCAGACCGGCGGGGCCGGCGCCGACGACGATCACGGCATGCGTGGAACGGTCGGTGCGGTCGGTGCCCTTGCCCGTGCCGGTGCCGTTGCCAGTGCCGCTCATGGTGACCTCCCAGTCGCCAACGGTTGTAGGCCAACAGGTGTTGGTCAACGTATGTTGGCAACTGTAGGTGGGCGGCGGCGCGTGCGTCAACACTTGTTGGCCTACGCGTGTAGGCATACGATCACTGGCATGAACGAGAGCACGTCCGCCGCCC
>MUNG01000451.1 GCA_002154585.1 Streptomyces pseudogriseolus
GCCTGGAGGGGTGGGTTCGAGGAGCGGCACCCGGGACGGCATCGCGGCGGCGTGTGTCGCACTCGCGTGTCTGCTCGTGCCGCTCGGCGTGCTTGCCGGATGGGCCGCGTACGGGCTCGCCGACACCGAGCGGTACGTCCGTACCGTAGCCCCGCTCGCCGAAGACCCCGCCGTACAGGCGGCCGTCGCGGACGCCGTCGGCGACGAGGTCGTACGGGAACTGGAGGCCCGCACCGAGGGCAACACCCCCGTCGCCCCCTTCGTCCGCGACGCCCTCGAGTCGTTCACCCGTACGGACGCATTCCGCACGGCGTGGGAGGCAGGCAACCGCACCGTCCACGACACCGTGCTGCACGCCCTGCGTGACGACACCCCCTCCACCGGCCCCGTCACCGTCGACCTCGCGCCCGTCACCGCCCAGGTGAAGCAGCGGCTCGAAGCCGACCACATGCCCTACGCGCACCGCATCCCCGTCGAGCACACCGCCCTGCCCGTGGTCCCGGCCGAGGAGGTGACCGGGCTGCGCCGGGGCTACCGGCTGCTGGACGCCGCCGCCTTCTGGCTGCCCCTCGCCGCCGTCGCCCTCGCCGTCACCGGCGTCACGGTCGCCGCGTCCCGCCGCCGCACCCTCACCGCGGCCGGACTGGGCATCGCGCTGGGCGGCGCCCTGCTCGCCCTCGCGGTGGTCCTCGGCCGCCGGCTGACCCTGGCCGACCTCCCGGACACCGTCCACCGCCCGGCGGCCGCCGCGGTCTACGACGCCCTCACGGCCACCCTGCACACGGCGTCCTGGCTGCTCCTGGCCGTGGGCACGACGGTGGCCCTGGCCGTACGGCTGACCGGCCGGCCGTTCCTCCGCCGCAGGCGCCCCGGGCCCGCCCCGATCACCTACTCCGCTACAACCCCCGTCCGCACCCGCACCTGAAACGGCGGTGCGGGCCGCCCCCGCACAAGGGGACGGCCCGCACCGGACGGGACGACGTACTCGACTCAGCGCCCGGACTTCTCCAGCGCCTTCTCCGCCTTGTCGAGCGCCGCGGCGAAGCCGTTGGCCCACAGCTGGTTCACCCGCGACCGCTCGGTCGAGTTCGGGTAGGCGTTGGTGCAGGACGGGCCGGGGCCGCCGCCGGACATCAGCTCGCTGCACGGACCGGAGTAGTGGTCCGGCAGACCCAGCACGTGACCGGTCTCGTGCGCGGTGACCCGCGTCGAGTTGTAGGTCCGGTTCTGGGCGTAGTCCAGGAAGATGTACCCGCTGCCGTGGCCGTCGGTGGACGCGTACGACCCGCGCGAGTCGTTCCCCTCGTAGTACGAGAAGTCGGCGCCCGAGGTGCCCGCCTGGAGTCTCACGTTGGAGACCGAGCTGTTCCAGATCTGGGCGCTCCGGGCTATCTGAGTGGCGAACGTGGGCGCCTGGGAGGCGTTGTAGACGACGGTGACGGCGGCGGCGCCGGTGGGGTCGGCGGCCCGCTTCTCGGCGACGGACTTCAGCACGGCCTCGAAGAACGCGCGGTTGGCCGCGGCCTCCTCGGACGAACCGGCGTACGCGGCGTACGAGTCGGCGGCGGGCGCGAGGGGGGCCTCGGCGGCGCCGGCCGGGGCGGCGCCCAGACCGAGCGCGGTCAGGCTCAGACCGGCGGCGGACAGCACGGACAGGGGCATGCGCAGGCGCATCGATGACTCCTTCGGTGGGGGGTGAGCCACGTGTCACCGGTGAGTGTCCGCGCCCGCGCGGCGGCTGTGATGATGGCAACCGGTGATAGGACCGGGCTATCACCGCCGCCCGGCCGCGTGCCGCCCGCCGCCCGGCCATGTGCCGCACGCCTCCCCGTCCCGGTGTCGCGGACGCCCGACTACGCCTGCACAGGCGGGATTTGGGTGTCTGGTGAAACCTGAACTTCCCGCTTACCCTCCCTGGACATGGAGCTTGAGGTCCGGCACCTCAGGGCGCTGTGCGCGATCGCCGACACGGGCAGTCTGCACCGGGCCGCACGCCAGCTCGGCGTGGCCCAGCCCTCGTTGAGCACGCAGCTGAGGCGCATCGAACAGGAGCTGGGCGGCGCCCTGTTCGTCCGCGCGCGCACGGGCTGCCGTCCCACCCCGCTGGGCCGGCTGGTGCTCAGCCGCGCCCGCCCGCTCGTCACCGAGCTGCGATCCCTGGTGACCGAGGCCCGCGCCGCCGCCGTCGGCGGCCGTCAGCTGCGCATCGGGTCCACCGCGAGCAGGGCGCTGGCCGGCTGGCTGCGCCGACTGCGCCGGCACTGGCAGGAACCCACCCTGCACATGGACGTCTCCGCCAACGCCCTGCTGCGCATGGTCGCCGACGGCCATCTCGACGTCGCGTTCGTGCACGAGGTGGAGGGCTGCCCGCTGCGCGTCCCGGAGGCCTTGCGCACCCGCGTGCTCATCGCCCGCGAGCCGCAGTTCGTGTCCCTGCCCGCCGATCACCCGGCCGCCGCCCGCCCGGTCGTCGACCTCGCCGACCTGGCCCACGACCGCTGGATGATCGACCCGGCGGTCGACGGCGAGTGGGACGCGGTACGCAGGATGCTGCGCGAGGCGGGCATCGACCCGCCCGTGCTGCACGGCGACTACCACACGGCCGCGTCCCTGGTCGCGATCGGCGAGGTCGTCACCGTCTGCCAGCCGACCTCCCCCTCCCGCCCCGACACGGCCGTCCGCCGCATCGCCGGCGACCCGCTGGGCGTACGGCTGCTGCTGGCGGCGCGTACGGACACCGAGCTGGAGGGCGTGTACCCGCACCTGGCGGACGCGTACCAGGAGGTGGCCCGGCAGGCCCCGGCGTACCGGGAGTGGCTGGAGGAGCTGGTGCCGGGCGCCTGAGCCACCCGGCCCCACCCCCTCCTTCTCACGGCGTCGTACGGCGTCAGACGCCGATGTCCCGCCCGTCCGCGCGCCACACCGCGACGACCGCCGGGCGGACGTACGTGCCGGGGCCGTCGGGCCAGGCGCTGGCCGGCTGGTCGACGGTCGCCCCGTCCACCTCGCCCGGGTGCTGCACGGCGACCAGCACCCGCCGGTCCTGGATGACGGGACCGCAGGTCTCGGCGCCGTTGGGCACGGTCAGGAACTGCTTCAGCTCACCGCGCCGGTCGCCGCGCGTGGCGACGCCGAAGAGGCCGTCGTGGGAGCCGAGGCTGCTGCCGTCGGTGGAGATCCACAGGTTGCCGTGGGCGTCGAAGGCGACGTTGTCCGGGCAGGAGATCGGGCTGACGGAGTCCTTCGGGAACCCGGCGAAGTACGTCGCCGGGTCCTCCGGGTCGCCCGCGACCAGGAACAGCGACCAGGCGAAGCGGGTGCTCTCCGGCCGGTTCCAGCGCTCGGTCAGCTCCAGCACGTGGCCGTGCTTGTTGGCGTGGCGCGGGTTGGCCTCGTCCGCCTTCGGGTTGGAGCCGACGCCGCGGTTGGAGTTGTTGGTGAGCGCCACGTACACCTTGCCGGTGACCGGGTTGGGCTCGATGTCCTCGGGCCGGTCCATCTTCGTGGCGCCGACCTTGTCACCGGCGAGACGCGTGAAGACGAAGACCTCCTCGGCGGTCATGCCCTCGACGTGCGAGACGGCGCCGTGCGCGGTCGCGGTGGCCAGCGGGATCCACTCGCCGCTGCCGTCGAACTCGCCGTCCTTCGGCAGCTTGCCGGTGCCGTCGATCTCGATGGCGGGCGAGTCCCCGGTCAGCTTGGCGACGTAGAGGGTGCCCTCGTCGAGCAGGGAGAGGTTGTGCTCACGGGCGGAGCGGCTGTTGCCGTGCCGCATCTTCTTGCTGCTGACGAACTTGTAGAAGTAGTCGAACCGCTCGTCGTCGCCGGAGTAGACGACCGGCCGCCCGTCGTGCGTCAGCCGCACGGTCGCCGCCTCGTGCTTGAAACGGCCGAGCGCGGTGTGCTTGCGGGGCGTGGACTCCGGGTCGTACGGGTCGAGTTCGACGACGTAGCCGAAGCGGTGCACCTCGTTGGGCTCCTGCGCGAGGTCGAACCGCTTGTCGAACCGCTCCCACTTGCGCTCGGTCGCGCCGGTGCCGATGCCGTACCGCTTGTCGGTGGCGCTGGAGCCGTTGGCGAAGTACTGGTTGAAGTTCTCCTCGCCGTGCAGCGTGGTGCCCCACGGGGTGGTGCCGCCGGAGCAGTTGTTGAGGGTGCCGAGCACCTTGGTGCCGCGCGGGTCGGCAGAGGTCTTCACCAGGTCGGAGCCGGCGACGGGGCCGGTGAGCCGGAACTCGGAGGTGGCGGTGAGCCGCCGGTTGAGGTGGTGCCGGCTGACGGCGGTCAGCTTGCCGCTGCGCCGGTCCTCCTCGACGGCGACGACCGCGAGGCCGTGGGCGGCCCAGGCGATCTCCACCTGCTCACGGGTGGGGTTCTCGGGGTCGTAGTCCCGGAACATGAGGATCTCGTCGGTGTACTCGTGGTTGGCGACGAGCAACTGACGTCCGTGCTCGCCCTTGAGCGGCAGCAGGGAGAGGAAGTCGCAGTTGTACCCGAACTGTCCGGCCTGCGCCTTGGCGCTCTGCCTGTCCCCGTCGAAGGCGGGCGCGCCGCGCAGGATCGGCTCGCCCCAGCGGATGACGACGTTCTGCCGGTAGCCCTCGGGCACGGTCACGGCGTCGTTCGTGTTCGGCGCGACGGGCGCGAACCGAAGTCCGCGCGCGCCCTTGGGTTTGTCGTGGTGGTGCCCGTGTCCGTGGCCGTGGCCCTTGCCGCCCGGCGCGGCCTGCGCCTCGGGCGCGCCGACGACGCCGACCGCACCGGCGCCGGCCGCGGCGACGGTCACGACGGCGGCGGCGCGCATCATCGAACGGCGGCTGAGGGCACCGGCGACGATGTCACCGACGTACTCGTTGTCGCTGGTGTTGGGCACCTCGTGGAAGCAGGCGTCACCACACCGGAAACGACAGGTCATGGCGGACCGTCCGCCGGGGTGCGAACCGGACGGCGTTCCGATCAACGGCAGCAGCTTTCGCACGTTTTCACTCCTTGGGTGCCCTTGGTGTCAGCGCGACCGTAGGAGCACACGGGTGCGACGACCGGGCGCGGGAGTGAACGACGGGTGAACCCGGAACGGCATCAAGGGCGCACGCCGGAGCGGACGGAGGGCCCCACACCGTCCGGAACGCGCCCTTGACAGATACGATCCCCCAACCCCCACCCTGCCCAAGATCGCCCCCCAGGGCCGCTAACCTTACGTGTCCGTCCTGGCCAGGGTTCGACGGGCACCAACTCACGCGAAGGGTTGCGCACATGGGCATTCTCACTCTCCTGCGGAACGCGTTCGGCCGGTCACGGAAAGCGAGGTCCACCGAAGCGGAGGGTGCGGCGCCGACCGCCGAAACGACGGACACCACCACTCCGCCCGAGGCGGAACCCACAGCTCCGCCGACCCCGACGGTCCCGGAACCCCGCGAAAGCGACGAACACGACCTGGTGAGGTCGGCCTTCGACAAGGTCGCGGTCCCCCGCCCGTCCACGGAGCGCACCCCGACACCGCCGACGGAACCGGCCCCGACGCCCGAGCCGGAGCCCAAGGCCGAGGCCGAGGCCCCCGAAGCCGAGGCGAAGCCGGAACCCACCCCGACCCCGGAACCGGAACCCACGCCCGAGGCGAAGACGGAGACGCCTGCCGAGGCCGAGCCGGAGCCCACCCCGGAACCGGAGCCGGACCCCAAGCCGGAGGCGAAGGCCAAGGCTGAGCCCGAGCCCGCCCCGCAGCCGGAGCCGGAAGCCACGCCGGAGGCGAAGGCCAAGGCTGAGCCCCAGCCCGCCCCGCAGCCGACGGAGACCCCGGCCGAGACCGAGGCGTCACCCGAGCCCGAGGCAGAACCCAAGGCCGACGCTGCGCCCGAGGCGGAACCCGAAGCCGCCGCGGAGCCGGCGGAGACCCCGGCCGAGACCGAGGCGGCACCCGAGCCCGAGGCAGAGCCCAAGGCGGAGGAGCCCGAGGCGAAGTCCGAGCCCGCCCCGCAGCCGGAACCGACAGAGACCCCTGCTGAGGCGAAGGCGGAACCGGAAACGGAACCGGAGCCCGCGGCCGCCGACGGCGATGAGGCCCCACAGGGGCCACCCGCACCCGACGACGAGACCCGCACGGGTGGTGCGGGTGGGAACACCCCGGCCGAAGGCGAAGCCGAGACCGAACCCGACACCAAGCCGACGGCAGCCGCCGAGTCGAACCCGGCCCCCACGCCGGAGGCGCCCCGCACGGACGGTGCAACCGAAACCGAACCCCCGGCCGAGGCCGAGGCCGAAGCCGAACCAACCCCCACCCC
>MUNG01000452.1 GCA_002154585.1 Streptomyces pseudogriseolus
GGGGTGGGCCATCAGCGCGGGTCCGCGGTCGCCTCGGACAGGGCCTGGGCGAAGGCCAGCGCCTGGCGCACGGTCTCCGGGCCGTCGCCGGCCTCGCTGACGCGCAGGCTCAGGTCGTCGGCGGTCGAGCTGCCCGTGTAGCCGTGGTCGGCCTCGCAGTCGGGGTCGCCGCAGGCGGCCGGCTCCAGGTCGATGCGGGAGACCGCGCCCCAGCCGATGGTGAGCACGATCTCGCGGGGCAGGGTGCCCGGCGTGTACGACTCCGGGTTGGCGACCACGCGGCTGACCACGATCGACGAGATCCGGCCGAGCTTGACCGACTCGGTGGACGTGGTGGCGTACGGCGCCGGGGACGTGCTGTCCGCGGCCTGCTCGTCGGTGTGGCTGACGATGAAGCGGTTGGCGGTGAGGACGAGCACGGTCACGTGCCGCCGCACCTCGTTCTGGTCGAACGTCGTCTCCTGATGGACCAGGTACGACCGCACGGGCTCGCCGCCCACGGCGGCCTCCACCGCCTCGGCCACGAGGGCCGGGTAGTAGCCGCTGCGCTCGATCGCCGCCCGCAGCCCCTGGGTCGTCGTACTGGTCTTGGCCATGACGCCCATCCTACGGGGGGCCACTGACTGCGAGGCACCGCTCGCCCGTGGTCAGTACGCGGGGAGGGTCCGGGGCCCGTGGTCGTCGCGGGCGGGCGGCGGCGCGAGGCGCACGGACGCACCGAGGACGCTGACGCCGTGCGGGGCGACGACGACCGGCTCCAGGGTGACCGCGACGACCTCCGGGTGGTCGTGGACCAGCCGGGACACCCGCAGCAGCAGCTCCTCCAGCGCGGGGGTGTCCACGGGCGCCGAGCCGCGCCAGCCGAAGAGCAGCGGGGCGGTGCGGATCGACCGGACCAGCGAGGTGGCGTCCCGGTCGGTCACCGGGATCAGGCGGTGCGCCATGTCGCCCAGCAGCTGGGAGGCGGCCCCGGCGAGCCCGAAGGACAGCACGGCGCCGGCCGCCGGGTCGATGACCGCGCGGACCACCGTGTCCACCCCGCGCGGGGCCATGCGCTGCACCACCGGGCGCAGCTCCTCCGGGCCGCCGAACAGCTCGGTGAGCTCGGCGTACGCCCGGCGCAGCTGCTCCTCGTCGGCCAGGTCGAGACGGACGCCGCCCAGGTCGGCGCGGTGCCTGAGGTGCGGGGCGGTCGCCTTGAGGGCGACCGGGTAGCCGAGCGTGCGGGCGGCCCCTGCGGCGGCGTCCGGGGTGGGCGCGGGCAGGGCGCGGTGGACGTGGACGCCGTAGGCGCCGAGCAGTTCGCAGGTGGCCTCGGTGGTGAGGGTGAGGCCCTGGCCGCGGGCGAGCAGCCCGTGGACGAGGGCGGCGGCGCCCCGCTCGTCGATGTCCTCGTACTCGGGCACCTTGCCGGGGTCGGCGGCCTCCCGCCGCCACTGCCCGTACGCCACGGCCTGCGCGAGCGCCCGTACGGCCCGCTCGGCGGCGGG
>MUNG01000453.1 GCA_002154585.1 Streptomyces pseudogriseolus
CCGGTGTCCCGCCCCGGGAGCACGGATTCCCGCCCGTGTCCGTCATGCCGCCGCGCGCCGGCGACACCGGTCCCCGGCTGCCCGCCTCGCGGCCCCCGGACCGCCCCGACTCCCCGGTTCCCCTGCTGCTCGCGGACGGCGCGGCGGCCCTGCTCGCCGGGTGGGCGGCCGGCCTACCGCCGGTGCTGCTCGCCCTGCTGGCCGGGGCCTCGCTTCTGCTGCTGCGTCCGCCCGGCGTACGGCCCGCGCTCCCGGCGGTCCTGGACGAACTGCCCGCCATGTGCGGGCGCGTGGCGGTGGCCTGGCTGGCGACGGCGGCGCTGTGGGCGGCGTTCCGGCCGCAGGAGGCACTGTCCGCCGGCACCGTGCTGGCGGGGCTGGCGGCGCAGGTGGCGGTGGGCGGCGGGCTGCGCGCGCTGGTCCACGGACGGCGGCGGGCGGCGCTGCTGCGGCATCCGCGGGCGGCACTCGTGATCGGACCGGCGGCGACCGCGCAGCGCGTGGCCGCCGCCGTGCTGCGCCATCCCCGGTGCGGGGTGCGGCCGGTGGGCGTCGTCGCCGCGCCGGGGGACGGCGGTGACGGGGGC
>MUNG01000454.1 GCA_002154585.1 Streptomyces pseudogriseolus
CCGCTCGGTGGAGGACGTCACCCTCCTCGTCGCCCTCCTGCACAACGAGCCCCTCCCGCCGCACTGCCGTGAGGAGGCCCTGCGTGCCGCCGCCACCGGCCGGTCCGTCGACGAGCTGGTCGAACTGATCGACCGTCTGGCCGCCCACCGGCCTCCCGAGCACCTCCTCCGCGCGGCCGTGGACCAGGCCCGCACGGCTCAGGAGACGCAAGCGTCGGGGGAGCCGCCGCGGCACCCCCGGCCCGAGCCGGAGCGCGCGCGGGCGTCCCGTGGCGGCACGCCGCGGATCGGGCGCCGCCGCCCCGCCGTCCGCCGGACCCCGCGGCCGGCCCGCCGTCCCCACGGCGCTGCCCGTGGTCGCGTCTCCCGGCCCGTCGCCCGGCCGGCGATCTGGACGAGCTGGCTGGCCGCCGTCGCCCTCGCGGTCTGCGCGGTGACCCACTTCCCGCTGCGCCATGACGGCGTGTCGCTCGACGTGCACGCCCTCGCCGTCGGCGTGTCGGTGCTGTGCACGGTGCTGGCGCTGATCCTCGTCGTGCGCCCCGCGGTGGTCGTGCTCGCGGCCGGGGTCGTGGCGGCGACCGTGCCGGCCGTCGCCCACGCCTACGGCGGCCCGTACTCCGAGGCCGCCCTGCCGAGGGCGGTCGAGCTGGCCCTCGCCCCGGACTGGCTCGCCACCTCGGCCGCGATCGCGGCGGCCCTGCTGTCACTGGTGGCGCTGGTGGTCCGCGTAGCCGCCCCGTCCCCGGGCAGCCGCTGGTCCCCGTGGCCCCCGGCGGAGCCCCACCACGTCGCGGACTGACGCGGGGGCCGCACCCGGTGTTGGACAGGGGGTGTCACCCCGTGACGGGGTGGCCGCCCTGGCGTCGGGCGCCCGCTGGTCCCCGTTGCCCCTGGCGGGACCCCACCACGTCGCGGACTGACGCGGGGGCCGCACCCGGTGTTGGACAGGGACTGTCACCCCGTGACGGGGTGGCCGCCCTGGCGCCGGGCGCCCGCTGGTCCCGGTGGCCCCTCGCGGAACCTCCTCACGCTGCGGGCTGACGCGGGGGCCGCCGAACCCGCGTTGGACAGGGGGCACCTGTGACGGCGTGGCGGCCCCGGCCCCGGGCGCCCGCTGGTCCCCGTGGTCCCCGGCGGAGTCCCATCACGCCGCGGACTGACGCGGGAGTCGCACCCGGCGTTGGACAGGGGGTGTCACCCGTGACTGGGTGGCCGCCCCGGCTTCGGGTGCCCGCTGGTCCCCGTGGCCCCGGCGGAACCTCACCACGCCGGGGACTGACGCGCCGGAGCCGCCGCACCCGGCATTGGACAGGGGGTGTCACCCGTGACGTGGTGTCACCCCTTGTCCTGCGCCTCCGTCTCCGGCCCGGGCGCCGGGGCCGCCGCGGTGGGCTCCTCCTCGGAGAGCCGGCCGCGGCGCGACCCGCCCGGCTTCCAGCGCTCCAGCGTGCGCGTCAGCTGCTGCAACGGCGCGGGCGTCCGCGGCCGGGGCGGCTGGGCCGGGGCCGGCGCGGCGCCCTGCGTCTCGCGGTAGGCGGCCAGCGCCTCGTGGGCGCGTTCGGCGGCCTCGCGGTACAGGTCGCGGGACTTGGTCATGGCGTCCAGCGCCTCGGCGTACATCGCCACCAGCGCCCGCTCGCGCTCCAGTTCCTCGGCGAGGGTGAGCAGGTGCCAGTCCTCGCGCAGCGCGGTGAGCGCCTCCTCGGCGCGCTCCGGCAGCTCCCTCGGCAGCGCGTCGTGGCGCAGCACCGCGTCCACCAGGTCCGTGGGCTCCGTGCCGTCGAGGAACACCGCGCGCACGGCGAACGCGTCCGGCTCGTACCCCTGGGGAACCGGGCGGCCCGGCAGTACCGCCGCGCCGCCCCGCGGGACCTCCACGCCGAAGTCCCGCAGCGCCCAGTTCGTCACCCGCGCCTGCTGCGGGGCGGCCCGGTGCTCGACGACCCGGTGCCGCAGCCCCGGCGGCAGCCAGTGCGCGAGCGGGACGTGGCCGCGCTCGTCCGGGGTCATCGCCTCGTGGACGACGACGTGGACGTACCAGGGGTCGCGCGCGCAGTCCCGCAGCAGGCGCCGTACGTCCTTGTCGTCCTCCGGAAGCGGGTTGATCTCGCCGGGACGCAGCCCGGACGCCGGGTCGCGGTTCCAGGCGGCGTCCGGCTCCGGCGGCCAGAACAGGGTGACCGGGGAGGGCCAGGAGGGGTCCCAGGGGCGTTCCGCCTCGGCGACCAGCAGCCAGTCGCGCTCCTGCGTCCTCCCCTTGGCGGGGGAGAGGGCGAGCCGGGCGCGGACCGTGACACCGACGCCGTCACCGAAACGTGTACGGGACTCGAACACCAGGTCGGGCTTGGTGTCGTCCGCCGGGAGTTCCAGGAAGTCGTCGATGTCGCCGGAGGCCCTGAGGGCGGCGAGGCTGCGCCGGAGCGTGTCGTCGGCCCCCTCCCCGACGTAGCGGCCGCGGGTCGTCCGGACGGTGGGAGGGACGGTGGGGCGGGCTGTGGCAGAGATCGGCATGGGTCCAGTCGTCAGCGGGGGCACGTGCTCCTCCCAGTATCGTCGCCCGCGCCGCACGCCATGACCCCGGGTTCCGCCGTACGGCGGCCCGCACCCGGGGTGGCCCGCCCGGACGGCCGGCACACCGGGCCGCGTACGGCGTGACGCGTACGGCGTGTCGCGTACCGCGGGACGCGCGCGGGGTGTGCGCGGCGCGCACGCGGTGGCACCCGTTCACCCGTGTCGTACCCGGAACGGGCCGCCACACCGGCCGCGCGGGCGGGGGCGGTCCGCCATCCGCGTCGGAACCGGCCCCGCCCGCACATCCGTTCCTCGCCCGACGGAACCGCCTGTGCGAGCCGCGCGTCCCGCCCTGTGCCGAGAGCGGGAAGCGCGGACCTTATCAGCGCCCTGACGGCCGTGTCGCATATTCCACGGGAAAACGCCAAAGCCCTCACCTCGGTCGAGCACACACCGTAGCGTCGACGTCACGTTCGCGGTACAGCCGTGCGAGGAGGGGGATCCGGCGTGCCCGGAATCGACGAGAGTCTGCTGGAAGCCATGAGACTGCCCGGGGCGCGGGGCGCCCTGGTGGTCGACTGGATCAGCGGGCTCGCCCTGGGCGCGGTGGGAGAGGCGCCCGGCGGTGACGTGGAGGCGACCGCCGCCGAGACCGCCGAACTGGCCCGCCTGGCGATGGAGAGCGGCGCCCTCGCCCCCGCACAGGGCGGCCAGGGCGAGGACCCGCCCGTCGAGGACCTGATCCTCACCACCGCGGACGCCTTCCACCTGCTGCGCTTCGTCGTCACCCCCTTCGACAGCACGGTCTTCCTGTTCCTGTCGCTGGACCGCGCCGACGGCAACCTCGCCCTGGCCCGCATCCGGCTGGCCGAGATGGCGGACCGGATGGTGCTCGGATGACCGCGGCCGCCACCCGCGCGGACGGATCCGCCCCCGCACTGCTGGACACTCTCGCCGCCGACCGGGCCACCGGGGCGCTCACCACGCGCTCCGGGGTCTTCTACCTCGCCGCGGGACATGTGGTCCACGTCGAGTCCGCCCACAGTCCCGCCCTCGGCGACCTGCTCACCCGCAGCGGCGCCCTGGCCCCGGCCGGCTGGTGGGAGGCGGTCGAACGGGCCGGGGCCCGCCGGCGGGTGGGCCGCCAGCTCGTCGACAGCGGACGTCTCACCACCGGCGCCCTCGAACTGGCCCACACCGGCGCGCTGTTCGACGCCGCCTACTTCGCGCTCGCCCACGACGGCACCGCGCTGCGCTTCCGCCCCGGCGTCGCGCACTGGCTCGGCGCGGTCCGCCCCGTGCCGGTGGCGACCGTGCTCCGCGAGTCCTGCCGCCGCCGCGCCCTGCTCGACCGCATCTGGCCCGACCCGGCCGTCGACACCGCGCCGCTCACCCGGACCCCCGACGCCGACCCGGCCGCCCTGCCGCCCCGCAGGGGCCGCGCCCTCGCCCTGGTCGACGGCGGACGCACCGCGGCACAGATCGCCTCCGCCCTCGCCCACCGCACCTTCCACACCCTCGTCGAACTGCGCCGGCTGGCCGCCGCCGGACTGGTCGCCCCCGCACCCCCCGCG
>MUNG01000455.1 GCA_002154585.1 Streptomyces pseudogriseolus
CTGGACCTCGGGACGCCGGCGGCGTTCGTGCGGGGGTCGGCGGACCTGGTGCTGGGGAAGGCGCCGTCGCCGGCGTCCCGAGGTCCAGCCAGTACGTCGAGTCGACCATCCCCTGAAGGTGCGCCCCGGCCGCCAACAGCCCGGGGAAGGTCTCCCGCTCCACCGACACCACCCGCCCGGCCGGGATCGTGTCGATGACCGACCGCCGGAACACGTACGCCCCCGCGTTGATCTGGTCGGTGACGATCTCCTCGGGCGTCTGCGGCTTCTCCAGGAACGCCAGCACCCGCCCCGCCCCGTCCGTCGGCACCAGCCCGTACGCGCGCGGATCGGTCACCCGCGTCAGATGCAGCGAGACATCGGCCCCCGACGTCTCGTGCGTCCGCACCAGCGCCCCGATGTCCAGGCCCGTCAGGATGTCCCCGTTGAACACCAGCACCGGCTCGTCCGGCCCGGAGCGCAGCAGCGAGGCGACGTTGCGGATGGCCCCGCCCGTGCCGAGCGGTTCCTCCTCCGTGACGTACTCGAGGTGCAGTCCCAGCGCGGACCCGTCGCCGAAGTGCGGTTCGAACACCTCGGCCAGGTACGACGTGGCGAGGACGATGTGCTCCACGCCCGCCGCGCGCGCCCGCGCGAGCTGATGCGTGAGGAACGGCACCCCGGCCGCCGGGAGCATCGGCTTGGGCGTGTGCACCGTGAGCGGGCGCAGCCGCGTGCCCTTGCCGCCGACCAGGAGGATCGCTTCTGTCACCTGTCGTCTCTGCTTCCTGCCGGGACCGGCCGAACTGTCTCTTTCGGCCGGTCAGTGTATGCAGACGGCCGCCGGCAGGGTCGGCGCGGAGCGCCCTCAGCGGCCCTGGTACTTGGCCGCCTTGGACCGCACGCTGCTCAGCTTCTTGTACAGCTTCCCCCCGGGGCAGGAGGTGTTGAACCCGTCGCGGTGACCGGAGATCACCTTCATCTTCACCTTCTTGCCTTTCGCGTACAGGTTGCCCCCTCCGGACGTCAGGGATGTCTTCTTCTTCGGGTTCATGCCGTGCAGCCCGAGCTTCCAGGCGGTGAGCCGGGCGACGGCCTTGACCGCCTTGGACGACGGTTTCTTGGAGCCGTAGGAGCCGATGACGGCGATGCCGGTGGTGTTGGTGTTGAACCCCATGGTGTGCGCGCCCTTCACCGGCTTCGCCACACCGCCGGCCCGGCCCTCGTAGATGCGGCCGCACTTGTCGACGAGGAAGTTGTAGCCGATGTCGCGCCAGCCCAGGCTTCTCGTGTGGTAGCGGTAGAAGCCGCGGATCAGGGACGGCGCCTGCGAGCAGGAGTAGTTGTTGCCGGAGGCGGTGTGGTGCACGAAGGCCGCCTTGACCTTGCTGGTGTAGACGAAGCTCTTCTCGCGCAGGCTCTCGTCCGCTCCCCAGCCGGCCCGGGTGACGATGGCGGGGCGGGGTCCGATGTACGGCGTGGCCTGCTGCTGCTCGGTCAGGTCGGCGCCGCGCAGGGCGGTGAGCTCCTCCCGGGTCTCCTCGGCGGTGAGGGAGGGGATCTCGACGGCGCCGAGCGGCACGAGGGCGGAGTTGGCGGCGGAGGCGGCCTTGGCCGCGGCGGTCATGACGCCCGTACGAGGGCCTTCGCCACCCTCGGCGGGCTCGGCGCCCTCGGTGGCCCCCTCCTCCCCCGGATCCACCAGATCGAGCCGCAGACCGGCCGGCAGGGCGGACACCTCACCTGACGTCACGTCAGCCGGGTCCACATCCCCCTGCGGCTCGGGCGCACCCCGCTCCACCGCCCCACCGGACCCTCCGGACTCCCCGGACCCCGTCCCCGGCAGCACCCGTACCTCGACCCCGTCCGACTCCCCCACCCACAGCGGCGCGGTGGCGCCCCGTACCTGCCCGGAGGCGGCCTCGGGGGAGTCCGGGTCCGCGCCGTGCTCGGTGTAGTGGGTCTCGACGTCCTGCCAGTCGGACCACTCCCCCGTGCCGGCCGCACGGGTGCGGACCTGCACGCGGCCGTGCAGGTCGGCGGAGGGGTCGTCCCAGACGACGCCGAGGAGGGAGAAGGTCCGCACCGTCCGGGGCGTCAGCCCGAGGACGGCGCCGGAGGCACGGTCGTGGGTGAGGGACTGCAGGGGCAGCGACTGGGTGCTGCCGGGGACATCGACTCGGGCGTCGGCCGTCTCCGCGGTACGCGTGGCCACGCCCGCCACCGGCGCCCCCGGCCCCGCGGACGCGGCGGCGGGAAGGGCGAGCGGGAGGGCGAGGGCCGCGGCGCAGGTGACGCCGATTGAGGAAGCAAGAATTCCACGCATGCCCCTGAGCTTGGACATAGTCAGACAAATCTGTCCATCGTTCATATGACGGGGCGTCGGCTGCCGTTCCCCCGAACCGGTGGCCCGGGTGTGGCCCGCGCGGAGGGTGCGCGCGGCCGGGGCCGCGTACCCTTGCCGGGGTGAACGCCACCGACCGCACCCCTGCCGACCTGCTGAGTTCCGCGCTCGCCGCGGACCCGGGACGCCCCCTGGTGACCTTCTACGACGACGCCACGGGCGAACGGGTCGAATTGTCCGTGGCCACCTTCGCCAATTGGGTGGCCAAGACCGCCAACCTGCTCCAGGACGAACTGTCCGTCGAACCGGGCGACCGGGTGACCCTGCTGCTGCCCGCGCACTGGCAGACCGCGGTGTGGCTGCTGGCGTGCGCGTCGGTCGGCGTGGTCGCGGACGTCGGCGGCGACCCGTCCGCGGCGGACGTGGTGGTGAGCGGCCCGGAGCCGGAGTCGCTGGAGGCCGCCCGCGCCTGCTCGGGCCCGCGGGTCGCGCTGGCGCTGCGGCCGCTCGGCGGGCGCTTCCCGCAGCCGCCGGAGGGCTTCGCCGACTATGCCGTGGAGGTGCCGGGACAGGGCGACCGGTTCGTGCCGTACGCGCCCGTCGACCCGGAGGAGCCGGCGCTGATCGTGGCGGGCCGGGAGTTCTCGGGCGCGGAGGTCGTCGAGCGGGCGCGCGCGGAGGCGCCGGACCTCGGGCTGACCGGCCCGGGCTCGCGAATCCTGTCGGGGCTGCCGTACGACACGTGGGAGGGGCTGAACGCGGGGCTGTACGCGCCCCTGGCGACCGGCGGCTCCGTGGTGCTGTGCCGCAACCTGGACCAGCTGGACGCCGACGCCCTGGACAAGCGGGTGGAGAGCGAACGGGTCACGGCCATCTCCCGCTGACCCGCCCGCAGCGCACACGCGACGCACACGCGGCGCCCGCCGCCGTCACCCGTTCGGCGCACCACCACCCCCCACCCTTCCCTC
>MUNG01000456.1:0-576 GCA_002154585.1 Streptomyces pseudogriseolus
GACGGCGCGCGTGACGTCGTGGCCGTACGTGCCGTCGTTGACGAGGGCGACGCCCCAGTCGGGTTCCTGGAGGTGGACGAAGCGGTGGTTGCACGCCTCGAACTTGGCCGCCTCCCAGGAGGTGTTGGTGTGGGTGGGCCGGAAGAAGTGCCCGAACTGCGTCTCGGAGGCGTAGCGGTCGGTGTGCAGGTCGAGGGGGAAGGCGAGCTTGAGGAACTTCTCCGTCTCGTGCCAGTCGACCTCGGTGTCCACCACCAGGCGCTTCTCCCCCGGCGGCAGGGACAGCAGCTGCGTCACCCGGGAGCCGCCGAAGGTACGGACGATCCGCACCGAGGCGCCGTCGTCGCCGGGGGTGACCTCGTCGGCGTCGGTGAGGTCGGTGACGGTGTTGCGGTAGAACTCGTCCACGTCCCAGGCGTCCCACATGTTCGGCAGGTCCTGGTGCAGCTGGAGGAGGTTGCCGGTGCGGCCGGGGGCGATGGTCTCGCGGCCGGTGGCGAGGTCGAGGACGGAGTCCACCAGGCCCCGGGGGTCGACGCCGATCCGGAGCAGGCCGTTGTCCAGGACGTGGCCGCC
>MUNG01000456.1:628-1397 GCA_002154585.1 Streptomyces pseudogriseolus
GCCGGGCAGGATGTCGTGGAACTGGTGCAGCAGCACCGTCTTCCAGATCCGGTCCAGGTCGGCGTACGGGTAGGGGAAGCCGGTGCGCACGGCGGCGGTGGCCGCCCACAGCTCGGCCTCCCGCAGGAGGTGTTCGCTGCGCCGGTTGCCCTGCTTGGTGCCGGCCTGGCTGGTGAGCGTGGCGCGGTGCAGTTCGAGGTACAGCTCGCCGACCCACACGGGCGGTTCTGGGTTCTCCGCCTCGGCCTTGGCGAAGAACGCGGACGGGGTCTCCCAGGTGACCGTGGCCGATCCCTCGAGGTCGCGGAGCCGGGCGGCNNTCGCGGGTGGTGCCGCCGCCCCCGTCGCCCCAGCCGGTGGGCGCGAGGGAGTGCCGGGCTGTGCCCTTGTCCTTGAAGTTGCGTACGGCGTGGGCGATCTCGGCGCCGCGCATGGAGCAGTTGTAGGTGTCGACGGGCGGGAAGTGGGTGTAGATCCGGGTGCCGTCGATGCCCTCCCAGCGGAAGGTGTGGTGCGGGAAACTGTTGGTGCGGGACCAGGAGATCTTCTGCGTGAGCAGGTACCTGGAGCCGGCGGCCCTGATGATCTGCGGCAGTCCGGCGGCGAAGCCGAAGGTGTCCGGCAGCCAGGCCTCGTCGTTGTCGACGCCGAACTCGTCGAGGAAGAACCGCTTGCCGTGGACGAACTGCCGGGCCATGGCCTCGGATCCGGGCATGTTGGTGTCGGACTCCACCCACATGCCGCCGGCCGGCACGAACCGCCCGTCCGC
>MUNG01000457.1 GCA_002154585.1 Streptomyces pseudogriseolus
GGTCCGGCCAGGGCCGGTGCGGGCGGGGTCAGTGCGGGCGGGGTCCGGGCAGCAGGGCCGCGCGCTGCCAGCCGTTGCCGGGGGCCTGCTGCGAGCGGTCGAGGCCGGAGCCGTAGCCGGGCGACCGAAGGGGCCGCATGACCGACTCCAGTTCCCTGCTCACGCGTTCGGCCTCGCGGCGGACCTGTGCGGGCACGTCGCCGCACTCCGCGATGAGTCGGTCGTAGATGGGGGAATCCTGGAACACCCGACAACGTGCCTTTCTGCTCGGCGTCCCCGGTTCGGGGCCGCGACTGCCGAGTGTAGGCGGCCAACGGGGGTGAAGTGGGCGTTCCGGACGTCAGGCTCCCGTCGTGGACCCGGGCCGGACGATCATCAGGACGGTGACGGTCGCCCAGAGCAGGTTGAACACGCCGGTGAACATGGCGAGTTGCACGGTGCTCCGGGGCTCGACCGGCCGGCCCTCGGTCACCTGCGCGACGAGTTCGCCCTGACGGGGGAGCACGAGGGCGATGAGCAGACCCGCGGCCACGGCGGTCAGGAAGACCGAGGTGACGAGCCAGGCGTCGCCCAGGACGCCCATCGCGAGGCCGGTGGCGAGGCCCAGCACCGGTACGAGCGCGCCGAGTCCGGCGTAGACGCGGCAGATGCGGTGGAGCAGCTCCACGGTGCCGGCGGCGCGCGGGCCGGGGTCCGTCCCGTCCGCCGGGGCGGCGCGGCGCGCGGCCGGCGGGAACATGCTGGCGGCGACGGTCACCGGACCGACGGCGACGATGGCGGCCAGGACGTGGAGGGACAGGAGCAGCTTGGTCACCGGGGCTCTTTCGTTGACGGGACGGCGGGACAGCCGTACAGGGGTCGGCGGATGCCGTGATCACGCTAGAGGCCGTCGCGGCGGCCGGACAGCGGCTGGATCGACAGTTCCCCACGGATTCCCGCCAACCGCCCCGACCAGGCGTACCGGGCGTCGGCCCAGGTCCGACCGCATGGCGGGAACCCGTCTACCCTGGCGTTCATGCACTCCGTGGCGATCCTCGTACTCGACGGTGTGGTGCCGTTCGACATGGCGGCCCCCATGCAGGTGTTCGACTTCACGCGACTGCCCGACGGCCGGCATCCGTACCGCGTCCGGCTGTGCGCCGAGCGTCCGGAGGTGGCCGCGGACGGCGGCTTCGCGCTGCGCGTCGAGCGCGGGCTGGAGGCGCTGGCGGACGCCGACACGGTGATCGTGCCGGGGCGCGCCCCGGGCTCCCCGCCGCCCTCGCCCGCGGTGCTGGCGGCGCTGCGGGAGGCCGCCGCGGCGGGCACCCGGATCGCGTCGGTGTGCGTCGGCGCCTTCGTGCTGGCGGAGGCGGGCCTGCTCGACGGGCTGCGCGCCACCACGCACTGGGCGGCGGCCGAGGAGTTCGCGCACGCGTATCCGCGGGTGGAGGTGGAGCCGGACGTGCTCTACGTGGACAACGGGCGGATCCTCACCTCGGCCGGGGCCGCCGCCGCGCTGGACATGTGCCTGCACATGATCCGCCGTGACTTCGGGTCGGCGGTGGCGGCGAACGCCGCGCGGATGTCGGTGATGCCGCTGGAACGGGAGGGCGGGCAGGCCCAGTTCATCGTGCACGAGCATCCGCCGGTGCCGCGCGGCTCGGACCTGGAGCCGCTGCTGGAGTGGATCGAGGACAACCTCGCGCGCGAGGTGACGCTGACCGCGATGGCGGCGCGGGCCGGGATGAGCGAGCGCACCTTCAGCCGCCGCTTCCGCGAGCAGACCGGCACGACGCCGCTCCAGTGGCTGCTGCGGGCCCGGGTGCGGCGCGCCCAGTACCTGCTGGAGTCCGGCGACCACACGGTCGACCGGATCGCCCAGCAGGCCGGGTTCGGCTCGGTCACCGCGTTCCGCGAACGGTTCCGCAAGGTGGTGGGCACGACCCCGGACGCCTATCGGAGGTCGTTCCGGGGCGGGCGGGCCGCGGCCGTCCGCGTGCACGGCCGCTCCCCTGGCTCAGACGGCCAGCGACAGGCCGCCCTCCCCGTCCGCCTCGGGTGACCGGCGGAGGTCCGTCCGGGCCCGGGCGAGCAGGTCGTCAGCGCGTGCGACGGCGTCGTGGATGCTTGTCGTGCCCATCGTCGCGCAGAGCCCGCGGGTGACGTCCGCCAGTTCCCCGGCGACCGCCGCCGCCCGTCCTTCCGCCTGCGCGATCCGCAGCGTCGCATACCGCGTCAGCAGCTGCCTGACGACCTTCGGATCCGGTACGAGCACGTAGCACCCCTCTCGTGTTTTCGCTGCGTATGCCCGAAGACGGCGAAAGCACGCACTTCCCGCGCCCGGCTGATCGAAATTGACCGAAAACATTCGCTCTGCGACCGGACCGTCGGGGCGGACGACCGTTCCCGCCGCGCCCGCTCAGGCCACCTGTCCGCTGTGCAGCGCCGTGTACGCCCCGCCCCGCCGCAGCAGCTCCTCGTGCGTGCCGACCTCCTGGACGGTCCCGTCGGCCATCACCACGATCCGGTCGGCCCCGCGCACCGTGGACAGCCGGTGCGCCACGACGAACGTGGTCCGCCCGCGCAGCAGCCGGGCGAGCGCCTCCTGCACCAGCGCCTCCGAGCGGGTGTCCAGCGCCGACGTCGCCTCGTCCAGCACCAGCACCTTGGGGTCCCGGATCAGCGCGCGGGCGATCGCCAGCCGCTGGCGCTGGCCGCCGGACAGCCGCGCCCCGCGCTCCCCGACGAGGGTGTCCAGGCCCTGGGGCAGCCGGTCGACGAACTCCAGCGCGTTCGCGTCGCGCAGCGCGGCGCGGACCGTCTCCTCGTCCGCGTCGTCCATGCCGTAGGCGACGTTCTCCCGCACGGTGCCGTCGAACAGGATCGACTCCTGGGGCACCACGGACAGGAACCGCCGGTAGGTGCGCAGGTCCAGGGTGTTCATGTCGACGCCGTCGACCAGCAGCCGGCCGGAGGTGGGGCGGATGAACCCGATGACGAGGTTGAGCACCGTGGACTTGCCCGCCCCGGACGCGCCGACCAGGGCGACCGTCTCGCCGGGGGCGACGTCGAGGGTGAAGTCCCGTACGGCCGGGCGGTCGTCGGCGTCGTAGGCGTGCGCGACGCCCTCGAATGTCACCGCGCCGCGCAGCGCGGTGAGTTCGGCCTTGCCCTCGTTGTCCTCCAGCTCCGGCGCCTGGAGCACCTCGCCGACCGAGCGCACGGACTCCAGCCCCTTGGTGATGACCGGGGCCAGACCCGCCAGCGTGGTGGTGGAGTTGGTGAGCGTGGTCAGGAAGGCGCTGAGCATCACGACGTCGCCGGCGGTGACGCCCCACACGTCGTAGTACGACACGAGGGCGGCGCCGGCCAGCACCATCACGCCGACCACGTTGAGGACCACCCAGGCCAGCGAGCCGAACCGGCCGTTGACCAGGTCGAGGCGCATCCCGGAGGTGAGCAGCCGGTCGAGGGTGCCGTGCATGCGGCGCAGCGCCTTGCCCTCCAAGCCGTGGGCGCGGGTGACGGGGATCAGCCGGGTCATCTCGGTCACGCGGGAGGAGAGGGTCTCCACCTCGTGCCGGAAGTGCTCGTTGTGGGTGCGCAGCCGCGCCCTCAGCCGGGCGACGAGCAGGGCCGCGGCGGGCACGACGACGAGGAACACGGGCAGGAACTCGGGGGTGCGGACGCCGATGATGACCAGTCCGCCGGCCAGCACGGTGAGCGCGCCGAGCCCGGTCTCCGCGGTCTGCTGCACCATCTGCTCGACGGTCTCGACGTCCCGGACCACCTTGGCCTGGAGCACGCCCGCGCTGACCCGGGAGTGGTAGCCGATGGAGAGCTGCTGCATGCGCGTGCACAGCGCGGAGCGCAGGGCGGTGCCCATGCGGCGGACGCTGCCGTACAGGAGCCGGACGTACAGCACGTGCAGCGGGTAGTTGACCAGCAGGATCACCAGGATGAAGCCGGTACTGGCCCACAGCCGGGAGACCGGCTGGTGCTGGACGACGGTGTCGATGATCGACGCGGTGATCAGCGGCAGCAGCCAGACGGGGCTGTGCTTGACGGTGAACACGACGACGGCCGCGGCCAGGCGGCCGCGGTCGGCGCGGAACAGGTAGCCGAGCGTGCGCACCGGATGCTCGCCCCGGTAGCGGTGGTCGAGCGGTCTCATCTGCGGCGATGCCATGGACGGTGGTCCCCCCCCTGAGAAGCGTCCTGACAGGCGCCACGAGGAGCGCCTTGGGCAGCGGTTCGAGCAGCGCCCTGCAGAGCGCCCGGCCCGGCGCGGATCCGCCCCCGGGACGGCGCGCGAACGGCGCCCGGCGCCCGTCGGGGGCGCCGGGCGCGGGTGGTGCGGCCGCTTCAGGCCGCGTCGAGCTCCGCGATCTCCTCGGCGCTCAGCGTGAGATCCGCGGCGCGCACGGAGTCCTGGATCGACTCGGGACGGCTCGCGCCCGGGATCGGCACGACGACCGGCGACCTGGCGAGCATCCAGGCCAGGCACACCTGGTGCGCGCTCACCCCGTGCTCCTGCGCCACCCGCGCGAACGGCGCGTAGGAGGAGCCGAGTTCACCGGCCCGGGAGATGCCGCCGAACGGGCTCCAGGGCAGGAAGGCGACACCGAGCTCGTCGCACAGCTCCAGCTCCGGCTCGCTGGAGCGGAAGGCGGGCGAGAACTGGTTCTGCACGGAGACCAGGCGCCCGCCGAGGATCTCCTGGGCCTGACGGATCTGCTCGGGGTTCGCGTTGGAGATGCCCGCCATGCGGATCTTGCCCTCGTCGAGCAGGTCGCGGATCGCGCCGACGGACTCGGCGTACGGGACGCGGGGGTCGGGCCGGTGGAACTGGTAGAGGCCGATCGCCTCCACGCCCAGCCGGCGCAGCGACGCCTCACAGGCCCGCTTCAGGTGGTCGGGGCTGCCGTCGAGGGTCCAGCTGCCGTCGCCGGGCCGCAGATGGCCGCCCTTGGTGGCGACCAGGACGTCACCGCCCCGCTCGTGGGTGGAGAGCGCCTTGGCGATCAGGCTCTCGTTGTGCCCCACCTCTCCGGCGTCCCGGTGGTAGGAGTCCGCGGTGTCGATCAGGGTGACGCCCGCGTCCAGGGCAGCGTGCAGGGTGGCCAGCGAACGGGACTCGTCGGGCCGTCCCTCGATCGACATGGGCATCCCGCCCAGTCCGATCGCGGAGACCTCGACCTCACCGATTCGACGCGTATGCATGTGCGCGGAGCCCCTTCCGGCTGTCGTGCTGGCGATCGTGGGAACGCGTTCCAGCCTCGCCGCCGGGTGCCCGGAAATCCAACAGGGAAATCCGAACGGATTCATCCGGCCGGTCGCTGAATCGACCCCGTCCGCCCCCGGACCTCTTCACCGCGCGTCGGCCCACCCCCGGCGTTACGCTGCGCGGAACCGACCCTTCGCCCCTCACAGGAGGTTCCGATGGCCCCGCTCCTCAATCCGTACCTCAACTTCGACGGGAACGCCCGGGAGGCGATGGAGTACTACAAGGAGGTCTTCGGCGGGGACCTGAACCTGCACACCTTCGGCGAGATGGGCGGCGGCGCCGGTCAGGAGTACGCCGACAAGATCATGCACGGCATGCTCACCACCCCCGACGGCTTCACGATCATGGGCTCGGACGGGCCTCCCGGCATGGAGTACGCCTCCGGCAACAACTTCGCCGTCAGCCTCAGCGGCGAGGAGGAGGACACGCTGCGCCGCTACTGGGAGAAGCTGTCCGACGGGGGCCAGGTGTCGGTGCCGCTGGAGCGGCAGATGTGGGGTGACATCTTCGGGATGTGCACGGACCGGTTCGGCGTCCCGTGGATGGTGAACATCAGCACGCCGCAGGGCTGAGGCGCCGCGCCGAGCGCGGCACTTCGGCGGTTGACACGGCGTCACGGCGGGGATCATCGTGCGATCCGGGCACGCGCCGGCGGTCGCGGCGCGGACGGCGGCCCGGCAGTGGACGACGGCCCGGCGGCGGACAGCGGCCCGGGGAGAGGCGGCGGCATGCGGATCGGACTGCTCGGCACCGGCCCCTGGGCGCGGGCGGCGCACGCCCCCGCGCTGGGCGGGCACCCCGCCCTGGACTTCGTCGGCGTGTGGGGCCGCAGGCCCGAGGCCGCGCGGGAGCTGGCCGCGGTGCACGGTGTCCGGGCGTACGAGGACGTCGACGCGCTGCTCGCCGACGTGGACGCGGTCGCCGTGGCGCTGCCGCCGGCCGTGCAGGCGGAGCTGGCGGTTCGGGCCGCGCGGGCGGGCCGCCATCTGCTGCTGGACAAGCCGCTCGCCACGACGGTGGCGCAGGGGCGCGCGGTCGTGGACGCGGCCGAGGCGGCCGGGGTGGCCTCCGTGGTCTTCTTCACCACCCGCTTCCAGCCCGAGCCGCAGGCCTGGATCGAGGAACAGGCGCGCGTGGGCGGGTGGTTCACCGGGCGCGCGCAGTGGCTGGGCGCGGTGTTCACCGTCGAGGACAACCCGTTCGCCGCCTCGCCCTGGCGGCAGGAGAAGGGCGCGCTGTGGGACGTCGGCCCGCACGCCCTGTCCGTGCTGCTGCCGGTGCTGGGAGAGCCGCGCCGGGTGACGGCGGCGGCGTACGGGCCCGGCGACACCGTGCATATGGTCCTCGACCACACGGGCGGGGCGTCGAGCAGTACGACCCTGAGCCTGACCGCTCCCCCGGCCGCGGCGGGCGCCATGGTGGAGCTGCGGGGCGCGTCCGGGGTGACCACGCTGCCGGAGGCCCGGGGGGACGTGGTTCCGGCGCTCGGCCGGGCCGCGGACGCGTTGATCGCCGCGGCCGGCTCCGGTCAACCGCACCCGTGCGACGCGCGGTTCGCCTGCACGGTGACCCGGATCCTCGCCACCGCGGAGACGCTGCTGCACAGCGGCACCCGCTGAGACGCCGGGCGCGGCTCCCGGGTCGTACACCCTGCGCAGTGCGGCCGGTGCGCTGCGTGTCCGGGCCTCCCGGGCCGGCTTAAACGATCCTTAAGGACCGGTTAAGCGATCGTGCGCGGTTTGTCGTTCAATCAAGTAGGCGCAGGTCAGAGGGGGTCGGGGACAAGTCGGACGCGTTGGCGGACCCGGCCGCGGTCCCTACCATCGGTGCCGCGTGCCGGTCCCGACGCACGGTCTGAGAGCGCTCTCACTCGCCTCCCGGGCCGGCCGGCCGGTGTGCCCACCGCAATCCGCACGAGTACTCTGGAGACCCCCCCACATGACTCCTCGGCACCAGCGCACCCTCGGCCGCCGCAAGCTGCTCTTCGCCCTCGGCGGAGCCGCCGTGGCGCTCCCCGCGGCCGCGGCGATCGCCCCCCACGCCCTCGCCGACCAGTCCGGTGACGGCGGGTCCGGCACCAAGGCGGCCGGCACGCTGCCGCTGACGATCGTCAACAACAACGGCTCCTTCGACAACGCCTCCGTGCACGTGTACGTCGTGGGCAACGCCGACGGCCGTCAGGTCCGCCTCACCCCCGACGGCACGCTCGCCCCGATCGACCTGGCCGACAACGGCGCGGACGGCTTCACGGACTACGCGATCAGCCTCTCCGGCACCGAGACAACGCTGTCGCTGCCGTACATGTCCGGCCGGATCTACGTCGCGCTGGGCGAGAAGCTGAAGTTCAAGGCCGTCGCCGACGGCAACGGCGCGGCCGCGCTGCAGTACCCGGCCGGGTGGGTCTCCTCGGACCCCAACTTCGGCGTGCTGCACGACTGCGCGGAGTTCACCTTCAACTCCGCCGGCATGTTCTGCAACACCACGATGGTCGACATGTTCAGCGTGCCGCTGAGCATCCGCCTCACCGGCTCCAAGGAGCAGACCACGGGCACGGTCCGGGCCGGGGGCCGCGCGGCCGCGTTCGCCGCCGTCAAGCAGGCCGAGGGCTTCGACAAGCTGGTGGTGGACGACACCCGGATCATCGCGCCGGGCCACGGCCTGGACGCCGGGCTGTTCGCCAAGGACTACTTCGCCCCGTACATCGACGAGGTGTGGAGCACCTACACCGGCCGGGACCTGAAGGTCACCACCAACGCCGGCACCTTCACCGGGCGGGTGCGCGGGGACCGGTTCACCTTCGACGGGCCCGCCCAGGTCGCGTTCGGCAAGCCGTCCACCCGCGACGTGCTGTTCTGCGACGGCGCCCTGGCCGCACCCAACGACGGCACCACGGGCCCGGTCGCCGCGATCCTGGGCGCGGGCTTCAACCGCTCGACGCTGCTCAGCCACACCGAGCAGCCGACCGCCGACCCCGCGCAGTTCTACCTGACCGAGCTGACCAACCACTACTCCAAGGCCATGCACGCGGCCACCGAGGACGGCAAGGCGTACGGGTTCGCGTTCGACGACGTGGCGGACTTCGCCTCGTACATCCAGGACACGGCGCCCACCGGACTGCGGCTGACGCTCACGTCCTTCGAGTGAGCGCGGGGAGCAGGTTTCCCGGGGGCGGGGCACGGTACCCCGGCATGCACGGGGAGGCCCCGCACCCGGACGGCCCCGGGCGCCCCACCGCGGGCGCCCGGGACGCTCCGGATGCACGGCGGGCCTCCGCGGTGAAGGCTGAGTACGGGACCCGGCGCCCGGCGCCGGGCCGTACCAGCGATCCGGACCCGAGGAGCCCGAAGATGTCGACGTCCCAGCCCGACGCGTCCCGGCAGAGCGAGGACCGCGCCACCCCGGACAGCCTGCTCCACACCCGCACCGGCGGCGAGGTGTCGCCGGAAGACCTGGTTCTCGCCAGCGGCAAGGACCTCACCCCGCAGAACCTCGAGTGGGCCCGGCGGAAGCTCGCCGAGGAGGGTCCCGCCGCGATGGAGAAGATCCTCCCGTAAGTCACCGCACGGCCCGGTCCCCGCGCCTTCGGCAGCGGGACGCCGTCGGGCCCGGCGCACCGCGCGTGCACCGGGCCCGACGGCGTTGTGCGGACCGGGCGCCGGGGCCTGCCGCCCAGGGCGTGTCCGGCCGCGGGCGCAGGCCCTGCAGCGTCAGAGCCTGCAGATGTGCCGGTCCAGCAGCGGCGGTGCGGCAACGAGCCGGGCCGCCACAGCCTCGAGGGGTGTGGCGGCCCGTGTGTGTGCGGTGTGGTGCGCCGGGCGGAGTCCTAGCGGCGGTCGTCGGGGAGTTCCGTGTCGTCCTCCACGACGTGCATCGCGGCCTCCTCCGCGCCCGCCGCGCCGCCGTCGATGCCGACGTCGTCGGCGACGGACTCCTTGGTGACGTCGGTGTGGGCGCCCTCGTCCGGTGCGACCAGGCGTCCCGCGCGGGCGCCGCCCGCCTCCGGGTCGACCGGCTCGCCCTCGCCGCCCGGCAGGTCGCCCACTCCGTCGCCGGCCGTCGCGTCCGCGTCCGGCACCTCCTGGGCCAGCCGTTCGTCCAGGGTCTCGCCGTCGTGCTGCTCGGCGGCGGTGACGCCGTGCTTGGTGACGCCCACCGCCTTCTCCGGCGGCGAGTAGCCCTCGTCGAGCATGTCGTCGTAGTCCCGCTCGTCGAGGGCGTCCTGCATGTCGAGCGGGGCGCCATCCTCCTGCTGCTCGTTGGTCCCGGTGGGCTGGTAGACGTCGTCCCCCATCGGTTCGGAGCCCATGGCGTCCTCCCTGTCGCGCTGCGTCGGCTCGCGCCGTCCTGGATGTGCGGTCCGCGTTTCCCGTCAGCCGGTGTCTAACCCCGTGAGCCGCCCCACCTGCGGGAAAAGCGCCGGATCTCACTCCCGTGGCGCGTGCGGGCCGGGCGCGACGCGGATCTCGTAGTCCTCGACCCGGTGGACGGGCCAGGTCCGCGCGTAGGCGTTGGGCCTGCCGCCGACGCGGGTGATCTCGGCGACCGGGACGCGCCCGGCGGTGCGCCGGACGTCCGCGGCCGTCATGTTCTCGTTGTTGCCGGCGGTCGCACCGGAGGAGCAGCCGGTGTAGTAGCCGATGGGGATGGACTCGTGGCCGGTGACCAGACAGGGCGGGCGGACGCCGAGCCGGTGCAGCCCCTCGGCGGTGCTCGCCCAGTCCTGCCGGCTCGCGTCGGAGCGGTTCACGGTGTGCACCAGCACGGTCAGCTGCACCGCCAGATGGCCCGCCAGACCCACCGCGACCACCCCTCTCAGCACCGGCCGCCACCGCCCGCGCGGCGCCGTGACCAGGTACCACAGGGCGTCGGCGACGGGCAGCGCGAGCAGCGCGTAGGCGGGCTGGAGGAAGCGCGGCGCCGCGTACTCGATGGTGAACAGGTACGGCAGCGCGGCGGTGACGGCGCAGACCAGCGGGACGACCGTGCGCAGGGCGCGGTGCGCGCGGACGGCGACGACCAGGCCGAGCACCGCGAGCAGCGGCAGCACGAACCACCACAGGGTGACGACCGGGTGGGGCATCTCCCCCGTGCAGGGGCGGCACAGGGCGCGTCCGCCGAGGCTGCGGAGCTGGTCGTCGACGGCCATGTGCAGGCCGAGCCCGCCCTGGATGCGGGACGCCTCGGCCAGCCGTTCGGAGAGGCCGCCGAACGACGTGTACGCCTCGATCACCCAGGGCACGCCGCCCGCCAGCAGGCCGCCCACGAGCGCCGCCAGGAGGCGGGGACGCCGCCATGCCGCCGCGAGGACGAGCAGCGGGACCGAGACCCACACGGCGTCGGTGGGCCGCATCCACGCCATGAGCGCGGCCCCCGCGACGACGGCCCACAGCGTGCCCGCGGACGGGGGGTCCCGGCGGTGGCGCAGGAAGGCGCCCACGGCGATCAGCGCGCCGATCGCGACCCAGTAGTTGGGCATGGCCTGCGGGCCGTAGAAGAGGGTCACCCACAGGAAGGCGAAGAAGGCGCCGGCGGTCACCAGGACGCGGGCCGGGAACAGCCCGCGCCAGACGCGCAGGGCGAGATACAGGCCGAGTCCGGAGAGCAGCGCGAGGTAGATCCGCAGCAGCACGGTGGAGTCGGACCAGGAGGCGACGGGCGCGACGAGCAGGGAGACGCCCCGGGAGCGGGGGGCGCTGAAGAAGGCGGCCGGGTGGTGGGTGGTGACCTGGCTGGTGTAGACGATCTCGTCCCAGCCGAGGCCCAGGGTGGGCCGGACGAGGGCGAGCTGGGCCAGGGTGAAGACGGCGGCGAGCACCGCGAGCGCCCGCGTGTCGCGGGCGGGCCGCGGGCCGGCCGGCCGTGAGCGTTCCTCGCTCCGCCGGGTGACGGTCGGCGGGGCGCCGGCGCCGTGGGTCATCGTCCGTCCTTCGCTGCCGCCGGTGTGGGGTGACGTCTCTCAAGAGCCACATGGGCTCCACGTCTTGAGGAATACGGATAAGGGGGAATCATGGCCAAAGCTAACCCGGAGTGGTGGGCGGCGCAGGCGATATACGGCCGCGCGCCGTAGGAGTGCGCCCCTCACGCACCGACGGTGCGCGGCCGTCACGCGTCGCCGCCCCGGAGTTCCGACAGGTCGCCGACGACCCGGTCGGCGCCGTGCGCGTACAGGGCAGCGGCCTGTCCGACGCGGTCCACGCCGACGACATGGCCGAACCCTCCGGCGCGTCCGGCGTCCATGCCGGCCAGCGCGTCCTCGAACACCGCGGCCCGGGCGGGCTCCACGCCCAGCTCGCGGGCGGCGGCGAGGAAGGTGTCGGGCGCGGGCTTGCCCGGCAGGCCGCGCTCGGCGGCGACCACCCCGTCGACCCGTACGTCGAACAGGTCCTCGGCGTCGATCGAGTGCAGCACGTCACGGCAGTTGGCGCTGGAGGAGACGATGGCGGTGCGCAGGCCGCGGGCGCGGACGGCGCGCAGATAGCGCAGGGTGCTGTCGTAGGGCTCCACGCCGTCGGTGCGGATCCGTGCCAGCAGCAGCTCGTTCTTGCGGTTGCCCAGCCCGTGCACGGTGGCGGCGGCCGGCGGGTCGTCAGGGGCGCCCTCGGGCAGCCGGACGCCCCGCGAGCCGAGGAAGGCGCGCACCCCGTCGGCGCGCGGCCTGCCGTCCACGTAGGCGTCGTAGTCGGCGGCGGTGAACGGCGTGAAGCCCTCGCCGTCCCGCTCGCGCAGGAAGGCGTCGAACATCTCCTTCCACGCGGCGGCGTGCACCACGGCCGTGTTCGTCACCACGCCGTCGAGGTCGAAGAGGCACGCCTCGATGCCGTCGGGCAGGCCCAGATCCGTCATACCGTCACGGTTCCCCGTGCGGGGCGGGATCGGGAGCGGCGCGGGCCGCACGGGTGGCGGGGTGCGGCCTTCCGGGTGACACACTCTGCTCTGTGGAGCTGACCTTCGACGACCTTCTCCGCCGCGCCCGCGCCCTCCCCCGGGACGGGCGGCGCGCGGTCCTCGGCATCGCCGGAAGCCCCGGCGCGGGCAAGTCCACGCTCGCCGAACGCCTGGTGCGCGCGCTGAACGGCTCCGGGGAGCCGTGGGCGGCGCACGTCCCCATGGACGGCTTCCACCTGGCCGACGCGGAGCTGGAGCGGCTGGGCCGCCGGGACCGCAAGGGCGCCCCCGACACCTTCGACGCGGCCGGGTACGCGGCCCTGCTGCGGCGGCTGCGGGACGAGGACGCGGCCGGCGAGGTCGTGTACGCGCCCGGCTTCGAGCGGGAGCTGGAACAGCCGCTGGCCGGGGCGATCCCCGTGCTCCCCGCCGCGCGCCTGGTCGTCACGGAGGGCAACTACCTGCTGCTGGACACCGGCGCGTGGGCGCGGGTACGCCCGCTGCTGGACGAGGTGTGGTTCTGCGCGGCGGACGAGGAGCGCCGGGTGCGGCGGCTGATCGCCCGTCATGAGCGGTTCGGCAAGTCGCACGAGGACGCGGTCGCCTGGGTGGAGCGCTCCGACGAGCGCAACGCGGCCCTGGTGGCGGCGACCCGGGACCGCGCGGACCTGGTGGTGCCGGTGGAGCGGTTGGCGTGACGTCCGCGGAGACGCCGGGCCGCCGCGCACCTGGGCTTCCGTCGGCGCCGGGAGCGGGACGCACGGTGCGTCAGGTGACGGCGTGGGCGCGACGGTGGTGGGTGCCCGTGCTGGTCACCCTGCTGCTGGGGCAGATGGCCGTGGCGATGGTGACGGCCGCCGTCCGGCAGACGCCCACGATCGACGAGCCAGTCTACGTGGGCACGGCCGCGGTCTACCTGGACGAGCACAGTCTCCGCTTCAACCCCGAGCATCCGCCGCTCGGCAAGCTGGTGATCGCCGCCGGGGTGGCGGTCGCCGATCCGCGCCTGGAGCCGGGGTTCGAAGGCGACCAGACCGCGCTGGGGCGGCGGTTGCTGTACGAGTCGGGCAACGACCCGTGGCAGGTGATGTTCTGGGCGCGCCTGCCGGTGATCGTGCTGACGCTGGGGTTCGGGCTGGTGGTGTTCGCGTTCGCGCGCGAACTGGCCGGGCGCGCGGGCGCGTCGGTGGCGCTCGCGCTCTACGCCCTCTCCCCCGACGTGATCGCGCACGGCTCGCTGGCGACCCTGGACGTCCCGGCGGCCGGGTTCGTGCTGACGTCGGCCTGGCTGCTGTGGCGGGCGCGATCGCGGCCACGCCTGTACGTGCCGCTCGCCGGCGCGGCGTTCGGGGCGGCGCTGGCCACGAAGATGAGCGTGCTGCCCGCGCTGCCGGTGCTGGTGCTCGTCGCCGCCGTGTCGGTGTGGTGCGCCGCTCCCCGCCGGGTGCTGCGGGCGGTCGCCGGGGGCGCGGTGTTCGCGCTGACCGCGTGCGCCGCCGTGTGGGTGGCGTACCTGGCCGTCGATCCCCGGCTGCGCTGGGGTCCCCCGCAGCACATCCCCTCGGTCGGCGGGCTGCGCGGCCTCACCGTGCACCTCCTGCCGCTTCCCGAGCCGTTCCGGGACGGCATGCGGCTCCAGTTCGGTCTGGAGAACCGGCCCTGGCAGGGCTTCCTCTTCGGGCGGCTCTACACCGGGTCGCTCTGGTACTACCTGCCGGCCGCGCTGCTGGTGAAGACACCGCTGGGCGCGCTGGCACTGTGGACGGCGGGCGCGGTGACGGTGACGGCCCTGCGCCCGCTGCGGCCCGCCGCGCCGTATCTGCTGGCGGCGCCCGCGGTGCTGCTGGCCGCGGCCATGTACGGGTCGCGGGACTTCGGCACCCGGTACGCGGTGTTCCTGCCGATGTTCCTCGCGGTGGCAGCCGGGTGCGTGGTCCTGGTGCGCCGGCGGTGGACGCCGGCGGTGACGGCCGCGCTGGCGGTGTTCGTCGCGGTGAGCTCGCTGCGGACGTTCCCCTTCTATCTCCCGTACTCCAACGAGGCGTTCGGCGGGCCGGAGCGGACCCGGTACCGGCTCCACGACTCCAACGTCGACTGGGGCCAGGACCTCGGCCGGCTCGCCGACCGGCTGAAGGAGCGGTACCGGGGCGAGCCGGTCTGGCTGGTCTACAAGGGGGCGGGGGTGCCCGCGTACTACGGGATCGACGCCCGCGATCCGCGCCGGGCGGCGCCGGACGCGGTGCACGGCGTGCTGGTGGTGTCGGACTCCGCGGCGGCCAAGGCGACCGGGCGGCTGGCCGAACTCATCGACAACAGCAGGCGGATCGACGACGTGGGTCACTCGATCACGCTCTACCGGCGATGAGGGCGCGGCGACCGGGGGCCCCGGTCGTCCCGAGCTCAGCCGTCCGCGGGACGGGCGGCGCGCCGGAAACCGACCGCGCTCACGTGCCGCATCACCGTACTGACCACGCGGTAGCGGCCGTTGGGCACCTCGGCGGAGCGGCGGACGTGCACGGTGAGCGGGCCCGCCCACTCGTAGCCGTTGCGGGCGGCGTGCCGGGCCAGCCGGTCGGTGAGCATCTGGCCCACGCTGTCGCCGCGCCGGGTCAGCTCCTCGTGCACGGGCGCGGACAGTTCGACGTCGTAGGCGTTGGGGACCATCACCCGCCCCGCGCGGCACACCACCGCGTTGCTGTCGCACTCGCGCCGCAGCGCGTCGACGAGTTCGAGCGGATCACGCCCGGACATCCGCGCCCACAGGGCCTCCCATCGGTTCTCCAGTGCCGTTTCCAGCGCGCTGAGGGCGCTCATGCTGTCACCTGCCGAAACTCGGTCGCGTCGGGACGGGGCGGGGGGCGCGGCGGGCATGGCGTTCGGACCAGGCCGCGCGGCCGGGGACCGGCCGGTCCCCGTGCCCGCGGCGTGATCCGAGCGGCACGCCCTACCGCTCCTCGTAGTCGTCGGGCTTGATCTCGGCCTCCTCCAGCGCCTCGCGCATGGTCCGGCCGGTGCCGCCCTGCGTCTGCGCGTCACCCTCGCGCCGCTGCTCGAGGGTCTCGTCGGTGTCGTGCGTCTTGGGCCGGTTCTCCTCGGGGACGGTCATGTCCGCGGTGCTCCTCGTCTTGCGGGGGGGGGGTTGGCGATGTCGCTGAGCGGCCGTGCCGCTGTACGGCGTCGAGTCGCCGGGTTCCCTGAGCGGGCGGGGATATCCCCCGGGAAGCGGGGGCGATCTTCCGTGGCCGGTCTCCGTCGCCGACCACGCTGGTCGCAGGAGGGGTTCGGCTATGTTGAACCCTCGTGGGAGACAAGGGAGGCGCACCGGTGCCATCGCCGCAGCAGGCACGCGCACAGGCATCCGCGATCACCTCGGCCAAGGCGGGTGAGGAGACGGAGCCGTCCCCCACGGCCCAGCTCCGCGCCCTCTTCGACAAACCCCGGCTCTCCCCCGGACAGCGGCGCATCGCGCAGTACCTGATCGAGCACATCGCCGAGGCGGCGTTCCTGTCGATCACGGATCTCGCCGACCGGGTCGGGGTGAGCCAGCCCTCGGTGACCCGGTTCGCGTCGGCGGTCGGGTTCAGCGGCTACCCGGCGCTGCGGGAGAAGCTCCAGTCGATCACGCTCGGCACCCGTTCCGGCGGCGCCGGCCCGGCCGAGGAGCACCGGGGCAACGAACTCCAGGCGGCGGTGGACGCCGAGATCGAGAACCTGGAGAACCTGCGCCGCGACCTCGCCGACACCGGCCGCGTCATCGAGGTGGGCCGCGCCCTGTCGGCCTCCACCCCGCTGACCGTCCTGGGCCTGCGCATCTCCGTGTCGCTGGCCGAGTACTTCGCGTACGCCGCGCGCCGGATCCACCCGGACGTGCGGCTGGTGACGCTCGGCGGCAGCGTGGCCTACGACGCCCTGCTGCAGTCGCGGGAGGCGGGCGGGACCTGGGTGCTGGCGTTCTCCATGCCGCGGCACGCCCAGGAGACGCTGACGGCGGTGCGGGTGGCGCGCAGCGCCGGGCTGAAGGTCGCGCTGATCACCGACCTGGCGCTGGGGCCGCTGGTGGACGAGGTGGACGTCGCCTTCGCGACCGGCACCGGGTCCCGCCTGGTCTTCGACTCGTACGCGGCGCCCGGCGTGATGTGCGCGGCGCTGCTCCAGGCGATGACGGACGCCGACCCGGAGCGCACGCAGGCGCGGCTCGAGGACTACGAGCAGGTCGCCGACGAGCACCAGTTCTTCCTGCGGGACTGAGTCCCCGATTCGGTACGGCCCGGGGCGGGAACGGCTCGCGGCGCGCACCTCACGCGCTTTCGATACGGCATGAATGTTTTCATGCGTCTTGCCAAGCGGACGGCATATATAAATACTGCTCACGGATCGCCGCCCGGGCCGCTCCCGGACCGCGTTCCGCTCACCGCACCCACCCCGCACGGACGCCCGGGGCCGCCGGCCTCCACCCGCATCGGCGGCCAGGGTGTTCGGCCGGGCTTCCCCTGCCCGGCCAACCGTGGCGGTCCCGGTCATCCCCTAGACCGGGGCCGCCCCACCTCGTCGCCCGTGCCGGCGACGCCGTACACCCGGAAGCGAAGAACATGCCTCTGACGTCCACGCGCCTCGGACCCGACTGGCCCTGCCAGGTCAAGACCCCCGGGAGCTACGACTGGGAACGCTCGGCCGTCAAATGGCTGCGCGAGCTGGTGCCCGCGCGCTACGCGAGCTACCCGGCGTTCGTCCGGCACCCCGTACTGCTCGCCCGGCACGCCCAGATCCAGGTCGAGAACGAGATACGGGTGGCGCGCACCGCGCTCCAGACCGCCCGCGCGGACCTGCCCCGGCTGGGGCTGCACGAAGGCGCCATCGAACACGCGATCAAGCTGTACGCCGCCGAGCTGATGCAGCTCCAGCACATCGCGCGGAGCGTGCGCGCGGTCACCAGGGCCCTGGGCGAGAGCGCCCGCTGACCGCGCCCGGCCCGGCAGTCGCGCTCCCGGCCCCGCACAGCCTGCGCACGGAGCGCGCGGACCCCGTACACCTTGCGTACGCGCCCGCCCGGCCCGTGCCGTCCCCGTAGGGCGCCTGCCGGCCCCGCGCGGGCGCGCCCGGACCACCGCGTCCCGTCCCCGTCCCGGACCGGAGACGACAAGCAGGTCAACGAATACACGCAGGTGTGCGATGCTCGGTGCGTGAAGAGCGATCGCTTTGCCCCGACCACGTCCGGCACGGTCCCGGACGTGGTCGAGCTGGCGAGGGTCGTCGCCCAGCAGCGCGCCGAGATGGACAGGCTTGGGGAGCATGCCGCCACGACGGTCGTCGTGGAGCGCGCCAAGGGCGTCGTGATGGCTCTGGCCGGCTGCACCGCGGACGCGGCCGAGGAGACCCTGTACCAGCGGGCCAAGGCCGCCGGGCGCACCGCGCTGGAGGAGTGCTGGGTCACGCTGGGCGAGCTGACGCCCGCCCGCCCCAGCGACGACGCGGACGCGCCGCGCACGCGGGACGGCAACGGGTCCGCGACGGCTGCCGCCTCCAGCCCGTCCGCCGACGACGCCCCGGCGCCCTTCGCCGCGCCCGACGACGTCGCCGACGCCCTGAGCCGCCTCGGCCGTGCCCTGGTCCACGTGGACACGCACCAGGCCCTGGCCCAGTGCCTTCTGAACCACCTCGTCCCGGAGCTGGACGCGGAGTCGGTGATGATCTACGTACGCCGGTCGGGCGGCGGCCTGGAACTGTCCGGGTACGCCGGCATCGACGACGGGCTGGCCGCCCGCTGGCGCCATGTGCCGCCCTTCAGCGGGATGGCCGTGGTGGACGCCCTGCAGACCGGTGAGCCTCGCTGGCTGGAGCACTTCTCCGAGGACAGCAGACGCTATCTGCTCATCGGTGAGCCGCCCGAACGATGGCAGTCCCGGGTCTGGCTGCCGCTGCGCGCCTGGGACGGCTCCGACGTGTGCATCGGCGTGCTGCGCGGACGTCCGGGCGCCTTCACCTCGCATGACCGCACGCATCTGCGGGGCGTCGTCCGGCTGTGCGCGGGCCGGCTGCGCAGCTTGACCTCGTCGTCGGTCAAGCTGCACGAGGCCGACACGAACGCCGTCCGGTCGCTGTTCGCGGCGCTGCCGGTCCCGGCGATGCTGCTGACTCCTGTCACCTCGTCCTCCGGTGACGTGGAGGACTTCCGCGTCGACGCCGCCACCGCCCAGGCGGCCGACCTCCTCGGCGGCTCCTCCGGCGACCCGACCGGGCGGCGGCTGCGCGAGGTGCGGCCCGGCCTCACGGACCTGCCGGTGTGGCAGGGCTGCCTCAGCGCCCTGGCGGGCGGCGGGCCGTACGAGAGCGAGCCGTTCGCGCACCAGCAGTCCGTCGACGGCGTCCTGGAGCTGGCCACCTACTCGGTGCGGGTGACCCGCCTGGAGGACGCGCTGGTGGTCGCCTGGCTGCGGCACGACTCCTCGGACCGGCAGGAGCAGCGGCTTGCGGAGCTCCAGCGGCTGGGCAATGTCGGCTGGGCCAACTGGAACCTGGCGCGGGACGAGTCGTCCTGGTCGGCGCAGGTCTTCACGATCCTCGACCGGGACCCGGCGGACGGTCCCGTCCGGCTCGACGGCGTCCCCGGGCTCGCGCTGCCCGAGGACCGGCCGGCGCTGCGGTCCGCCGTCGAGGCCCTGCTGCGCGAGGGCCGGCCGTTCGACACGTCGTTCCGGATCTCCGGCCGGAGCGGCGTACGGCATCTGCGGCTGGTCGCCGAGGTGGTGGCGGACGGCCACGGCACCCCGTTCGAGGTGCACGGGGTCGTGCAGGACCTGACCGCGCGGCGCCGGGCGGAACTGGCGCTGGTGGAGAGCGAGCGGGCGATCCTCACCCAGCACGACGTGCTCCAGTCGGAGCGCATCCTCGTGGCCAGGCTCCAGAACGCGCTGCTGCCGCTGCCCGACAAGGTGATCGACCTGTCCGGGCTGCGCGTCGAAGTCGCGTACCTGCCCGCGCAGGCCGGCATCCATGTCGGCGGGGACTGGTTCAGCGCGGTGGAGCTGCCCGACGGGGACTCCCTGTTCGTCATCGGGGACGTGGCCGGCCACGGCGTGGACGCGGTCGCCACGATGGCGCAGCTGCGCTTCACCGCGAAGGGCATGGTCAGCACCGGCTCGTCGCTCACGGGCGCGCTGTCCCGGCTCAACTCGCTGCTGCTGCACTCCCGGGACCCGCACGGCACGGCGACGATGGTCATCGCCCGCTACCACGCGGAGGACCGCCGGCTGGTGTGGGCGCAGGCCGGCCACACGCCGCCTCTGCTGCTGCGCGACGGCGCGGCGACGTACCTGCGCCGCCCCCGGGGCATACTGCTGGGCGCGACACTGGACCCGCACTTCGAGGAGGCCGAGCACCGTCTCGAACCGGGCGACCGGCTGCTCATGTACACCGATGGCCTGGTCGAACGCGCCCCGGAGAACATCGACGTCGGTCTCGCCCGCCTGGCCGACGCGGCAGCCGCCCACCCGGAGCACACCCCCGGCTCCCTGGGCACGCTCCTGGACGTGATGCTGGAGGACGAACGCCGGGACGACGTGTGCGTACTGGACATCCGCGTGCCGCGGGACCTTTGAGGGGGGTGGGCGCGGCCCGGTCCCGACGTCGCAGTGGTGACCTCCGCGAGGCCGGAGACCGGTGCGCGGTCACGCTTCCGGACGGCCCAGGCGCCGGAGGGCGCTCACTCCCCCCCCCCGGCGGAGCCGGGGCTCCGCCGGGCGAGACCTCGGCGTGAGCCGGGCACCGTAGGCCGGCCTACACCGTGTCCCCGCCCTCCTCCCCGCCCGTGCGGCTTTCCAGGGCCTGGCGGGTGTCGTCGCCGTAGACGCCTGTCTCGTCGCCGCGGATGCCGTACCAGAGCTGGAAGCGGGCGACCGCTGCGCGGAGTGTGGCGTCGTAGCGGCCGTCGGTCGGGCCGTCGCGGTAGACGTCGGGGATGCGCAGCAGGCGTTCCTGGAGTGCGGCCACCTCGGGGCCGAAGTCGCCCTCGCGCAGGAAGCCGTCCTCGGCGGGGGCGGCCGTGCGCGAGGGCGTGGGAGCGGTGGCGGTGGGGGCC
>MUNG01000458.1 GCA_002154585.1 Streptomyces pseudogriseolus
GCGCCGGGGGTGTGACCGGGGGCGTCAGCGGGGGCGCTCGGCTGTGCTTCGGATGCGGCCGGTGGTGCGGCCGGTCGTGCGCCCGGGCCGTCCGGGTCCAGCACCACCAACCCCTCCCTGCGCACCAGACGGCCCAGCCGCTCGGCGGCCGCCTCCGCGCGGGCGCGGTCCGGCGCGTGGTCCAGGAAGATCACGGCGGCCTCCACGTCCTCGGGGCGTGCCGCCTCCAACGACTCCACGGCCCGTCGGCAGAAGTCGGTCGCGCGGAACAGCCACGGGTGCCACACCTCGTTGCGGTGCAGCAGCCCGGTCATCGGCGCGGTGGCCGACAGCGCGCCGGGCAGCCGGGCCGCCCCCGCACCGCTCCCGGCCGGACGCAGGGCGGTGAGCACGGCGGGAAGCGCGCCCTCCGCCGTCGAGACGGACGTCAGATACCGGCACACGTCCTCCGCCCGGCGCGCGTCGCAGCGCCCCACGGCGTCCAGCACGTGCAGCGCGCGTGCGGTGTGCGCGGGGTGGCTGGCCGGTCCGCGCAGGGCGGGCTCCAGGGCGTGGCCGTAGCCGCCGTCGTCGTTCCGGTACGCCTCCAGGGCGGTCTCCACCGGGCCCGCGGCGCCGTCGCGGAAGTGATGGGCGAACAGGCGCTGCTCCAGCACGCGCGCGGTGCGCCACACGAAGTGCTCCGCGCGCGCGAGCGGGCCGTGCGGAGGGGACACAGGGGTGAGCGGTACGGCTGCGGTGTCGGCCATGGCACCGACCGTAGGGGCACGGCGGAGCCCCGCAGGGCCCGTGGCACGGCGCCACCCCCGCAGGCGGGATACTGGGGGCATGCGGTTGACGGTTTTCTGGGAGCGCATGACGGAGTACTTCGGCGCGGGCTACGCCGACACCTTCGCGCGCGACCATGTCATGTCCGAACTCGGCGGACGGACCGTCCACGAGGCGCTGGCGGCCGGCTGGGACGCCAAGGACGTCTGGCAGGTGGTGTGCTCCGTCATGGACGTCCCCCGGGAACTGCGCTGATCGTCACATGACACCCACGGGGGCGGACAGGTGTCGTGGCCGTGGGTGAAACTTGGGCCGTGGCAGCCACCGACGAGACCGGGCCCGCGGGCCAGAACACGACCGTGCCCGGCACGCCCCCGCCCGCCGGCCCGCCGGTGGATCCCGTGCCCCGGGCCAGTGCGCGGATGCCGCGATGGCTGCCGCGCGCGATGGTGCTCGCGCTCGCGCTGATCGCCGTCTTCCAGCTCGGCAGCTGGGCCTTCCACCAGCTCACCGGGCTGCTGATCAACGTGCTGATCGCGTTCTTCCTGGCGCTCGCCGTGGAACCCGCGGTGAGCTGGATGGCCGCGCGCGGGGTGCGGCGGGGACTCGGCACGTTCCTCGTCTTCGTGAGCGTCCTGGTCGTGGGGGCGGGGTTCGTCACGCTGCTCGGCTCGGTGCTCGCGGAGCAGATCATCAAGATCGTCGAGGACTTCCCGCAGTACCTCGACTCGCTGATCAACTGGATCAACGTCCACTTCCACACCGAACTGCGGCGCGTCGACATCCAGGAGAACCTGCTGCGGTCCGACTGGCTGCGCACCTACGTCCAGAACAGCGCCACCGGCGTGCTGGACGTGTCCGCCCAGGTGCTGGGCGGGCTGTTCCGCCTGCTGACCATCGGCCTGTTCTCGTTCTACTTCGCCGCCGACGGGCCGCGGCTGCGCCGCACCATCTGCTCCGTGCTGCCGCCGGCCCGGCAGTCCGAGGTGCTGCGCGCCTGGGAGATCGCCGTGAACAAGACGGGCGGCTACATCTACTCGCGCGGCCTCATGGCCCTCGTCTCGGGCCTCGCGCACTACGTCCTGCTCGAGTTCCTCGACGTCCCGTATGCCCCCGTGCTGGCCGTGTGGGTGGGGCTGGTGTCGCAGTTCATCCCCACCATCGGCACGTACCTGGCGGGCGCGCTGCCCATGCTGATCGCCTTCACGGTGGGGCCCTGGTACGCGGTGTGGGTGCTGGTGTTCGTGGTGGTCTACCAGCAGTTCGAGAACTACGTGCTCCAGCCCAAGCTGACCGCCCGGACCGTCGACATCCACCCGGCGGTCGCCTTCGGCTCGGTCATCGCGGGCACCGCCCTGCTCGGCGCGGTCGGCGCCCTGGTCGCCATCCCCGCCGTCGCCACGCTCCAGGCGTTCCTCGGCGCGTACGTGAGGCGGTACGACGTCACCGACGACCCGCGGGTGCACGGGCACCGCGGCTCGTCGGTGACGTC
>MUNG01000459.1 GCA_002154585.1 Streptomyces pseudogriseolus
CCCGCTGCTCGGGCTGGAACTGGGCCGTGAGCTGACGGCGCTGTGGACCGAACTGGCGGCCGAGGGCGGCCCCGCCGCCGACGAGGCGGAGGAACTGGACTCCGCCCGCGCCCGCGACCAGCGAGGATGACCTGACCTCACGAAGAGCCGCCGAGGTCACCTGGTCGTCACCTAGTGGAGGCAGAACTCGTTCCCCTCCGGGTCCGCCATCACGATCCAGCTCCCGGAGGGCTCCTCCACCCGCCGCAGCACACGGGAGCCGAGCGCCTCGAGCCGGGCCGACTCCTCGTCACGGCGGTCCCCAGCGGGGTGCAGGTCCAGGTGGAGGCGGTTCTTGACCGTCTTCTCCTCGGGCACCCGCTGGAACAGCAGCCGCCGCCCGCGCCCGGTCCCGCTCTCCTCCTCGTAGGGGTCGTCGGGGTGCCGGACGGCGGCCAGGTCGCGCCAGGCGCGGCGGCCGTGCGACTCGACGGTGAGCGCCTCGGGGACGGCGCCCGCGGCGAGCAGCTTCTCGATGAGCGCGCTGTGGTCCTCGACCGCGTAGTGCAGGGCGGCGGCCCAGAAGTCCGCCTGGGCGTGCGGGTCGGCCGCGTCGACGACGACCTTCCAGTGCACGGGCGTAACCGGCGTAGGTGTCTGCGTCATACGCCCGTTATAGGGGACGGCACCGACAACGCCGTCCCGCCGCACGCTACGGCTTGGCCTCCAGCGCCCCCGCGGTCTCCGCCCCCGCGGTCTCCGCCTCGCTCGGCGGCGCGGTGGCCGGGGCGGCGGCCGGCACGGCCCCTCCGGCGCCCGGCGTGACGGTGGTGTCGCCCGCACCGGCGCGGCGCCCGGACAACGCGCGGGCGGCGCGGCGGGCGGTGCGCAGGGCGTCCCAGGTGAGCAGGGTGAGCGCCAGCCACACCAGTGCGAAACCGGCCCAGCGCTCCGGCGGCATGGCCTCCTTGAAGTAGAGGATGCCGAGCAGGAACTGGAAGACCGGCGCCAGGTACTGGAGCAGCCCCAGCGTGGACAGCGGCACGCGGATCGCCGCGGCGCCGAAGCAGACGAGGGGGAGCGCGGTGACGATGCCGGTCGCGGCGAGCAGCAGCGCGTGCCCCGCGCCCTCGGCGCCGAAGGTCGACTCGCCCTGCGCGCCCAGCCACACCAGGTAGCCGAGGGCGGGCAGGAACTGGATCGCGGTCTCGGCGGCGAGCGACTCGATGCCGCCGAGGTTGACCTTCTTCTTGACCAGCCCGTACGTCGCGAAGGAGAAGGCGAGGCACAGGGAGATCCACGGCGGCCGGCCGTAGCCGACGGTGAGGACGACGACCGCGAGGGCGCCGATCCCGACGGCGGCCCACTGGGCGGGCCGCAGGCGTTCCTTCAGCAGCAGGACGCCCATGGCTATGGTGACCAGCGGGTTGATGAAGTAGCCGAGGGACGCCTCGACGACGTGCCCGGAGTTCACCGACCAGATGTAGACGCCCCAGTTGACGGTGATGACGGCCGCGGCGACCGTGATCAGCGCCAGCCTGCGGGGCTGCCGCACCAGCTCGCCGATCCACGCCCAGCGGCGCACGACGGCCAGCGCGGCGGCGACGAAGACCAGCGACCACACCATCCGGTGGGCGAGGATCTCCACCGCGCCCGCCGGCTTGAGCAGGGGCCAGAACAGGGGGACGAGCCCCCACATCCCGTACGCCGCGAAGCCGTTCAGCAGTCCAGTGCGCCGCTCTGCGGCCGGCTTCCCGGTCACGGGCCCCTCCTTCATGTTCCACGCGTCCCGTAGTCGTCCGGGGGACCGCCGACGCGCGCGCGGACCCACCCGGACGACGGTAACGCCGCACACCCCCACGTGTCATGTCCGTACCGGCATACGGTCATGACGGTGGGGGTGGCGGCCCGCAGGGTGCTCGGGGGTACCCCCGGAGCGGGGCGTTCCCGCCGGCGGGGACCCGGGTCAGTCCTTGAGCGCGGCGGTGACGGCCTCGGCGAGCGGGGTGGTCGGACGGCCGGCCAGCCGGGACAGGTCACCGCTGTCGACCACCAGCTGACCCTCGGCGATCGCCGCGTCCACGCCCGCGAACATGGCCGCCATCGGCTCGGGCAGCCCGGCGCCGACCAGGATGCCGGTCAGCTGCTCGGGCGTGACCGGGTTGTAGGTGATCTCCCGGCCGGTCTGCCGGCTCAGCTCGGCCGCGTACTCGGCGAAGCTCCACGCCTCGTCGCCGCCCAGCTCGTACGTCGCGTTCTCGTGCCCCTCGCCGGTCAGGACGGCGACGGCGGCGGCCGCGTAGTCGGCCCGGGAGGCGGAGGAGATCCGGCCCTCGCCCGCGGCGGCGACCACCGCGTCGTGCTCCAGCACCGGGGCCAAATTCTCGGTGTAGTTCTCGTGGTACCAGCCGTTGCGCAGCAGCACGTACGGCACGCCCGAGTCGAGCAGCGCCCGCTCCGTGCCGCGGTGGTCGTCGGCGAGCGTGGCGGTCAGTGTGGCGGGGGCGCTGGTGTAGGCGAGCAGGGCGACACCGGCCGCCTTGGCCGCGTCGATGACGAGGGAGTGCTGCCGCACCCTGCCCTTGTCGAACTCGTTGCCCGAGATCAGCAGGACCTTGTCGCCGGCCGCGAACAGGCCGTCGAAGGTCTCGGGCGCGTTGTAGTCGGCGACCGCGACCCGTACCCCGCGCGCAGCGAGGTCCGCCACCTTCTCCGGGCTGCGTACGACGGCCGTGACCTGCTCGGCCGGGACCTTCTCCAGCAACTGCTCCACCACATGACGGCCGAGCTTCCCGCTGGCTCCGGTGACGACGATGCTCATGATGCGACCACTCCTCAGAGGTGCGTGTGTGCACTAACCATACGACGGGCGCTAACTTTTGGAAAGTGATCTCGTCCCGTCGCGATCCACGACTTCGCCTGAGCCGGCTCGCCGCCCGCACGGAAGGGGTCCGGAACCCGCACGCGAAAGGACCCCGGCATCCACGCGGATGCCGGGGCCCTTTTGCGTCGGTGCTCAGCCGACGACGGTCCAGGTGTCCCCGCCGGCGAGGAGTGCGGCGAGGTCGCCCTTGCCGTGCTGGTCGACGGCGGTGTCGAGCTGGTCGGCCATGAGGGTGTCGTAGACCGGCCGGTCCACCGAGCGGAACACCCCGATGGGGGTGTGGTGCAGGGTGTCGGGGTCGGCGAGCCGGGACAGGGCGAACGCGGTCGTCGGGGACGCGGTGTGGGCGTCGTGGACGAGGATGTCCGCCTCGTTGTCCGGTGTGACCGCGACGACCTTCAGGTCGCCGGTGGCGGGGTCGCGGACGACGCCCTTGGAACCGTCGGTGCCGAAGCGGACGGGCTGTCCGTGTTCCAGGCGGATGACCGCTTCCTGGGCCCGCTGCTTGTCCTTGAGGACCTCGAACGCGCCGTCGTTGAAGATGTTGCAGTTCTGGTAGATCTCCACCAGGGCCGTGCCGGGGTGGTCGGCGGCCTGGCGCAGCACCTCGGTGAGGTGTTTGCGGTCGGAGTCCACGGTGCGGGCGACGAAGGACGCCTCCGCGCCGATCGCCAGGGACACCGGGTTGAAGGGCGCGTCCAGGGAGCCCATCGGGGTCGACTTGGTGATCTTCCCGACCTCGGAGGTCGGGGAGTACTGGCCCTTGGTCAGTCCGTAGATGCGGTTGTTGAACAGCAGGATCTTGAGGTTGACGTTGCGGCGCAGGGCGTGGATGAGGTGGTTGCCGCCGATGGAGAGGGCGTCGCCGTCGCCGGTGACGACCCAGACGGACAGGTCACGGCGGCTGGTGGCGAGGCCGGTGGCGATGGCGGGGGCGCGGCCGTGGATGGAGTGCATCCCGTAGGTGTTCATGTAGTACGGGAAGCGGGAGGAGCAGCCGATGCCGGAGACGAACACGATGTTCTCCCGGGCCAGGCCCAGTTCCGGCATGAAGCCCTGCACGGCGGCCAGCACGGCGTAGTCACCGCAGCCGGGGCACCAGCGCACCTCCTGGTCGGACTTGAAGTCCTTCATCGTCTGCTTGCCCTCGGCCTTGGGCACGAGCTGGAGCAGCGTGTCGGCGTCAGTCATCGATGGCCTCCTTCAGCGCCGCGGCGAGCTGCTCCGCCTTGAACGGCATGCCGTTGACCTGGTTGTAGGAGCGGGCGTCGACCAGGTACTTCGCCCTGATGAGCGTGGCGAGCTGCCCGAGGTTCATCTCGGGGACCACCACCGTGTCGTATCCGCGCAGGACCTCGCCGAGGTTGCGGGGGAAGGGGTTGAGGTGGCGCAGGTGGGCCTGCGCGATCCGGCCGCCCTCCTTGCGGATGCGGCGCACGGCCGCGGTGATCGGCCCGTACGTCGATCCCCAGCCCAGCACCAGGGTCCTGGCGCCGTCCGGGTCGTCGACGTCGAGGTCGGGGACGTCGATGCCGTCGACCTTCGCCTGGCGGGTGCGGACCATGAAGTCGTGGTTGGCCGGGTCGTAGGAGATGTTCCCGGTGCCGTCCTGCTTCTCGATGCCGCCGATGCGGTGTTCCAGGCCGGGTGTGCCGGGGATGGCCCAGGGGCGGGCCAGGGTGTGCGGGTCGCGCTTGTACGGCCAGAACACCTCCGCGCCGTCGGCGGTCGTGTGGTTCGGGCCCTGCGCGAACTGCACCGTCAGATCGGGCAGCTCCTCCAGCTCCGGGATCCGCCACGGCTCGCTGCCGTTGGCCAGATAGCCGTCGGACAGCAGGAACACCGGGGTGCGGTAGACCAGCGCGATCCGCGCCGCCTCGAGGGCGGCGTCGAAGCAGTCCGCCGGGGTGCGCGGCGCGACGACGGGGACCGGCGCCTCGCCGTTGCGGCCGTACATCGCCTGCAGCAGATCCGCCTGCTCCGTCTTGGTCGGCAGTCCCGTCGACGGGCCGCCGCGCTGGATGTCCACCACCAGCAGCGGCAGCTCCAGCGACACCGCGAGCCCGATCGTCTCGCTCTTGAGCGCCACGCCCGGCCCGGACGTCGTCGTCACCGCCAGCGATCCGCCGAACGCGGCACCGAGCGCCGCGCCGATCCCGGCGATCTCGTCCTCCGCCTGGAAGGTGCGCACGCCGAAGTTCTTGTGCTTGCTCAGTTCGTGCAGGATGTCCGAGGCCGGTGTGATCGGGTACGAGCCGAGGAACAGCGGCAGGTCCGCCTGACGCGAGGCGGCGATCAGGCCGTAGGCCAGGGCCAGGTTCCCGGAGATGTTGCGGTAGGTGCCGGGCGGGAACGCCGTTGCCGCCGGCGCCACCTCGTAGGAGACGGCGAAGTCCTCCGTGGTCTCCCCGAAGTTCCAGCCCGCCCGGAACGCCGCGATGTTCGCCGCCGCGATGTCCGGCTTCTTCGCGAACTTCGCCCGCAGGAACTTCTCCGTGCCCTCGGTCGGCCGGTGATACATCCACGACAGCAGACCCAGCGCGAACATGTTCTTGCTGCGCTCGGCGTCCCTGCGCGGCAGGCCGGACTCCTTCAGCGCCTCCAGGGTGAGGGTCGTCAGCGGCACCGGGTGCACCTGGTAGCCGTCCAGCGACCCGTCCTCCAACGGAGACGTGTCGTAGCCGACCTTCGCCATCGCCCGCTTGGTGAACTCGTCGGTGTTGACGATGATCTCCGCGCCGCGCGGCAGATCGCCGATGTTCGCCTTCAACGCGGCCGGGTTCATCGCCACCAGCACGTTCGGCGCGTCACCCGGGGTGAGGATGTCGTGGTCGGCGAAGTGCAGCTGGAACGACGACACCCCCGGCAGCGTGCCGGCCGGGGCACGGATCTCGGCGGGGAAGTTCGGCAGTGTGGAGAGGTCGTTGCCGAACGACGCGGTCTCCGAGGTGAAACGGTCACCGGTGAGCTGCATCCCGTCACCCGAGTCCCCCGCGAACCTGATGATCACTCGGTCGAGCCGGCGGACATCTTTCGCCCCCGCCGCTGTGCGCTGCTCCCCTACGACTGTTCCGTCGGTCTGCTCCGCTGGGCTGCTGACCTGGCTGGTCACTGAACTGGACCTCCTCGAGGCGGCTGTCCGGGACGGCCTTCCCGCAGGCCTTCCCCGCATAAACCCTACGACCGTGAGGGGGGCCCACCATGAAACATTCGAGGGAAGGAACCAGATGGTGGACCCGGCGCCGGGACGCGCGCCGCCGTCCCCTCAGGAGTTCAAGTACGTCAGCACCGCCAGGACCCGCCGGTGGTCGCCGTCGCTCGGGGACAGCCCCAGCTTCAGGAAGATGTTGCTGACGTGCTTCTCCACCGCGCCGTCGCTCACCACCAGCTGCCGGGCGATCGCCGAGTTCGTCCGCCCCTCCGCCATCAGCCCCAGCACCTCGCGCTCGCGCGGGGTGAGCCCCGCCAGCACGTCCTGCTTACGGCTGCGGCCCAGCAACTGCGCCACCACCTCCGGGTCCAGCGCCGTGCCGCCCTGCGCCACCCGGACCACCGCGTCCACGAACTCGCGCACCTCGGCCACCCGGTCCTTCAGCAGATAGCCGACGCCCCGGCTGGAGCCGGCCAGCAGCTCGGTCGCGTACCGCTCCTCCACGTACTGCGACAGCACCAGCACCCCGACACCCGGATGGCTCTTGCGGAGCTGCACCGCGGCCCGCACGCCCTCGTCGGTGTGCGTCGGCGGCATCCGCACGTCGGCCACCACCACGTCCGGCAGCTGGCCCTCCCGGGCCAGGTCGTCGACCGTGCTGATCAGCGCGTCCCCGTCGCCGACCCCGGCCACCACCTCGTGCCCCCGGTCGGTCAGCAGCCGCGTCAGGCCCTCCCGCAGCAGCACCGAATCCTCGGCGATGACCACCCGCACCCTGTCCTCCACGTCCTCGTCCCCCCGGAACCCGGCTCCGGGCCCGCCCTTGTGGCGGGCCCGGTCGTCGGGTCCAGCATTCCAGCAATCCGCGGGAGGACGGGCCGGGGCGACGCGATCCGGGGTGTCGCCTGCCGTCTGCCGTCTGCCGTCTGCCGTCTGCCGCATGTCGGCGGCCGTCTGCCTCGGCCCCGCCCGCCGGACCGCTCACCTCACCCCGCGGTCATCGCGTCCGCTCCACCCGCCACGGCAGCTCCGCGGTCACCCGGGTCGGGCCGCCGGCCGGCGAGTCCACCACGAGGATCCCGTCCACCGCGTCCAGCCGCTCCGTCAGACCCGCCAGCCCGGAACCGCGCGACCGGTCCGCGCCTCCCACGCCGTTGTCCACCACCTGGAGCATCAGCCGGTCCTCGGACCGCCACACCTCCACGGCCGCCCAGCTCGCCCGGCTGTGCTTGGCGACGTTCTGCAGCAGCTCGGAGACCGTGAAGTAGGCGATGCCCTCGATCGCCGGCGCCGGCCGCTCCGACAGGTCCACCTCCACCTGCACCGGCACCGTGCAGCGCGCGGCGACCGCGGAGAGCGCCGCGTCCAGGCCACGGTCGGTGAGGACCGCCGGGTGGATGCCGCGCGCCAGGTCCCGCAGCTCCTGCAGGACCGTCTTCACCTCGCCGTGCGCCTCGTCCACCATCCGCGCCGCGGCCTGCGGGTCCTCCCGCAGCTTCTCCTTCGCCAGACCCAGGTCCATCGCCAGGCTCACCAGCCGGGCCTGTGCCCCGTCGTGCAGGTCCCGCTCGATGCGGCGCAGGTCCGCCGCCGCCGTGTCCACCACGACCCCCCGGTCCGACTCCAGCTCCACCACCCGCGTCGCCAGCCGCGACGGGCCCAGCAGCCCGTGCACCATCAGCCGGTCCACCGTCGTCAGCGCCCGCACGATCCACGGTGTGGCCAGCGTGAACAGCAGACCCACGCCCGCCGTCACCGCGATCTCGAACGGGTTGTCCAGGTAGATCGCGCGGTGCTCGTCGCCGTACAGCTGGATGCCGTCCTGGCCCGCGTAGAGCGGCAGCACCCAGAACCACAGCGGGTACGTCAGCAGCGACCAGCCCACCGACCAGAAGGTGACCGTCACCGTGAAGGAGAGGACCGCCCAGGGCAGCTGAAGCACCGAGTACAGCAGCGCCCGCCAGGACGTGCCGCTCTTCAGCACCGCCCCGACCCACCCCATGAACCCCTGCCGCCTCAGCCGCAGCGGCTCCGGCTCGCCCACGTCCAGGCCCAGCAGCCCGCGCGCCCGCGCCCGCTCCACCGAACCGAAGCCCCGGCACCCGGCGAGCGCCGCCGCCAGCACCGGCACCCCGAGGAACGTCACCATCAGGCCCGCGCCCAGCGACACCATCGTGACCGCGTAGGTGAACAGCAGGATGCTGATCGGCAGGCTCAGCAGCACGTAGGCCAGCTCCCGCCAGGCGCGCCCCTCGACCGGCGCCCGCAGCGCCGCCGGCATCCGGTGCCGCCGTCCCTCCACGCCCCGCGCGTGTCCGGGCCCGGTGGGGAGCCCGTAGCCCTGTCCGTACTCCGTGGCCATCGGCTTCGTCCTTCTCCTCGTCCGGCGGCTGTGCTGTCGTACATCCAGGGTGCTGCGCCGCAGGTCGGCGGGGAATGAAGGCCGTCGCAGTCTTCGGCGGGGGGTTTTCCCTACCTGCGGCCGCGGGCCGGCGCCCCTCTGCCCGGCGCCTTCCCGGCCGGGGTGCCGGAGCGGTCGCGCCACGGCAGCTCGGCCGTCACCGTCGTCGGACCGCCCTCCGGGGAGTCCACGACGAACAGCCCGTCCACCGCGCCCAGCCGCTCGGCCAGACCCCGCATGCCCGTGCCGCCGTCGAGGCTCGCCCCGCCCACGCCGTCGTCCCGCACCTGGAGGAACAGCCGGTTGTCCGACCGCCACACCTCCACCGTCGCCGCATGCGCCCGGCTGTGCTTGCTGACGTTCTGGAGCAGCTCGGAGACCGTGAAGTAGGCGATGCCCTCGATCGCGGGCGCCGGCCGCTCCTCCAGGTCGACGGTGACCGTCACCGGTACCGTGCAGCGCGCGGAGACCGACGACAGGGCCGCGTCCAGGCCGCGGTCGGTGAGGACCGCCGGGTGGATGCCGCGCGCCAGGTCCCGCAGCTCCTGAAGGGCCAGCTTCACCTCGCCGTGCGCCTCCTCGACCATCGACGCCGCCGCGTCCGGGTCCTCCAGCAGCTTCTCCTTGGCCAGGCCCAGACCCATCGCCAGATTCACCAGCCGCGCCTGTGCCCCGTCGTGCAGGTCCCGCTCGATACGGCGCAGGTCCGCCGCCGCCGTGTCCACCACGACGCCCCGGTCCGACTCCAGCTCGGCTATGCGCCGCTCCAGCTCGTCCGACGGCGAGAGCAGACCCCGCACCATCGCCCGGTCCACGTCGGCCATCGCCCGCACCACGAACGCGAGCACCGGCCACAGCACGAACAGCCCGGTCAGCGTGACGGTGAAGGTGAGGATGCCCCACGGCAGACGTATCAGCATGAAGAGGAACGTCCGCCAGCCGACCGGGTCCTTGACCGCCTGCCACAGCCCCGGCCAGAACCCGCCGGACCGCCGCCACGGCAGCGGGCTCGGCTCGTCCACCCGCACCCCGAGCATCGCCCTCGCGCGCGCCCGCTCCAGCCGGCCCAGCACCCGCGCCCCCGTCAGCCCGAGCGCGAGCAGCGGCAGACCGATCACCGTGACCGTCAGCCCCGCCCCGACGGACAGGGCGGTCACCGCGTAGACGAAGCCGACGATCGACACCGGGAGATTCGTCAGGAGATGCGCCATCTCCTTCCACGTGTGCGAGTCGTAGGCGAAGCGGGCCGGCGGCGGGCGGTCGCCCGGTCCGGCCGGCTGCGGGATCGGTTCGGTCATGGGCCTAGCCTGCCCGGCGCCCGGGTGCCCGCGCCATGAGGAGGACCGCCAAGCTGAACTGAGGAAAACCCCACCCCCGCGTGCCAAGCCCCGACGGGCTGCTTACCGTGCCTTTATCAGGGCCTAGACTCCCGTGCGTACAGATCGTCGGACCGTGGCGTTCGACGTTCACCGGCACGGAGCAAGGGCAGGGCACAGGCGGGAACGCCTGGTCGCCGATCTGAGGAGTGAGGGGCGGACGTGCGGGAAACGACCGTCGTCGCGGCGGACTACTTCCGGTCCTACTCGGTCGTCGGACTGCTCGCCGTCGTCGGCCTGCTGTTCGTCGCCGTCGCCTTCGGCGCGGGCCGCCTGCTGCGGCCGGTGGTGCCGACGCCGGAGAAGCTCCTGACGTACGAGTGCGGAGTCGACCCGGTCGGCGAGGGCTGGGCCCACACCCAGGTCCGCTACTACGTGTACGCCTTCCTCTACGTGATCTTCGCCGTCGACTCGATCTTCCTCTTCCCCTGGGCGACCGTCTTCGCCGCCGACGGCTACGGCGCGACCACCCTCGTGGAGATGTTCGTCTTCCTCGGCTTCCTCGCCGTGGGCCTGCTGTACGCCTACAAGAAGGGCGTCCTGACATGGACGTGAACCCTGCCGCCCCCGAGCCGGTGCTGCTGCCGGAACCCGCACGTCCCTCCGGCGAAGGCACGGCGAGGCTCGGCGCGCTCGCCCGGCTCGCCCCCGAGCCGATGAAGGTGGTCCTCAACTGGGGCCGCCGCTACTCGCTGTGGGTGTTCAACTTCGGCCTCGCCTGCTGCGCGATCGAGTTCATCGCCGCGTCGATGGCCCGGCACGACTTCATCCGCCTCGGCGTCATCCCGTTCGCCCCGGGACCCCGCCAGGCCGACCTGATGGTCGTCTCCGGCACGGTCACCGACAAGATGGCGCCCGCGGTCAAACGCCTGTACGAGCAGATGCCCGAGCCGAAGTACGTCATCTCCTTCGGCGCGTGCAGCAACTGCGGCGGCCCCTACTGGGACTCCTACTCCGTCACCAAGGGCGTCGACCAGATCATCCCCGTCGACGTCTACGTCCCCGGCTGCCCGCCCCGGCCCGAGGCGCTGCTCCAGGGCATCCTCAAGCTGCAGGAGAAGATCGCCCGCGAGTCGCTCGGGGAGCGGTACGGGTCCGCGTCCGGCGCGGGGCGTCCCTCGGCGGCGGCGCTGCAGAGCGGACTCGTCCCGCCGCCAGTGCCGAAGGACGCGGCGAACGACGCGGCGAACGACGCGACCAAGGGTGAGGGGGAGGCCGGATGACCGCCGTCGGCTGGCTCCCCGCGGACGTCGAGGACCTGTTCGGCGCGCAGGCCACGGCGGAGGAGGCGTACGAGGTCCTCACCGTCGACGTGCCGTCCGACGCCTGGATCCCCGCCCTCGAAGCCGCCCGAGACCGCCTCGGCTGCACCTTCTTCGACTGGCTGAGCGCGGTCGACGAGCCCGGCACCGGCTTCCGCGTCGCCGCCCACGTCGCCGCCCTCTCCCCGGTACGGCGGCTGCTGCTTCGCACCACCGTGCCGCACGAGGCCCCCGTCCTGCCGTCGGCCGTGGACGTCTACGCGGGCGCGGCCTGGCACGAGCGCGAGACCCACGAGATGTTCGGCGTCGACTTCACCGGACACCCCGGCCTCGACCACCTGCTGCTGCCGGAGAACTTCGAGGGGCACCCGCTGCGCAAGGACTTCGTCCTTGCGGCCCGGGTCGCCCCTCGAAGTTCTCCGGCAGCAGCAGGTGGTCGAGGCCGGGGTGTCCGGTGAAGTCGACGCC
>MUNG01000046.1:0-164 GCA_002154585.1 Streptomyces pseudogriseolus
GAACGTACTGCATGCGTGCGGCACGGTGCGCGTGACCGGGGGTTCCCCCGCCCGCCGAGGGCGGGGGAACCCCCGGTCACGCGCACCGTGCCGCACGCATGCAGTACGTTCAGGGCATGTCCCAGTCCGCCAAGTCCGCACGTACGCCCGCCACGACCGAGCCG
>MUNG01000046.1:216-24335 GCA_002154585.1 Streptomyces pseudogriseolus
CGTCGACGAGATCGCGGCCGCCGCCGGGGTCGCCCGCCGCACGTTCTTCCGCCACTTCCGCTCCAAGGAAGAGGCGATCTTCCCCGACCACGACGACACCCTGGTGCGCGCCGAGGCGGTGCTCAACGCCGCGCCCGCGCACGAGCATCCGCTCGACACGGTGTGCCGGGGCATCAAAGAGGTCATGAAGATGTACGCGGCGCGGCCGGACATCTCCGTCGCNNTGGCCCGCTACGAGCGGCTGTTCACCCGCTATCTGCTGGGCCACTTCGACGAGCACGCCCACGACGACGACGCCAACGACGACCCGCTGCTGGCGGAGGTCGCCGCGTCCGCCGTGGTCACGGCGCACAACCATGTGCTGCGGCGCTGGCTGCGGGCGGGCGGCCAGGGCGACGTGGAGGCGCAGCTGGACCACGCCTTCGCGATCGTGCGGAAGACGTTCGGCACGGGGATCATGGCGGGGCGCACGGCCGCCCCGCAGCGGCCGGCGGCGGCCACGGCGTCCGCGCAGGGCGAGGTGCTGGTGACGGTCGCCCGCACCGACGCCCCGCTGGAGGAGGTCATGCAGGCCATCGAGCGGGCGCTCAAGGAGCGCTGAACCGCCCTCCGCCCCTGTGATGACGGCCACCCTTCGGGGTGGCCGTTTTGCCATGTCAGGGGCGCTTTTCGCCCGCCTTTCGAGAGCGTTTCGATCGATCATCGCTCATCTGATGCGTAAAGATTTCACCTGAGCCCAAGTTCTGGCACGCAGTGCCTTGCCGACTGACACGGCGTGCCATACGTTGAAGGAGTCCGGGCGAGTCCCGGCGGGTCCACCACCCGCACTCCCGGACGCCTGCGTCACAGGCAACCTCCCGCGCAACCACGCGCTGCCGAAGCACCACCGCCGAACCGACGGCACCTCCCGACCCTCAGCAGCACACCGACGTAACCCTCAGCGCCCCTCCCTCAGGGCGCCCATCGCCGGAGGCAACACCGTGACCGTCAAGGACATCCTGGCCGCGATCCAGTCGCCCGACTCCACGTCGGAGGACTTCGCCGCCCTGCCGCTTCCCGAGTCGTACCGTGCGATCACCGTGCACAAGGACGAGACGGAGATGTTCGCGGGTCTCGCGACCCGCGACAAGGACCCCCGCAAGTCGATCCACCTGGACGACGTGCCGCTGCCCGAGCTGGGCCCCGGCGAGGCCCTGGTCGCCGTGATGGCCTCCTCGGTCAACTACAACTCGGTGTGGACCTCGATCTTCGAGCCGCTGTCCACCTTCGGGTTCCTCGAGCGCTACGGCCGCACCAGCGAGCTGGCCAAGCGCCACGACCTGCCGTACCACATCATCGGCTCCGACCTCGCGGGCGTCGTGCTGCGCACCGGTCCCGGCGTGAACTCCTGGAAGCCCGGCGACGAGGTCGTCGCGCACTGTCTGTCCGTCGAGCTGGAGTCCTCCGACGGCCACAACGACACGATGCTCGACCCCGAGCAGCGCATCTGGGGCTTCGAGACCAACTTCGGCGGGCTGGCGGAGATCGCGCTGGTGAAGTCCAACCAGCTGATGCCGAAGCCGGACCACCTCAGCTGGGAGGAGGCCGCCGCCCCCGGCCTGGTCAACTCCACCGCCTACCGCCAGCTGGTCTCCCGCAACGGCGCCGGCATGAAGCAGGGCGACAACGTCCTCATCTGGGGCGCGAGCGGCGGCCTCGGCTCCTACGCCACCCAGTTCGCGCTGGCCGGCGGCGCCCACCCGATCTGCGTCGTCTCCAGCGAACAGAAGGCGGAGATCTGCCGTTCCATGGGCGCGGAGTCGATCATCGACCGCAGCGCCGAGGGCTACAAGTTCTGGAAGGACGAGAACACCCAGGACCCCAGGGAGTGGAAGCGCTTCGGCAAGCGCATCCGCGAACTCACCGGCGGCGAGGACATCGACATCGTCTTCGAGCACCCCGGCCGCGAGACCTTCGGCGCCTCGGTCTTCGTCACCCGCAAGGGCGGCACCATCACCACCTGCGCCTCGACCTCGGGCTACATGCACCAGTACGACAACCGCTACCTGTGGATGTCCCTGAAGCGCATCATCGGCTCCCACTTCGCCAACTACCGCGAGGCCTGGGAGGCCAACCGCCTCATCGCCAAGGGCAAGATCCACCCCACCCTGTCCAAGGTGTACTCGCTGGAGGACACCGGCCAGGCCGCCTACGACGTGCACCGCAACCTCCACCAGGGCAAGGTCGGCGTGCTGTGCCTCGCCCCCGAGGAGGGCCTGGGCGTGCGCGACCACGAGAAGCGGGCCAAGCACATCGACGCCATCAACCGCTTCCGCAACGTCTGAGGGCGGGCAGGACCATGACAGAGCGCCAGAAGGACCGTCCGTGGCTCATGCGGACGTACGCCGGCCACTCGACCGCCGAGGCGTCCAACGAGCTGTACCGGCGCAACCTCGCCAAGGGCCAGACCGGCCTGTCGGTCGCCTTCGACCTGCCGACCCAGACCGGCTACGACTCCGACCACGTCCTCGCCCGCGGCGAGGTCGGCCGGGTCGGGGTGCCCGTCGCGCACCTCGGTGACATGCGCCGGCTGTTCCAGGACATCCCCCTGGAGCAGATGAACACCTCGATGACGATCAACGCCACCGCCATGTGGCTGCTGGCGCTCTACCAGGTCGTCGCCGAGGAGCAGGGCGCGGACATCACCAGGCTCCAGGGCACGACCCAGAACGACATCGTCAAGGAGTACCTGTCCCGCGGGACGCACGTCTTCCCGCCCGGCCCGTCGCTCCGCCTGACGACCGACATGATCGCGTACACGGTCTCCCACATCCCCAGGTGGAACCCGATCAACATCTGCAGCTACCACCTGCAGGAGGCCGGCGCCACGCCGGTGCAGGAGATCGCGTACGCGATGTCCACCGCGATCGCCGTGCTCGACGCGGTGCGCGACAGCGGCCAGGTGCCGCAGGAGCGCATGGGCGACGTGGTCGGCCGTATCTCCTTCTTCGTGAACGCGGGCGTCCGCTTCATCGAGGAGATGTGCAAGATGCGCGCCTTCGGGCGTATCTGGGACACCCTCACCCGCGAGCGGTACGGCATCGAAAACCCCAAGCACCGCCGCTTCCGCTACGGCGTCCAGGTCAACTCCCTCGGGCTGACCGAGGCGCAGCCGGAGAACAACGTCCAGCGGATCGTCCTGGAGATGCTGGCCGTCACCCTCTCCAAGGACGCCCGCGCGCGTGCCGTGCAGCTGCCCGCCTGGAACGAGGCCCTTGGTCTGCCCCGCCCCTGGGACCAGCAGTGGTCGCTGCGCATCCAGCAGGTTTTGGCGTACGAGAGCGACCTGCTGGAGTACGAGGACATCTTCGAGGGCTCGAAGGTGATCGAGGCCAAGGTCGAGGAGCTGGTGGCCGAGGCGACCGCGGAGATCGGACGGATCCAGGAGATGGGCGGCGTGATGGCCGCCGTGGAGTCCGGCTACCTCAAGTCCCAGCTGGTCTCCTCGCACGCCGAGCGCCGCGCCCGGATCGAGTCGGGCGAGGAGAAGATCATCGGCGTCAACGCCTTCGAGTCCACCGAGCCCAACCCGCTCACCGCCGACCTGGACACGGCCATCCAGACCGTCGACCCCGCGGTCGAGGCCCGGGTGATCGCCTCGCTCCAGCACTGGCGCGACACCCGCTATCAGCCACCCTTCAACCACCCGCGCCCCTGCAAGGCGCTGGAGAAGCTCAAGGAGGCCGCGCGCGGCACCGACAACCTCATGGAGGCCACCCTGGAGTGCGCCCGGGCCGGTGTCACCACCGGCGAGTGGGCCGGCGCGCTGCGCGAGGTGTTCGGCGAGTTCCGCGCCCCGACCGGGGTGTCGTCCGCCCCCGTGGCGGTCCCCGCCGAGGAGGGCTCCGCCCTGTCGGAGGTCCGCCGGAAGGTGGAACTCACGGCGAAGGACCTCGGCGTCGGCAAGCTGCGCTTCCTGGTCGGCAAGCCCGGCCTGGACGGTCACTCCAACGGCGCCGAGCAGATCGCCGTACGGGCCCGCGACGCCGGGTTCGAGGTGGTCTACCAGGGCATCCGGCTCACCCCGGAGCAGATCGTGGACGCCGCGCTGGCTGAGGACGTCCACGCGGTGGGCCTGTCGATCCTCTCCGGATCGCACGCCCAGCTGGTGCCGGACGTGCTCGAACGGCTCCGTGTGGCCGGCGCCACGGACATTCCCGTGATCGCCGGTGGCATCATCCCCAGCGGTGACGCCGAACAGCTGCGGGCCGCGGGAGTCGCCGCGGTCTTCACCCCGAAGGACTTCGACATCACCGGGATCATCGGCCGCATCGTCGACGAGATCCGCACCGCGAACAAGCTCGACCCTCTGGAGGTCCCCGCATGACGGTCAACCGCCTTCGCCCCCGGCGTTCCTGCCTGGCGGTACCGGGCTCGAACCCGCGCTTCCTGGAGAAGGCCCAGGGCCTCCCCGCCGACCAGGTCTTCCTCGACCTGGAGGACGCCTGCGCCCCGCTCGCCAAGCCCGAGGCGCGGCACACCATCGTGAAGTTCCTCAACGAGGGCGACTGGACCGGCAAGACCCGCGTGGTGCGCGTCAACGACTGGACGACCGAGTGGACGTACCGGGACGTCGTGACGGTCGTCGAGGGCGCCGGGCAGAACCTCGACTGCATCATGCTGCCGAAGGTGCAGACGGCCCAGCAGGTCGTCGCGCTGGACCTCCTCCTGACGCAGATCGAGAAGACCATGGGCTTCGAGGTCGGCCGAATCGGCATCGAGGCGCAGATCGAGAACGCGCAGGGCCTCAACAACGTCAACGAGATCGCCCAGGCCTCCCCGCGCCTGGAGACCATCATCTTCGGACCGGCCGACTTCATGGCGTCCATCAACATGAAGTCGCTGGTGGTCGGCGAGCAGCCGCCCGGCTACCCGGCGGACGCCTACCACTACATCCTGATGAAGATCCTGATGGCCGCCCGCGCCAACGACCTCCAGGCGATCGACGGCCCCTACCTCCAGATCCGCAACGTCGACGGCTACCGCGAGGTCGCGCGGCGCGCCGCCGCCCTCGGCTTCGACGGCAAGTGGGTGCTGCACCCCGGCCAGGTCGAGGCGTCCAACGAGATCTTCTCCCCCTCGCAGGAGGACTACGACCACGCCGAGCTGATCCTGGACGCGTACGAGTACTACACGTCCGAGGCGGGCGGCAAGAAGGGCTCCGCGATGCTCGGCGACGAGATGATCGACGAGGCCAGCCGCAAGATGGCCCTGGTCGTCGCGGGCAAGGGACGCGCCGCCGGCATGGAGCGCACGTCGAAGTTCGAGATCCCGGAGGCCTGACCGACATGCAGTTCGGACGTACCTACGAGGAGTTCGAGGTCGGCGCGGTGTACAAGCACTGGCCGGGCAAGACGGTCACCGAGTACGACGACCACCTGTTCTGTCTCCTCACCATGAACCACCACCCGCTCCACATGGACGTCAACTACGCGGAGAGCACGACGGACTTCGGCAAGAACGTCGTCGTCGGGAACTACATCTACTCGCTGCTGCTCGGCATGAGCGTGCCGGACGTCTCCGGCAAGGCGATCGCCAACCTGGAGATCGAGTCGCTCAGGCACGTGGCGCCGACCTTCCACGGCGACACCATTTACGGCGAGACGACCGTGCTGGACAAGTGGCCGTCGAAGTCGAAGGACGACCGCGGCATCGTGTACGTCGAGACCAAGGGCTACAAGCAGGACGGGACCCTGGTCTGCGTGTTCCGCCGCAAGGTGATGGTGCCGACCGAGACGTACATCAAGGAGCGCGGCGGCGAGCAGCCGGGCCGCCCCGAGCTGAGGGAACAGGGGAAGTAAGCCATGGCCCGTCTCGCCCAGACCGCCGGTCTGACCGACGTCCAGCAGGAGATCCTGTCCACCGTCCGGGACTTCGTGGACAAGGAGATCATCCCGGTCGCGACCGAGCTGGAGCACCGCGACGAGTACCCGCAGCAGATCGTCGACGGGCTCAAGGAGTTGGGCCTGTTCGGCCTGATGATCCCCGAGGAGTACGGCGGCCTGGGTGAGTCCCTTCTCACGTACGCGCTGTGCGTGGAGGAGATCGCCCGCGGCTGGATGTCGGTGTCCGGCATCATCAACACGCACTTCATCGTGGCGTACATGCTCAAGCAGCACGGCACCCAGGAGCAGAAGGAGCACTTCCTTCCGCGCATGGCGGCCGGCGACGTCCGCGGCGCCTTCTCGATGTCCGAGCCGGGCCTCGGCTCCGACGTGTCGGCCATCACGTCGAAGGCGGTGAAGGACGGCGAGGAGTACGTCCTCAACGGCCAGAAGATGTGGCTGACGAACGGCGGAACCTCGTCGCTGGTGGCCGTTCTGGTGAGAAGTGACGAAGGACACCCCGAGGGGACCGCGCCCCACAAGTCGATGACCACCTTCCTGGTGGAGAAGGAGCCCGGCTTCGGTGAGGTCCGCCCCGGCCTGACCATCCCCGGCAAGATCGACAAGATGGGCTACAAGGGCGTCGACACGACCGAGCTCATCATGGACGGCCTGCGCGTTCCCGCCGATCGGGTGCTCGGCGGCGTCACCGGCCGAGGTTTTTACCAAATGATGGACGGGGTCGAGGTCGGCCGCGTGAACGTCGCGGCGCGTGGCTGCGGCGTCGCGCAGCGTGCCTTCGAACTCGGCGTCCGGTACGCCCAGCAGCGCCACACCTTCGGCAAGCCGATCGCACAGCATCAGGCCATTCAGTTCAAGCTGGCGGAGATGGCTACCAAGGTGGAGGCCGCGCATGCCATGATGGTCAACGCAGCGCGCAAAAAGGATTCCGGGGAACGAAACGACCTTGAGGCAGGGATGGCGAAGTACCTCGCATCCGAGTACTGCAAGGAGGTCGTGGAGGACGCCTTCCGGATCCACGGCGGCTACGGCTTCTCGAAGGAGTACGAGATCGAGCGCCTCTACCGGGAGGCGCCGATGCTGTTGATCGGTGAGGGCACCGCCGAGATCCAGAAAATGATCATCGGTCGCCGGCTGCTCGAAGAGTATCGATTCGAGGGCTGACCGGGGTCGGATGTCCGGATACGGGGTGTTTTCTTGAGGGAGAGGATCACACCCCGTATGCGTTCTTCGGCCGCCGACTTGGTTGCCTGGCTTACCCAGTTGCGGCCCGGAGCCGCTACGATCGCCGGAAAGCCGCCGTCCCCCGCAGTTGCGCGGCATCATCCGCTACGAAGGTCATCCATGCCCCACAGCCAAACCTCTGCACACCGCGACAGCCTCGCCGGCGTACGCCTCGCGCGCGGAGCATCGCCGTGGCTTCTGCCGACCGTCGCCACCGCAGCCGTGAGCCTGCTGCGCGCCCGCCGCTCGGGCGCCGCCAAGGCCGTCGCCGTCCCCGCCACCGCTCTCGCGGCGGGGATGCTGTGGTTCTTCCGCGACCCCGAGCGCGAGATCGCCCAGGGCCGGGTCATCTCGCCCGCCGACGGTGTGGTGCAGAGCATCATGCCCTGGAAGGACGGACGCACCCGCGTCGCGATCTTCATGAGCCCGCTCAACGTCCACGTGAACCGCGCCCCCCTGGCCGGCACCGTGACGTCGGTGGAGCACATCCCCGGTGGCTTCGTTCCCGCCTTCAACAAGGAGAGCGAGAACAACGAGCGCGTGGTGTGGCACTTCGACACCGAGCTCGGTGACATCGAGATGGTCCAGATCGCCGGCGCGGTGGCCCGCCGCATCGTCCCCTACGTGCCCCAGGGCACCAAGGTCGAGCAGGGCGAGCGCATCGGCCTCATCCGCTTCGGCTCGCGCGTCGACATCTACCTGCCCGAGGGCGTGGAGGTCGATGTCGAAGTGGGCCAGAAGACCGTGGCTGGGGTGACTCGCATTGACCGTGGTTGATCCCGACACACAGGCCGGCTGGGTGCCGGAGGCCGACGAGGACGACGACGAGGAGATGCCTCTGTCGCTGCGCCTGTCGATAGCGGACACCCTCACCCTGGGCAACGCCACGTGCGGCTTCATGGCGGTGTACTTCACCACCACCGGCATCCTGATCCCGCACCTCCAGGGCAGCCAGGAGTCCGGCATGGCCCGCCACAGCGCGGCCACCGCGGTCATCCTGATGCTGTGCGCGGCGGTCTTCGACCTCTTCGACGGCCTGGTGGCGCGCAAGCTGCGCTCCTCGCCGATGGGCGCGGAGCTGGACAACCTCTCGGACCTGATCAGCTTCGGCCTGGCCCCGGCGTACTTCGTCCTCGTCTACGGCATGGTCGCGGACGACGCGCACCAGCGGGTGGCCGCGGTCGGGGCGATCGTGGTGCTGCTGGCGGTGGTGCTGAGACTGGCGCGGTTCTCCTGCGTCACGGTGAAGGACGGCACCTTCCAGGGCATGCCGTCGCCGTTCGGCGCGCTGACCGTCGTGTCGATCGTGCTGCTCGAGCTGCCCTTCGTGGCGACGCTGCTGGCGATCATCGGCACGGCGTGGCTGATGGTGAGCCGCGTCGAGTACCCGAAGCCGCGGGGGCGCCTGGCCGTGGCGATGCTGTCGTGGATCGTGCTGTCGATGGGGCTGCTGGCGGCATGGGCCTTCGACGCGCCGAGCGGACAGCTGCTGCTGCAGACCGGGTGCGCGCTTCAGCTGGTGATGGGGGCGGTGATCCCGCTGTTCGCGACGGCACGGCGGGTGAACAACTTCCGCGACAACCGTCGCGAGGCACGGGCCGCGCAGCTGCCGTAGCGCTGCCGCTGGGCTGTGCAGGGCCCCGGACCCGGGATGGGTCCGGGGCCCTCGTGCGTGCGGCGGCCGCCCGCCTCACAGGACCTGCTCGTCCTCCTCGGGCGCCTTGCGCTTGCGGTGCGCCATCACCTCCCAGAAGGCGTGCAGCTCCCGCACGGGGATGCTCACCCAGGGAGCGGTGCGCCGGGTGAGGGCCGGCAGGTGCCAGCGGCGGTGGCTGTGCAGGAGTGCCTGCTGCTGCCGGCAGAAGGGCTCCTCGATCTCCTTCTGCGTCCTCGCGGCCTTGGGCGGGTAGGGGCACAGGCGGAACGTGCAGGTCGGCAGGCAGGTGCAGCCCGGCTCGTCCTGGTCGTTGCGGCCCACGCTCCGCTCGGGGTGGAGCGGGGTCCGGTCGTGGGTGAGGCAGGGCGGCAGGTCGCTGCGGTCGGTGAGCTCCAGGCGCTCCTCGATGGCGTCCGGGCTGCCGTCCCGCTCGGTGAGGTTCAGCATGATCAGGACGTCGGCGAGGAGACGCTGCGCCCGGGGGTGCAGGCTGGTCCAGCCGGACGACGGGGCGATCCACAGATTGTGCTTGCGGTAACGCTCCGGGTCCGCCGGGGTGGAGCCGACGCTGCCGACGGCGCCGTGCTCGTCGATCCACAGGAATTGCTCGGGATGCCCCGTCTCCAGGGCCAGGGTCACCAGGTCCCCGGCCTCGGCGACGAACGGGTGGAGCATCGCGCGCGGCCCTTCCCCGTCTCCCGCGCCGCGGCGCGCGCTCCCCGCGACGGCGAGCCAGCGGGTGACCGCGCGCACGGGCTCGACGGACGCGCCCTGCCCGGCAGGGGCGTCCCCCCGCCCGGCCGTGTCGGGCAGCTCCCACAGGCACAGGGCGTGGAGCAGGCTCAGCTGCGCGTACCAGGAGCGGCTGGAGGCGAGCATCCGCTCGGCATGCCTGGTCAGGAACGCCCGGCTCTCCTCGTGGACGCCCGGATGACGCCTGCGCCGGTTCGCGGCGTTCTTGAAGCCCTGGGTCATGGCGATCTCGAAGGACAGCGGCAGATCGGGCTCGGGCGGCCCCGTGGACGGCCCCGGCGCGCCGTCCCGGCCGGCCGCGACGGTGAGGTGCCGCAGCCACAGATCGAGGCGCTCCTCGGCCTCACCGCGGTACCTCGCGGAGACGGAGCCGAGGAACATGGGGACCAGCCAGGCCCGCAGGGCGAAGTGACGCCACTGGACGGTGCGGCGCTGTTCGTGCTCCCGCACGAACCGGGCGTACTGCCGCTCCCTGCGTTCCGCCGTCCCCGGGGCGGCGGCCCGGCCCGACTCCGTGTCCTCGAGCCAGGCGGTGTAGTTCTCGTTGAGCTTCCGTTTGGCCTCCCGCGTCTGTTGCAGGTACTGCCGTACGGGATCGGTGTCGAGGGGGAACAGCTCCCGCAGAGCACGGAAGGCCGCGTCACCGCCTGCGGCGATCTGGTGGGCGATCGCGGTCCTCACGGCGTGGGAGGGCTCGTGCGTGCCGATGCTGAGCAGCCGTTCGTACGGCAGCGGAGGCGGTGCCGCGGCCGTCCCGGGAGGGGTCCCGGCCGCCTCGTTCCTGCGCCTCTCCCGTTCGCGCAGCGCCGCGCCGAAGCGCCGCACCAGCCCGAGCTTGGCGTCCTCCACGGTGCGCTGGTCCGACCGGATGACCAGCCCCTCCCACTGTTCGTCGAGGGTGCGGGCCAGCTCGTCCTGGAGCGGCTCCGGGTCGATGCTGTCGATCTCCAGGGCGGCGGCGTACAGGTCGAAGTACTTCGCGTCGTGCCGGTCGGCGGCGGCGTCGCGGAGCAGTTCGCTCGTCCTCGGGGCGCTCCCGTCGCGCCGTCCTGACGGGCGGGGCGCCGCGGTGGTGGCCCGGTGGCGGGAGAGCAGCACCAGGGCGATGAGGAGTTCGCGGGACGGGCCGGGGCCGCGCAGGGCGGGTCCGACGACGGCGGCCATCTGGTCGTCCGGCACCTCGGTCAGCAGCCGGTGCCCCAGGTAGGCCTGGACGATGCTGTGGGGGAAGCGGACCTTGTTCTCGGAGCCCCGCACGAGCCCCAGGTGCTGTCCGTTGGCGGCGTACCGGGCGAGCTCGGCGTAGCACTCGGTGGGGTCGTCCAGCGGGTTGATCCAGGACGACGACTCCCCGACCGTGCGGGCCAGCACGTTCCAGATCGCCTCGCGCTGGGCCGGCGTGACGGCGGTGCGGACCGTGTCCCGCCACGATCCGGCCGACGGTTCCCCGGGCCGGGTCCCGGACCGGCGGCGCTCCCGGAGGTCGTCCAGGTAGGCGCCGACGAAGTCGTCGAAGGACACCTCCAGGGTGTCCTGCAGCAGGCCGAGGCAGGCCAGGGCCGACACGACCCACAGGGTCTCCCTGCGTTCCCTGCGGTCCATCACCAGCTTGTCGCGGATGAGCCCGTCCTCCATGGCCCGGCGGTAGCTGTCGAGGAGCCACAGCCTGATCGTGGAGCAGTCGTTGCTGCGCGTGTTCAGCCGCCCGTCGTGCTCGCGGAGCGTCAGGTGCTCCAGCAGCCCGCGCTGTTGCAGGGCGCGGGCGATGCGCAGATAGATCGGCGAGTCGGAGACCTCGGCGGTCTCCACCACCCAGTCCAGACGCCGTTCGTCCCCCTCGCCGGGTTCCCGGACCAGGTACTCCAGGGCCGCCTCCTCGCTGAGCGGTTCCAGGTCGGTGATGGCGGCCCTGGTGCCTTCCAGCGGCGCGTGCGGGCGCGAGGCGATGACCAGGGGAAGCTGTTGACGGTCCGCCCGGTCGATGGCCCGCCGGATGATGTTGTCCCGGTCCTCCCGGTAGCGCTCGTCGAGGAGCGCCTCCTCCAGGCCGTCGGCGATGACCACGGCCTTGTCGTCGAGCCGCAGTTGCCGCCATGCCTTGTCGATGTTGCCTGCGGCGAAGACGCCCTGGTCGGCCTCCTCGGCGAAGCGGCGCCGCGCCATCTGCTCGAAGTCGAACTCCCCGTCCATGTCGCGCAGACGCAGCGGCACCGGTACGGCGGACTGCTGCGCGAGCATGCGGGTCAGCTCCACGAGGACGGCCGTCTTGCCGACGCCCACACCGCCGACCAGCAGATAGGGCCGGCGCGTCTTGCGGTTGCGGAGCGTCTGGGCCATCACCTGGGCCAGTTCGCGGCGCCCGACGATCCGGTCGACGAGCGTCCCGGCCGTGGGGACCAGCTCGTGCGGGCGGGTGCGCGCCTTCTTCACCAGCGGCCTCTTGGCCTTGTGGTACCAGTACAGGAGGAAGACCGCGAGGAGGAGGGCGCCGGTCAGCACGGGGCTCACGAAGGACAGCACGGTGCTGAACCAGGCGTCGTTCTTCAGGTCGTCGTACCACGAGCGCGTGTGTGCCGAGGAGTCGTACGCGGCGAGCGCGATCCAGGCGAGCAGCAGGGCCGTTCCCACGAAGGCGAACACGCGCAGCAGCCGGCCGAGCGAGACCCGCCAGGGGTGCCACCTGCGGTTGGGGACGATGCTCCGGCGGGCCTCCCGGCCGGTCCGGTAGGACCGCCAGCGCCGGTCCACCGCTCGCGCGGCCCGGAGCGTCCAGCGTCTCGGGTACAGCGTGAACCAGGCGGCGTCACGCGGCCGCTGCTTGCCCTCAGGGCTGCGGATGACCTTGGTGGGCATGGCGTCGTTCCCTCCGTGCTGCGCCTTCCGGCGAGGCGTCACGGAACGCCGGAAGTCACAGCGGCCAGGTGACGCCGCTCCGTGTCGGCGAGGACGTCAGGGACGTCCGCCCGCACGTTTGCCTTCTTCTCCATGGAAGCACTGATGAGGAGGATCGCAACACGGTCCCGCCGGGCGCTCGGGCCGCTTCCTCACGGTGTGATGAGGTGGCGTCAGGTCCCCCGGAGTCGGGGGACCTGACGCGGCTCGCTCAGGTGAGGTAGTCCCGGGCGATCCGCTCCCCCGTGCGCTCCAGGAGGGCTCCCGCCTCCGCGATGCACACCGCCACGTCCGGCTCCAGGTCCGTCAGGGCGTACGCCCGCCGGATGCCGGCCCGCCCCAGCACCTCCGGCGGCAACGCCAGCCGCCCGCACACCGCGACCACGTCCCTCCCGGCCGCCCGCGCCGCCGCGGCGACCCCGGCCGGCGCCTTCCCGTGCAGCGTCTGCTCGTCCAGCGACCCCTCCCCCGTGATCACCAGATCCGCCCGCTCCAGCGCGGACGCGAATCCCAGCACGTCGAGCATGACCTCGATGCCCGGCCGGAACCGCGCGCCCACCAGCAGCGCCCCGAAGCCGATGCCGCCCGCCGCGCCCGCACCCGGCGACGCCGCGAGCGCGGAGGCGTCCAGCACCTTCGCGTAGTGCGCGAGGGCCGCGTCCAGCCGCGCCACGTCCTCCGGCGAGGCTCCCTTCTGCGGCCCGTACACCGCCGCCGCGCCCTTCGGCCCGGTCAGCGGGTTGTCGACGTCGCTCGCGAGCACGAACCCGACGGACCGCAGCCGCGGGTCGAGACCGGACAGGTCGGCCGACGCCAGCTCCGCCAGCGCCGCGCCCCCCGGCCCGACCTGCTCGCCCGACGCCGTCAGGAACCGCGCGCCCAGCGCCGCCAGCATCCCCGCCCCGCCGTCGGTGGTCGCGCTGCCGCCGACGCCGAAGACGATGGTCCGCGCCCCCGCGTCCAGCGCGGCCCGCAGCAGCTCCCCGGAGCCGTAGGTCGACGCGGTGAGCGGCGCGAACACGCCCTCAGGCAGCCGCTGCAACCCGCTGGCCTCCGCCATCTCCACGACGGCGGTGCCGTCCCGCAGCGCGTAGGCGGCGGTCACCTCGTCGCCGAGGGGTCCGGTCACCCGCACCTCGTGCCGTTCGAACCCGGCCGCGACGGCCGCCGCGACGGTGCCGTCGCCGCCGTCGGCCACCGGCAGCGCCTCGGCCTCGAGATCCGGCCGGACCCGGCGCAGGCCGGCGACGACCCGCTCGGCGACCTCCACGGCCGTCAGCGACCCCTTGAACTTGTCCGCGGCGACCAGCACCCGCTGTGCCGACGGCGTCGTACGCGTACCGCTTCCCGAAGCGTCCGCCACTTGCCTTCCCCTCGCTCATCGGGCCCCGCGCGCACGGCGGGACCAGTCGCGCCGCTGCGACCCTAACCGCCGGGCGCCGTGCCCGTCATGCCGTGACCGGCCCGTGGACGAGCGCGGACGGGCACGGACAAGCGCGGATGGACACGGACGGGCGCGGAACCGCCCGGAAACGGGTACACCGGTCCCATGACCGCCACGACCGACGTGACCACCGCGACCGGGCTCGCCGACCGTGTCCTCGGCGGCTGGCTGGGCCGGATCGCCGGCAACATGCTCGGCAAGCCGGTGGAGCAGGGCGAGGTGTGGACGCGGGACCGCATCGACCGCTACCTGCGGGCGACGGACGCGCTGCCGCTGACCGACTATCTGCCGGGGCCGCCGACGGAGACCGAGGAGCGGGCGCTGCGCCCGGAGTGGCGGACGTGCGTCCGCGGCCGGGTGCACGGCAGCTGCCGGGACGACGACGTCGACTACGCGATCCTCGGCCTGCACCTGCTGGAGACCCACGGCTTCGGCTTCAGCACCGAGCAGGTGGGTGACCTGTGGCTGCTGCGGCTGCCGTACCTCCAGACGTTCACCGCGGAGCGGGCGGCGTACCGGAACCTGGCAGGCGGGCTGCGGCCGCCGCTGACGGCGACGTACGAGAACCCGTACCAGGAGTGGATCGGCGCGCTGATCCGCGCCGACGTGCACGGCTGGGTCTCGCCGGGCGCGCCGGGCCGGGCCGCGGCGCTGGCCCGCAAGGACGCGGTGCTGTCCCACACGGGCAACGGGGTGTACGGCGCGATGTGGGCGGCGGCGCTGGTCGCGGCGGCGTTCACGGCGGCGACGGCGCGGGAGGCGGTGGACGAGGCGCTGGGGGTGGTCCCGGCGAGCAGCAGGCTGGCGCGGACGGTGCGCCGGGTGACCTCGCTGCACGAGAGCGGGCTGCCGTGGGAGGACACGCTGGACACGCTGGAGGAGGAGACGGCGGGCCTCGGCTGGATCCACACGGTCCCGAACGCGGCGGTGATCACCGCGGGGCTGCTGTACGGGGACGGTGACTTCTCGCGGACCGTCGCACTGACGGTGCGGGGCGGTCTGGACACGGACTCCAACGGCGCGACGGCCGGGTCGGTGGCGGGGGTGATGTGCGGGGCGGCGGCCGTACCGGACCAGTGGAAGGTGCCGCTGGAGGACACGGTGCGCAGCGCGGTGTTCGGGTTCGACGGGGTGCGGATCAGCGAGCTGGCGGAGCGGACGCTGCGGCTGGCGCGGGCGGAGGTCTGACTCCGCGCGGAGGCGTCGGCCGCCGTGCTCCGGCGTGTGCGCCCGCCGTGTCGATCATGGGACGGCGTGTGCTGCCGTGCGCCGGGCGGGCGGGCCCGCGACGGCCCCGGCGGGGCACGCGAGCGCGGTTACCCTTCCCGCATGACCACCACGCAGGACACCCGGGACACCCGGGTCACCCAGGACTTCGCCGCCTACGTCGCCTCCCTCCCCCGTGTCCTCGCCGGGGCCGCCGCCCTCTTCCGGGACACGGAGGGGCGGGTGCTGCTCGTCGAGCCGAACTACCGGGAGGGGTGGGCGCTGCCCGGCGGCACGATCGAGTCGGACGACGGCGAGAGCCCGCGCGAGGGCGCGCGGCGGGAGACCGCCGAGGAGATCGGCCTGGACCGGCCGCTGGGCCGGCTGCTCGCCGTGGACTGGGTGCGGACGGAGGGCGTCCCGCCGCTGGTGGCGTACCTGTACGACGGCGGTGTGCTCGATGACGACGAGCTGAGGGCGATCCGGCTCCAGGAGGAGGAGCTGCTGTCGTGGCGGCTGGTGGAGCGCGAGGAGATCGCCGCGCACCTTCCGGGGTCCCTGGGCCGCCGGGTGCTCGCCGCGCTGGACGTGCTCGCGGACGGCTCGGGCACGGCGGAGCTGGAGGACGGCCGGCGGGTGCACTGACCGGCCGCACGGGCGGCCCGAAATCCGCTCGCCGGGCGCGCCCCGCCCGCCCTACCCTCGCCGCATGAGCAAGCCCCTCGTCGCCCTTCTGACCGGCGCCGGCGTCAGCACGGACTCCGGCATCCCCGACTACCGCGGGCCGGCCGGTCTGTGGCGCCGCGACCCGGACGCCGAGAAGCTCGTGACGTACGAGTACTACATGGGCGACCCGGAGATCCGCCGCCGGTCGTGGCGGATGCGGCAGGAGAACTTCGCCGTGCTGCCCGAGCCGAACGCCGCCCACCGTGCCGTGGCCGAGCTGGAGCGGTCGGGGACGGCGGTGCGGGTGATCACGCAGAACGTGGACGGCCTGCACCAGCTCGGCGGCGTGCCGGACCGCAAGGTGCTGGAACTCCACGGCACGGCACGCGCGGTCGTCTGCACCAAGTGCGGGGCGCGGACCCCGACGGAGGACGCCCTGGCCCGCCTGAGGGCCGGCGAGGACGACCCGCCCTGCGTCGACTGCGGCGGCATCCTCAAGCCGGCGACGGTGATGTTCGGCGAGGCGCTGGACACCACGGTCCTCGGCGAGGCGGTGGCGATCACGAAGGCGTGCACCCTGTTCATCGCCGCCGGCACCAGCCTCCAGGTCCACCCCGCGGCGGGCCTCGCCCAGGTGGCCGCCGACCACGGCGCCCGCCTGATCATCGTCAACGCCGAGCCGACCCCCTACGACGACCTGGCCGACGAGATCATCCGCGAACCGATCGGCACGGCCCTGCCGGCGCTGCTGCGGCGGATCGCCGCCTGAAGCCGCCATCCCGTGGGATCTGTCGGCCCGTCACATTCACTACAAGCCATATCTGTTACACCGTCACATATTGTTCGAGCGCGTTCGAAGATCGTTCTATAGTCGTGCCGACCGAGGTCGATGGTGGGCATGACAGTCATGGGCCTCGGGTGGTCCCTGCGCGCTCCGCGGGCTGGTGCAGCCCCCGCGCGGGACCGACACGTCACCAGGGGGCCCTACCGCATGAACTGGTATTCCGGCCGGCGCGTCAGATCCGTCGCCGCGGCCACAGGACTCGCGGCGCTGCTGCTCGCAGCCGCACCGGGCGTCGCGTCCGCGGCCGGGGCGGCCGGGGGGAATCTCCCTCCGCTCCAGCCGCGCACCGACGACCTCACCGCGAGCTACAGGAGCTGCTCCGAGGACGTCGTGTACGTCGGCGCCGCGCCCGAACTCCGGGCCGTCGTCGCGGACTCGACGGAGGACAACGCGGAGGGGGAGGCCAACCGGGCAGGCGCCGAGTTCGAAGCCTGGTGGACCGACGGCGACGGCGTCCGGCAGCAGCGCGCCTTCACGACTTCCCCGCTGCACTCCCCCGTCACCGCGCTCTGGCGGACGCCCGACGACCTGCCGCCGGACACCGTCGTCTCCTGGCACGTCCGGGCCGTCGACGACCAGGGCGCGGTCTCGGCCTGGAGCGACGAGGCGCCCGGCCACACCTGCCGGTTCGTCATCGACACGGTCGGTCCGCAACCCGCGGCCGTGGTGTCGGACCGGTACCCGGACGACGACAGCACCTGGCACGACGGCGTCGGCGTCCACGGCAGCTTCACGTTCGACTCGCCGTCCGAGGACGTCGTCGAGTACGTCTACTCCTTCCGCAGCGGCCTGGAGAACCGGGTCAGGCCCGCGGAGCCGGGCGGACCTGCCACGATCCGCTGGATGCCGGAGCGCAGCGGGGTCCACACCCTCCAGGTCCGCGCCCTCGACCGGGCGGGGCGGTCGAGTGCCGTGACCACCCACACCGTGCGCGTCGCCGAGGGCCGCTCCCCGGTGGCCCACTGGAAGCTCGACGACCCGGCCGGGTCCACGACCGCCGGCGCCGAGGCCGGCCCGGTCCTCCGCGCCGGGCAGGGCGTGGTCTTCGGCGTGCCCGGTCCCTCGCGCACCGGACTCACCTCCGCCGTCGCCCTCGACGGCCGGGGCGACAGCCACCTCGCCACCGACGCCCCCGTGACGGACACCGACGGGACCTTCGCCGTGTCTGCCTGGGTGCGCCCCGCCGCCACCGGCACCCCGATGACGGTGGCGAGCCAGGACACCGCGGACGGCGGCTCCGCGTTCACCCTGGGCGCGCTCCCCGCCGACGACGGCACGGCCGTCTGGTCCTTCCGCCTCGGCACCACCACCCTCACCGGCGGCAGCCTCACCGCCGGGAAGTGGACCCGCCTCACCGGCATGCGCGACGGTGAGGACAACACCCTGCGCCTGTACGTGGACGGCACGGCGGTGGCCACCGGGACCGGCGCCGCGCCGGTGGGCGCCCCGGGCGCCTTCCAGGTCGGTCGTGCCCGCGGTGAGGGCGGCGCGCGCTGGCGGGGCGAGGTCGCCGACGTCCGGGTGTGGGACCGTGTGGTCACCGGCGAGGAGATCGACCGGCTGGCGTCCCGCCCGGCCGAACTGGCCGCCTCCTGGGACATCGAGCGCACGGACGACGGCGTGGTGCCCGACCGGACCGGCACCCTGCCGCTCACCCTGCACGGCGGTGCCTCGTTCACCCCCGACGACCCGTTCGACGCGCTCGACGGCAGCTCCCACCTGCTGCTGAACGGCACGGACGGCTACGCCGCCACCGGCGGCCCCGTCGTCGACACCTCCGAGAGCTACAGCGTCGGCCTGCGGGTCCGCTTCGCGGACGACACCACCGACCGGCCGATGACCCTGCTGTCCCAGGGCAACGCCGACCACGACGCGTTCGCCGTCCGCCACAACCCGGCCACCTCCGAGTGGCAGCTGGTCGTCACCGACGGCAGCGGCCCGGACGCCGGGACGACCGTCACCTCCGGGTACGCGTACCACAACTCCTGGGGTGATGAAGTCGTCCTGGTGTTCGACGACGCCGCGGGTCGGGTCACCCTGTACGTCCAGGGCAACGCGGTGGTCACCGCCGAGCACACGGCGCCCTGGAGCTCCACCGGCCCGCTGCAGATCGGCCGCGGCCACACCTCCGGCGGGGAGTGGGGCGACCACCTGAAGGGCGGGGTGGACACGGTCCGGGTCTTCCGGGGCGCGCTCACCGAGCAGCAGGTGGTGATGTACGCCTACCTGTTCTGAACGGGCCGGCGGGCGGGCCGCCGGAGGGTACGCGGGGTACGGCGTGGTCACCGCGCCGTACCCCGCGTTCGAAGTCCAGCAGCCGCCGCTTGCGGGTCAGTCCGCCGCCGTAGCCGGTGAGGGCGCCCGTGGAGCCGATGACGCGGTGGCAGGGGACGATGACGCCGACCGGGTTGCGGCCGTTGGCGAGGCCGACGGCGCGGGACGCCTTGGGGTTGCCGAGGAGGGTGGCGAGTTCGCCGTAGGTGCGGGTCTCGCCGTAGGGGATGCGGCGCAGCTGTTCCCACACGCGGAGCTGGAACGGGGTGCCGTGCAGGCGCAGGGGGACGGTGAACTCCGTGAGGTCGCCGGCGAAGTACGCGTCGAGCTGCTCGGTCGTCTCCCTGAACGGGGTGTCGTCGGGGACGCCGAAGGTCTCCTCGGGCGGGCGGTGGCGCTGGCCGTCCATGTAGAGGCCGCACAGGACGCCGTCGTCGGCGACGAGGGTCAGGGGGCCGTAAGGGCTGTCGGTCACGGTGTGGTGTCGCACGGGTCCTCCGTTGACGGTCAGGCGGGCAGGACGTTGATGGGGTGGCTGTCGGTCGCCCACAGGTACTGGACCGCGTACGCGCGCCAGGGGCGCCAGGCGGTGGCCCGGGTGGTGAGGGCGGACGGGGTGGACGGGAGGCCCAGGGCGTCGGCGGCGCGGCGGACGCCGAGGTCGGTGGGGAGGAAGGCGTCGGGGTCGCCGAGGGCGCGCATGGCGATGACGTCGGCGGTCCAGGGGCCGAAGCCGGGGAGGGCGAGGAGCGCCGCGCGGGTCTCCGGCCAGTCGCTGTCGGCGCCGAGGCGGAGGCCGCCGTCCGCGAGCCGGCGGACCAGGGTGGTCAGGGTGGTGCGGCGGGTGCGGGGCATGGCGAGGGCGTCCGGGTCGAGCGCGGCCAGTTCCTCCGGCGTGGGGAAGAGGTGGGTGAGGCCGCCCTCGGGGTCGTCGACGGGGGTGCCGTGCGCGGTGACCAGGCGGGCGGCGTGGGTGCGGGCGGCGGCCGTGGACACCTGCTGTCCGAGGACCGCGCGGACGGCGAACTCCGCCTCGTCGACCGTGCGCGGCACCCGGCGGCCGGGCGCCTTGTCGACCAGGGGCGTGAGCGCGGGGTCGGCCCGCAGCTGCTCGTCGACGGCGACCGGGTCGGCGTCGAGGTCGAGCAGCCGGCGGCAGCGGCTGATGGCGACGGTCAGGTCCCGGGGGTCGCTCAGGGCGAGCCGGCAGGCGATGTGGCCGGGGCGGGGGGCGAGGGCCACGATGCCGTGGCCGTACGGGAGCCGCAGCGTGCGGCGGTAGGCGCCGTCCCGCCATTCCTCCACGCCGGGTACGGCGGTGGCGGCGAGGTGGCCGAAGAGGTTGTCGGGGTGGAGCGGGGCGCGGAACGGGAGGCGCAGCGTGATCACGCCGGGGGTGCCGGAGGCGGCGTGCTTCGGCGCCCGGGTGCGCAGCTCGCTCGGGGAGAGCGCGAAGACCTCGCGCACGGTGTCGTTGAAGGTACGGATGGAGGAGAAGCCGGCCGCGAAGGCGACGTCCGCCATCGGCAGGTCCGTCGTCTCGGCGAGCAGCCGTGCCGTCCGGGCGCGCTGGGCGCGGGCCAGGGCGAGGGGGCCGGCGCCCAGTTCGGCGCGCACCTGGCGTTCGATCTGCCGGGTGCTGTAGCCGAGGCGGGCGGCGAGCCCGGTGACGCCCTCACGGTCCACGACACCGTCGGCGATCAGCCGCATGGCGCGGGCGACGAGGTCGGCGCGCACGTTCCACTCCGGGGAGCCGGGGCTGGTGTCGGGGCGGCAGCGTTTACACGCCCGGAACCCGGCCTGCTGGCAGGCGGCGGCGCTCGGGTGGAAGACCATGTGCGCGGGCTTGGGCGGGACGGCGGGGCAGCTGGGCCGGCAGTAGATGCCGGTGGTCAGGACGGCGGTGTAGAACCAGCCGTCGAACCGCGCGTCCTTCGACTGCACGGCGCGCACGCAGCGCTCGGTGTCGGTGTGCATCCCTCGGTGCATGCCTCAAGGATCGTCCACGGAGGTGCGGGGGGTCTGGCGGGAATCCGACGTCGACGTCCCGTGTGCTGGGGTTCCGCGGATCACCCGGGCGGTGCGGCCAGCAGGTCCCGCATCGTCTCCGCCGCCCGTACCGCCGCGTCGCCGCAGCAGTTGTTGAACAGCACGTGCAGCTCCTCCGCCTGCTGTGCCGCGCGGCGCAGGCGCGGCACCCAGGCGGCGAGTTCGGTGACGTCGTAGTCGTGGCGGAAGCGGTCCTCCTTGCTGCCCCTCCCCCACGCCCGGCTGCGGCCGTGGAACCGTACGACGGCGAGGGCGGGGCGGGTGACCGGGACCAGGGGCGGCAGGGAGGCGGTGAGGCCCTGCGCCATATCCGTGCCGACCGCCGTGGCCCCCAGCGAGGTCAGCAACTCCCTTGTCTCGTCGGCTTGTTCCGCGTGCCACCAGGCGGGGTGGCGGAACTCGACGGCGAGCGGCCAGCCCTTGGTACGTTCCGCGGTGTCCTCCAGGAGGCGTTCGGCCGGGGCGCCGGGGGTGAACCAGGGCGGGAACTGGAACAGCACGGCGCCCAGCCGTCCGGCCGTGCGCAGGGGGTCGATCGCCTCCGCGAAGCGGCCCCACACCTCGTCCAGCAGGGCGGGGTCCGCCGGCCCGCGCGCGGGCGCCCGGTCGCGCAGGTCGGGCGGAAGCGCCTCGGGGCGAGTGGGGTGCCCGGTGAGCAGGGAGAACGCCTTGACGTCGAAGCGGAAGCCGTCCGGGGTGCGGTCCACCCACAGCTCGCCGTTGCGGCGGCGCGGCAACGCGTAGTAACCGGAGTCCACTTCGACGACGGGCAGCCGCTCCGCGTAGTGCCGCAGCCGCCCTTCCGCGTCGCGCCGTCCGCGCGGATACCAGCCGCTCGCGACGAGTTGGCGGTCCGTCCAGGAGCAGGCGCCGGTCAGGATGTCACCCATGGGAGCCCGGTTACCCCGGGCTCCCTGGAGTGTGCCGCGCTATTCGACGGCGGTGGGCCGGCGGGAGAGCGCGAGCGCCCGGTCCACGTCGGTGAGCGGGCGCAGCCGGTAGGTGTAGGCGTAGTCGCGGTCGGCGAACAGCTTGAACTCGTCGTGGGTGTGGGCGCCCCAGCTGTTGTCGCCGCCCACGCCCATCTGGCGGTGGTTGACCCGCAGGACGACCGCGTCGCGCGGGGTGAGCTGGTAGTCGTGCCGGACGCCCGTGGACAGGTCCTCCGGGGTGAAGTGCGAGGCGTTGATCTCCACGAGGGGTTCGCCCGTCACCAGCAGCCCGCGTCCGCCCCGGTCGGTCAGCGCGGCCCAGCGGACGTCGGTCTTGTTGCCGTTCTCCTGCGGGCGGATGTACGGCGTCCACTGCTCGGCCACGGTGGAGGACCAACGGCCCACGTCGGTACCGGTGTTGCGGTCCCAGTGGTTCTCCTCGGGTCCGCGCCCGTACCAGTGCAGCCGGTCCAGGCGGCGGGGCAGGAACAGCAGCGTGCCGACCTCGGGAAGGTACGGCAGGTTCGCCGCACCCGGGTGGAGGGTGTTGTCGACCTTGATCTCGCCGTTGCCGAAGACGGTGTACGTCGTGGAGTACGCGGACTCCACGGTGGTGGGGAGGGTGCCGGTGACGCGGACCTCGACGGCACGGTCGCCGAGCGGCCGTACGGTGACGTCGGTGACCGTGCGGCGGGCGCCCGCGTCGCGCCAGGTCGCGTTGCGCAGGTGCTGGCCGTTGCCGTGGTCGTTGTCGGTGGGCGCCCGCCAGAAGTTGGGCGCGGGTCCCGAGGTGAGCAGGCGGGTGCCGTCGGCCCGGTAGTCGGTGAGCAGGCCGGTGCGCCGGTCGACGGTGACGGAGAAGCCCCGCCCGGTGATCCGGACGTCCTGCTCGCGCACCTCGTGCCGCAGCGCCGGGACGCGCGACAGGGGGACGGGCACGACCGCGGGGGTGCCGGCGTCGAGCGGGAGCTGGTGGCGCGCCACCTCGAAGCCGGCCTCCGCCCAGGGGGTGCGTTCCCGCGTGACGAAGGACAGCTGGAGGAAGAACTCCGTGCCCGGGGCCGGGTCGCGGGGCAGGCGCACGGGCAGGTCGACGCGCTTCCCGGACAGCGGCGCCACGTCGAGCTGGTCCCGGGTGAGCCGTCCGCCGCCGATCACCTCGCCGTCCGCGACGAGCTCCCAACGTCCGTCGAACGCGCGGAGGTTGGTGAACAGGTGCTCGTTGGTGAGGGTGAGCGCGCCCGGTCCGCCGCCGGGGACGCGGGTGGCGCCGACGGCCTGGTGGACGCGTTTGATCTCGGCCGCCTTGCCGCCGAGCTTGCGTTCGGCGGTGACGATGCCGTCGGCGACGAACGCGCCGTCGTTGGGGTTGTCGCCCCAGTCGCCGCCGTACGCGAGGAAGGTCCTGGCCTCGGGGCGTCTCCGCTCGGTCTCCACGGTGGCGGCGTCGAACCAGAAGCGCACGCCGTCGTCACCGGACTCCCTGCTCTCGTCGGCCAGTTCGGCCGTGGTGAGGGCGCGGGCGTAGACGCGGGCGCGGCGGATCGTGCCGTCGAACTCGCGGGTCTGGTTGTCGGCGTCGGAGGCGAGGGACAGCGGGGCGGTGTTGCTGGTGGGCCGGCGGTCGGTGGTGCGGGTGGCGCGGACCGCGCCGTCGGCGTACAGGGTGAGTGTGCCGGCGTCGGCGTCGAAGACGCCCGCGACATGGTGCTCCGTGCCGCTCCAGTCGTCGGGCACGGACCAGTTGACGGCGATCCACTCGCCGTCGGAGCAGATGAAGAACTCCACTCTGCGGTCGGTCTGCTTGAGCGCGTACTGGGTGTCGCCCTTGGCGACGATCGGCTGGTGGGAGTAGGGCACGCCCGGGGTGAACCACGCCTCCAGGGTGAGGGAGCCGGTGAGGTCGAGGCTGTCGTGCCGTTCGAAGACGGTGATGCCGGACAGGCCCGTGTCCCGGTCGAACCGGCCGCGGGTGGCGAGGATCTCGCCGCGCAGCGCGGCCGGTCCCGACTCGGTGAGCAGGGTGCGCTCCGGCACGGGGGTGTGGAGGGACTGGTCGACGAAGTCCCAGATCCAGCCGCCCTGGAGGACGTCGTGCCGGCGCACGACGTCCCAGTACTTCTTGAAGTTGCCGTTGGAGTTCCCCATCGCGTGGGAGTACTCGATCATCACGTACGGGCGGGTGTCCGAGGTGTCCAGGGCGCGCTGTTCGACGCGGGCGGGGCTCTCGTACATCCGGGAGCGGATGTCGCTGATGCCGGGCCGCTCGTCGCCCTCGTAATGGATGACGCGG